>NZ_CAIWNH010000543.1 GCF_903913935.1 uncultured Mucilaginibacter sp.
CGAAACCTTTTTGACCAATGGACGGTTTTTGGTGATGAGTGGAAATTATTAGAGGAATATGAGATTTTAAAGGCGCCATTATCTAAAAAATAAGCCCTCTTTTCTGTCATAGAAAAGAGGGCTTGATACTTGTGGAATATCTGTCTTAAAACTTATAGGTAAGCCCTGCTCCAAATATTTGTTTTACCTGCAATAACGAATGATATGCCGTTACACCATTGGTTGTAACAGGTATTTTAGCATTGGGATCTGCAATCAATTCAACACCTGCATTTACAGTAACCAGTTTGTTTACTTTCATGAAAATATTCGCTGAATAATCTGTATAGATATTCTGTGGCTGTGAGCGATAGTTTGAAAATAATTTCAAAATATTTTCGAAGGCGATGTTTTTAGCAATATTAACTTTATAATAAGCATCAAGCGAGGCGCCAAATTCAAAAAGATGATTTTCGCCCGGTATTACGCCAAAAGCGCCGGCAGATGCAAGCGAATCATTTTGAACAAAAGTAAGTTTTGCTGCCAGTGGAGATATATTTACCCTGAAATTATCCGATTTTTTAAAAGCAAAACCTGGTCCGAAGGTTAGGTAGGCGGGTGCAAACAATGCTGATATTAAGGTTCTGTTGTTATTGCTATCGTAGGAATACCCATTGGTCAGCTGTGTCTGGAAGTTGGCATAAAAAGTGTACAGCCAATATTTGGCAGCTTTATATCCCAGCAAGGAGTTTAAAATGATGCGGTCATCGTTTTTGCGCCAGCCCAAACCGGTTTGGTTGCTTAAGCCATAAGCCAGGATAGTTTTATTGTCCCAGCTCCAGTTGCCTCTTTTGTAATCGAAATCATAATCAAAAATTACGTTGCCCGAAAAGGCGTTCACGCCGCCTGCAGCCCAGTTTGAAAAAGAGCTCTGGCTGATCAATATGGTATTTTGGCCATGGATTGTCCATGGGTGGATGGTGTCTTTAGGAGCAGTGGTCTGAGAAAACCCTGCAAGTGATAAGCATAAAAGAGAAAAAATGAGTAAAAATTGTTTCATAATGGTGTTGGTTATGATTTTAAAAACGCCAAAAATAACAATTATTATAATTATTAGGTTGTGTTGTTGCCAAATTTGTTGTGTAACAGGCTGAGATGATGATGTATTGCAGCACTGCGGCGGTAATTTTCTGTGTCGATATTTACCGTTTCAAGCCAGTTTTTTTTGATCATTTCAAAAAACATTTTATTATTCATATGGCTAATAACCGTGTTGGTATATACATTAACCTCATTGGTGTAAAATACCAAAAAGTATCGTTTTGCCTGGGTATATTTAGTCGCCAATATCAATCATACATAACCCTTTATAAACCTAAATTATGTTGCAAAGTAAATTTTTCAGTGCCGATAGCGAAGTAACCCCCGCCAATCTTGGCGAAGCTATACAGCAAGCCATCGAAATTGAGATCGCTACTATCCCCGTTTATCTTTACACCTATTATTCCATTAACCGGGTACCCGATCAGGATTCAATCAGCGGTTCGCTGGTGCAGGAATTGGTTAAAAGCGGCAGGCCGGTTAAAGAGGCGAACAAAATTGCGCTCGATTTGTCGGCCGGGATTATGGTATACGCCAATAAAGCCGGCGCGCTGATCATGAGTGTAGCCATTGAGGAAATGCTGCACATGGCACTTTCTTCAAACCTGAAACAGGCGCTCGCAGGTCTGCCCGAACTGATCGGTAAATCGCCAGGTGTTTGGCCCGCCTGTTTGCCCGGCCACGAGCCGGAGTTTCCTATCAACAGGGCAAAACTGTCGCTGGATCAGCTGGTAACTTTCCTTAAAATCGAAAGTCCAGACCCTTTACCGGATAAAAAACTACTGGCGGCGCCTATTCCTTATAAAACCATAGGATTATTTTATAAGATGATTATGGATTGTATTAAAGACAATGATTTGCCTTATAATACCCATTCGCCGCAGTTACTGCCCGGCAATGCCTATTATGCGCAAAACAATATTGATACCGTATATTATGATAAAGCACATAACCCGCATTTTACAAACGCGCCCGATAGCGGCGACTTGCTTTACGTAAAGGACCGTGAATCGGCTATACACGCCATCCATTGTATTGTAGAGCAAGGCGAAGGTTTCCCGGGGGCACAAGGATTTGATCCCGATGGCTCGGTTGACTGCGAGAAAATGATTTCTCCTGATTATGATGATTTCGATAAAGAAGAACTGTCTCATTTTGAAAAATTCGCCCAGATCTATTGTCACTATAAATCATTGAATGCACAGTTTAATAAACTCGGCATCGGTAAAATTGAGATCAGCGATTACTTTGTTATTAATGTGGCTGAAAACCCTAAAACCGCCGATTATCCGGCCCATATCCGGCCTGTGTCCGACTTTTTGAACGGGGTGTATACCTACTTATTTGTAATGGTTGAAAACTGCTACAAAAAATCGGGCAACACGCAGTATGAGCTATTCATGTTCGGCATTCATAAGTCGATGATATTTATCCTTAATTCGGTTTGCGGCGATATCATGAAGCTGAAATATAAGGTGCATGAAGATGGGAAAGAAATAGAATATGTTGCCGCGCCAACATTTGAGGATTATCCTTTTGGGTTAATTTCAAGCCCGAAATCGCAACTTATAGACCTTTATACAGCCGCTTTAGCAGTATATCCCACCATCAGCTACCTGGGTCAAAGGGTGCAGGACCTGCCGGATGTAGGGTTATAAACTGGAAGGAAATTTTAAAAGGACAACATTAACAGATAAAAACAAAACGGCACATTATGGCTAACATAAATTATAATCCAAATTTATCACTTTGCGGAGGTACCCCGCCCGCGCCAGCACCGGCTGAACGCGCGGCTGCTGCCCCCGTTGCTGCCAGCCCATCGGTAGAACTTCACGTTTGCATGGGGTTAAACGCCTGCAAAGGACATGATCGTAACGGAACCAACAATTGCGCAGGTACGGGGTATTGTGCTACCGCTACACGACATAATTGCCAGACTTTGAACGATTGCCACGGTCAGGGTGGCTGCGGGCTTTATGGCGATTCGGAGCAACAAATGCGCCCCGGCTCAAACGAATGTGCCTGGCAGGGCAGTTGTGCTGTGCCTATCCCGGCTGAACGATACAGTACTTTGGGTGAGAATACAGGCAAGAGCGTATGGCTGCTGGCCCGTAAATTATTTGAGGAAAGGATGATGAAAGCAAAACGGACGGTTGGCGAGCCACCCTTTAAATGCGGGCCTCCTGAAAATTGGCTCACATCGGTATTGGGTTCCTATGACTCATGTGGCAATAGCGGCGATAAGCGTTGTTCATTCGGTTTCAACAACCCGGAAGACCATGCAAAAGCGCTTTGTGAGGGGAAGAAAGAGTAAAAATGTTGATTAAGTTGGAAATGTTGTAAGGGTTGTAAATGTTAAAATCGTTAAATTTTAACTACAACTTTTACAACTTTTCATAACCATTACAACAACTAAAACAGCAATGATCAAAAAAAGGGATCAATATCTTAAGATAATTAATGCGCTGCCAAACCCGGGCCTGGGATTAGGCTTAAGGAGCAAACATTTTAATTATATCCTTGAGCATAACCCTGCGGTTGATTGGTTTGAAGTGATTTCGGAAAACTTTATGGATTCCGGCGGAAGGCCCCGCCATATTTTAAGGCAGATAGCCGAAAAATACCCGGTTGTAATGCATGGTGTTTCGCTTTCTATCGGCAGTACCGACCCGCTGAATATGGAGTACCTGGGTAAATTAAAAACTCTTGCTGCGGAAGTAAAGCCGCTTTGGATAAGCGATCATTTATGCTGGACAGGCGTAAACAACCTTAACACGCACGATCTGCTGCCGGTTTTGCTCAACGAAGAATCATTAAAACATATTTGTTCGCGGATCCGCATGGCGCAGGATTTTATGGATCGCCCCCTTGTATTCGAAAACCCCAGTACCTACCTTACTTTTAAACAATCCACTATACCTGAGTGGGAGTTTTTAAAGTATATGGCCGAAGAAACCGGCTGTGGTTTACTGCTTGATGTGAACAATGTATATGTATCGGCTTTTAATAATGATTTTGATCCCGTTCATTATATTAACCATTTACCGCACAACCGTATTGTGCAAATGCATATAGCCGGGCACCAGCATTGCGGCGACTATATTATTGATACCCACGACCGTAATGTAGTCCAGGACGTGTGGAAATTGTTTACACAAGCCTGGCAGCTTACCGGTGGCGTAGCTACTTTACTGGAATGGGATAGCAATATCCCGGATTTTGATGAGTATCATACCGAACTGTTAAAAGCAAAACAATATATGAGTGTAATGACCGGTTATAACATGGATACAGAAAAACTGGAATATAGCAGTGATGCAGTTTCAAATCCGGTTGATTTTTTAGTGAATGATTTTAAATGGTGAAAGCCACCGGTTTAATGATATTATAATGGAAACCAAGAATATTACCTTGCACCAACTCCAAAATTGGATGCAGGGAATGCTTATAAAAGGCAGCCCCTCAACGGATGACCGAAAGGTGATAGAGGCAGTGGTAAATCACTCCCAAAGGTTAAGTGCCATGCGGCATTTAAATATTTACCGGAGCAGTTATATTGCCCGGCTAAGGGCGTGTTTGCAAAACCAGTTCATCGCGTTGGCTTATGCGCTGGGTAACGATTTGTTTGAATCCTTTGCAGATCAATACCTTGATTCCTGCCCTTCAGAAAGCTATACGCTTAACACCCTTGGTGAAAAACTCCCTGCATTTTTGGAACAAACACGCCCGGATGCGGACCTGGAGCAAAAAGAAAGCTGGCCTGATTTTATAATTGAGCTGGCAGGGTTTGAATATGCACTTTCTGAAATTTTTGATGAACAAGCTGCCGGCGACTTTACGATTTTAACACCAGATACCCCCGATAATTTGCTAAAGGTTACCCCGGTGCTGCATCTGTTTAGTCACCACTTTCCTATCTGCCAGTATTACCTTGATTTTCTCCAGCATAAAGAACCAGAGCTGCCATTTCCCGAAGAGAGTTATTGCGCGGTAAGCCGCAGAGACTATAAGCTAGGTCTGTTTGTGATACGGAGAGCGCAATATTATTTTCTCAAAAGTATGCAGGAGGGCCGATCTGTCAAGAAATCTATGAAATACCTGGCCAAAAATTTTGAGTTTAAAATAGAAGATCTCGAAAAGATATGGCCCGAATGGAAAAGGAATTTTATTACTTCCGGCTTTTTGTGCGTTTAACGGCTATTTTATCCTGTCCTTAACTTTTTTTGCCATCGCAAGGTGATCCTCAATTTTTGGCAAAGTTTCCCCTGCAAATGTCTTAGTGTCGCCCTGGCTTAAATTCTTATAGGCATCCTTATAGTCGCTAACAGCGTTTTCATGGCCGGTCACGATGGTGTTTATATATTTTTTGTCGAAATCAGCACCACTTAATTTCCCCAAATCCTGGAGGCTCTTTTGATGGTCTGCATTTAGTGCGGCGGGTAATAAAAAATTTGCACTGGCGGCTATCGTACTTATCCGGGAGTTGATGGCTTTATGGCCTGCAACCAAATTAATTGCCAGATTTTTTACATCAGGATCCAGCGCGTTAGTAGCTGCCAGTTCTGACAATTGGATTTCGTATATGCCTGATTCGTAATTTTTTACGAGGAATTTCGACGCGTCTTCTTTTAAGCTTTTTGATGCCTTTAAACTTGAATCAGAACTACTGATCTGCGCCTTGTTGACCGAATCGGTGGTAGCTATTTGTGCCTTATTGGTTGAATCAGCAATTGCACTGCTATCTTTCTGGCCTGAGTGACAGCCCATAGAAAGTAATAATAATGCGGTGCCTGGTAAGGTTAAATATTTTTTACTAAATATTTTCATGATTTTTTTATGAAGTTGATTTACAATTGTTTTACAGCTTAAACAAATTAATCAGCCCCAATGTTTCGCATAGCCGGCATTTAGTTATCAACCCGGATTGGTTTAGTTAAAAATTGTATAAAACATGGCAACCGCCGCTGCTCCCATCGCTATAAAGGTTATCCAGAGAATTGTTTTCGAAATCGCCTTACTCTTAAATTCTCCCATTATATCTTCATCTGACGAAATTTTCAGGATCAAAAATAATAATGGAACCGCCGCCACGCCATTTAGTACGGCCGCGTAAACCAAAGCTTTTACAGGGTTAATACCAATAAAATTCAGCAATAGCCCAACAAGGGTCGCCGCGATAATGATGAGGTAAAATCCTTTCGCTTTGTTAAATTTTAAATTCAGGCTGGCTTTCCAGTTAAACGCGTTTGCCACGGAATAGGCTGCTGAGCCTGAAAGTACAGGGATGGCCAGCATACCCAGGCCAATGATGCCAATCGAAAAAATCAACTTCGATAAAAATCCGGCATGGGGAAAAGTATCAACCAGCGGTTCTATAGCTTTTGCGGCATCCGCGGCAGTATTAATATTTTTTACCCCGCTATTATGCAGCACAGTTGCGGCAACAACAATAATGCTCCATGTAGCAAATTCTGAGAAGATCATTCCAAAAGAATTGTCCAATCGCATCTTGTTGACGATAAATGCACTGATCGACGGTTTTCCCGTTTTTTTAATTAATTTTTTTTCTTTGTCTTCTTCTACTTCCTGGGAGGATTCCCAAAAAAACATGTACGGCGAAATTGTAGTACCTAAAACGCCTGTGATTATGAAAAGAAAAGCAAAAGAAAATTCAAAGTGGGGGATAACCGTGGCTTTTAGAATAGTCACCCAGGGCTGATTTACAATAAATACAGTGATAGGATAGGCCAGCAGTGTAAGCGCCAGCCATTTCAATATTTTTGCATACACCCGGTAACTGGTAAATACTTCGAGCAATAAAATTACGCTGGTGAAAAATAAGGTGAGCAAAATAAATGGAGCAGGAATCAGCAATTGCGCGGCTGCCGCCATGGCGCCGAGGTCCGCGCCAATATTAATGGTATTAGCTACAACAACCAGCCCAACAACCGCATATAAAACACCCTTGCTATATCGCTCCCTAACAATGGTAGTTATCCCTTTACCTGTTACCAGCCCAATCCGCGCGCAGGCTTCCTGAACTGCGATCATTAAAGGGAGCATGTAAAGGGCTGTCCATAATTGGCCATAACCAAATTGGGCACCCGTTTGTGAATAAGTGGCTATTCCCGAAGGATCGTCATCTGCTGCGCCCGTTACCAGGCCAGGGCCGAGCTTTCGCCAAAAACCTTTAACTTTTGCGGCTATCTCGGTTTCTTGTTTCATGGCATCAGATTTGGTTGAATGTAGCTGTTATAAACAACTTTACGTAAAATATTCTTCATATTATGATAAAACAAGAATGTTAAAATATAGTTTTATTTGAAAAATATTGTTTGTTAAAGTACTTCGCATTTAAATTTGTATGTTTAACTATTGCCCAATTTTACGCTAACCCATGATAACCGGATCTTTCACAGCAGATATTTTTCAATCTATTTTCGAAAAATCCCCTGGGTCATTGCTGCTAAAAGGCGATATACCCCGGTTTACAATAATAGCAGCCAGTGACTCCTACCTGCAAATAACTTCACGCACAAGAGAAAATATTGTTGGCAAAGGCTTTTTTGAAGAATTTCCTGACAATGCCACGATAGACGATGAGAACGCCGCCAGAAAGGTATTTACAAGGGTTGTAGAAACAGGTCAAAAAATAGAGATTCCTGTTTACAGGTTTGATGTGCTCAGCAATAATACCGGTAAATATGAGCCTCGTTACTGGTCTTGCTGTAATACCCCAATTGCCGATGGCGGGAACGAAGTTGCTTACATATTAAATACAGTTGTCGACATTACAGAGGAGGTGATGGCCAAAGAAGCTGCCATTGAAAACGAAAATCGTTTGCGGCTTGCTGCTGAAGCCGCTGCGTTCGGCACCTGGGAACTAAATATTCAGAATCAGGTATTTAACTATTCGCCCAGGCTTGCCGAGATTTTTGGACATCCGGCGGGAACATTCCTTGGCCTTTTAGATGTAAGGGCCCAGGTTAACGCAGATGATATGGAGCATATTGTTGTCGACGCCTACCTCAAGGCCTTGAAAACAGGTAAATACTTGTATGAAGTAAGGATAAATTGGCCCGACAATTCGTTGCGTTGGATAAAGGTGCAAGGGGTGCTGGTGTACGACGAAATGAAGATGCCGCTAACGCTGCTTGGCACCATATTAGATACCACTGAAAGTAAACGCGATGAGATTAGGAAAAATGATTTCATAGCGATGGCCAGCCATGAATTAAAAACCCCGCTAACCTCCATTAAAGCTTATTTACAATTACTCTCGAGAAAACTGGCGCCATCAAATGATAGATTTATTAATAATGCCCTGCACATCGCCAACCTGCAGGTGAACAGAATGACCGATCTTATCCACGGCTTTCTTGACCTCTCGAAACTTGAGCCCGGAAAACTGAAGCTCAATCTTCAGGTTTTTGATCTGGATAAATTAATTGAAGAGATGATAGGCGAAACTACTTTGATCAGTCCGAATCACAAGATCAGTTTTAAGCAAGGGAAGGATTTAACTGTATCAGGCGACAGGGAGAAAATAGGACAGGTAATCACTAATTTTTTAAGCAATGCTATTAAATATTCTAATAAAGGAAGTGAAATTATTGTAAGCTGCAAACAGCAGGCTGGCAGTGTGCAGGTAGCCGTTAAAGATGAGGGTTTTGGCATTAAACCTAAAGACCAGGAAAAATTGTTCCAGCGGTTTTACCGGGTTGAGAGTGAAAAAATGAGAAATATATCAGGTTTTGGCATTGGCCTTTACCTTGCCAGCGAGATCATTCAGCGGCATAAGGGTAAAATTGGGGTGGAAAGCGCTGAAGACGAGGGCTCAACCTTTTATTTTAGTTTGCCGTTGCATAATGAATAAAGTAACGGGTAAACTTACGAAGTTTTAAAAACTTCGTAAGTTTGTGATTTTATATTTCTACACCTTCAATCAAAACCACCTTTTCAATGGAGTTGTTTTTAAGCGCCATGGCTGCCTGGCGTTTAGGGGCGTTTTTATAATTTTCAAAATCAACCTTACTACCAAAGCTGACAAAATGAATTTCATAAGGCAACTCACCGTTCATTTCGACTACACTGTTTTTATCCGGCCTTAGGCGATAGATCAGTTTTCCGTTGTGATCATTTAAAAGGGGCAATACCTTTTCTTCAAAAGCATTAAAATCTGCTTCAGACCCTTTTTTTACAAAAATAAGCTGGGTGTAATAGATCATGTTTTATAGAATCAAGAGTCAAGAACCAGGAGTCAAGATAAAAATAAAAAAAATAACCAGGTAATTAAGGTTTCAAAAAGCGATGACTTTTATCTTGGCTCTTGACTCTATCTTTCATGCCAAGCAGTAACGGGCCGGTCATGCGGGTAGCCATGTTTTGTGCGATAGGCCTTTCTGTCTGCAGTAAAATCCCACCAGTTTTTATTGCTGCCGCGATGTTTTGCATAATATACAACAAGCCAAAACTGGTCCTCCACACATGGATCGGTCCAAAAGCCTTGTTTTCGTTCTAATTCATCAAACAGGGCAGGGCCGTCTTTATCAATAAGGTCATCTATTGAGTAGTAACCCAAAGAGATCAGATCATGAGCAAATTTCGGCCCTACGGAGGGTATGCTCTGGAAAGCGATTAAGGCGGCTACCTCGCTTGCTCTTTGTTTGCCTTTATTTAACAGCGCACTAAGTTCGTCCGGCGCATACGCAGCCAGTCGGTTTATCTTTACCCTCTTTTGTTTTAGCTGCTGCTTTTCTGAAAGGGTTAAATCCAACTTAATAGTTTTCATAGTATAAAAATAATTAAGAAAAACTTGAGATTTACGAAGTTTCTAAAACTTCCCAAGTCTCAAGTTTCTGGTTCCTTGTTCTTTGTTCTTGAATCTTTCTCAAAATCCTGTCTCATCCGCACTTGGCCCGTAGCTGCCCGGGATAGGAATATCCAACAAACGCAGAAAAACCCCTAATTGTGCGCGATGATGGACTATCTGGGAAAACGAGACACGGATCAGTTCGGCTTTTGTCAGCACCATATAAATCTGGTCGCCGTTTCGCATGGTCCAGGTTGGAAGCAAGTCAGGCTCTGTGGCCTTTTCCAGGTGGGCATACCCATTGGCGTATGACTTTTCAAATAGCTCCAATAATTCATCCGTATTATTAACCGGGGTAGGGTTATAAGCATTCGCTGCAAAATCAAGCTCGTCTGTGGTTAGCCCCATAGCTACCCAGTCGGGGATTTCAGCAATGTGGGTTGCCAGTTGTCTTATGGTCATACTTCTTTCGTGTGGCTGCCAATCATATTTATTATTGGGAACACGACTTAGGATCTTGCGGGTGGTTTCCGATTCCTGCTCCATTTCTTTTAATAACACTGGGATGATGTCCATAGCTTTGTTGTTTTTAATTGTTATACAAAGTAAGCACGCGTTAATGACAGCCCTATGTCAGCAGGATTATTAAAAAAGGTTTTTTTTAATAATAATGAATTTCGAATGTTGAAGTTATCCATTCGAAATTCATTATTCAAGATTCGGTGTTCGATATTTTTGATGATACGTTCACGAAGTGATCAGCAACTGATCACAATAAATTAAAACTAAGCGTATCCGATTGCATGGCCGTAAAAATCCCATAGCCGTTAACTACATTGGTTGGGATATTGGTAAGATTTTGCGACGTGGAGTTGCTGGTATTGCTTTTGATCAGGTCGATAAATTCCTGGTTAACCCGAAGCAATGTAACGGTATAATGGCCGTAATATGGGAAAGTAGCCTGCGTTAAATTGTAGTAAGAAGCACGGTTAGTATTCAATTCGAAATTTGCAGGCCTGTTTCCGCCAAAGCTGCTGAGCGGGAAATCGGCGCCATTCTTATTATAAAAAACCAGTACATGATTCAAAGAATCGGGGTTATCCCAGGTCAGTTTATCAATAGTGGTATTAGATGTGTTGGGATCAGTAGTTGTTGTACTTGAAAGCGTTACCGAACCATATTGCGTTGCAAAATTGGTTGGTTTACCCGGCATAACGGTTTTCGCCGAAACGGCATAGGTAAGGTAATTAAATTGGAGTGTATAGGTCTTACCTTCCGCCAGGAAACCTTGATCGCTGTAGGTATAGGTGCCTTTGGGCGATTCGCTTAACTGAACTTTCGTGCTGCCGTCTGACACATAAACCTGCATGCCGCTTATTGCAGCCCCATATTTAGCTGTATCGGTGAGCGACTTTTGCTGATAGAGTTTTATGCTCAGCGCCTGCCCCGGCATAAGGTAGCCCTCAACTACAGGCAGGTAAACACTGCTGCTGCCTGTGCTTTCTTTTTTACAAGCTGATATGATTATCACAGCGAAACATAAAAGCAGTATCCGGTTTAATAGTTTTCTTTTCATTTCCATCTTAAGCTTAGTGTAATATTTGGCGTAAAGCCCAGGTAATTAACATCGGTGGTAATAGCCGCATAATTTTGCAGCTGGTATTCACGATACCAAATATTGGTATGGTTATAAACATTAAAAAGCGACAGGCCGATACTGCCAATTTTATTCCCGTTTATTTTGATCAGGTCATAGGTGGCTGAAAGGTCGAGCCGGTGGTAATCCGGGTAACGCAAGGCGTTTTTGCCGCTGATATTAAAGGCGGTTGACGTATTGCCATCAGGCGAGGTGATGGTATAGCTTGACAGTGGCGCAGTATACGGATGCCCGGTACTGAAAATAAATACGGCCGAAAAATTCCACCGGTAATAATGGTACATATTGATGGCCTTAAATTCGTGCCTTATATCCTGGTCTGCCGGATAGTAGTTATTGCCAAAAATGGAAAACTTGTTTTTAGCATCAGCAAGTGTATAGCTCAGCCATCCTGTATAATTTCCTAATTTTTTCTGCAGCAATATTTCTATTCCTTTTGCCCTACCCGTGCCGGTATAAAAATCCTGCTCAACAGAGCTGACGGTTCCCGGCCCCATTCCTGTTTGCCTGATGGTATATTGGGTTAAGTTGGAGAGCGTTTTGTAATACCCCTCCACATCTATCAAAAACTTATCGTTTTCGTAGCTGATACCCGCCATATAGTGCTTTGCTTCGCTCACCGGAATATTGCTGTTATTGGATAATACCCAGAAACTCCTGTTGCCGTTTACAATGTCCTCCCGGGTAACCTCATTCATGTACTGATAAAACTCCCCGGTAGCGGCCTTCAGCGTGTAATTTTCATTAATAACATAGCTTGCAGATAAACGCGGCTCCACGTACAACTTGCCTGTTGGCTGGAACCATGTATCACGAATACCGGGTTGCAAATGTAGTTTGTCAGTTGGCTCAATTTCCAGTTCGGCATAAGTGCCGCCGGAAAATGCGCTGTTATGCTGGTTGATTAAAGTACTGGTATCATTTTGGATATAGCCGTAATTAATTTTCTGAAAATTTCCGAAACCACCATACAACAATTTATACTTATTATTTATCTGCCATTCCCATTCGGACTTTACGCCTATATCCTGCAGGTTGTTTTTTTCGGATGTGCCGTTAGCAAAGCTGGTTGTATTGCCATTACTATCTGTTGAAGTGCCTGAAGTTGAACGAACCCGGTCATTAAAATAGGAGGAATAAGTAATATAGGTATTTGAATGCACCTTTTTATTCCACTGGCTGAACCATTTGATGCTGCTGCCGGTATTACCATATTTGGTATAGTCTGTAATGTTGATATTACCCGTTGTTGAGCTTAAAAATGAGGGTATTTGCAATGCCCTACTGTTGTCTGTTTTATCCTCTCCATTATAAAAACTCCAGGTAAACGAGTTGGTTTTATTCATGCGATAATTATACCGCACGTCAGCATCGTAAAAGTGAGAGGCTGGTGTTGTTGATTCTCCAAAGCCGCCTCCTCCCGGAGGGCCGCCGCCCGGCGGACCACCACCGCCAGGGCCGCCCTGTACTGTTGAAGTATTGAACTGCTTGAATATTTTATCGTACAAGGGCCCCTGGTACGACCGCCTGAAGGCAAGCAACAATGATGATTTATCACTTAAGGGCAGCTCGGCAAAGGCGTTTACACTTAATAGACTCAGATCAACACCAAAACTAGCCTGGTTATGGTTGCCGTCTTTGCCGTTGATCTCGGTAACGCTGGAGAGCCTTCCGCCGTAGATGGACGAAAAACCACCTTTATACAACTGTACGTCCTTAACTGCGTTGCTGTTAAATGCGCTAAAAAAGCCGTAAAGGTGATCTACCTGGTAAATCGTAAACCCATCAAAAACAACCAGGTTTTGGTCGGGCGTACCACCGCGTACATAGGCGCCTGAGGAAGATTCATTGGTGGCGCTAACCCCCGGCATCAGCTGAAAGGCCCGTAAAATATCCTTTTCGCCTATATTCGGCAGCTTGTCCAAACTGGCTGGCGTTAGCTGTAATACGCCCACCTTTTTAGTGTCAGTATTCATTACACCGCTTTTTTTGCCCAGAACCGTCACCTCGTTCAAGGTGTTTAACGCTTTAAACATGCCGAATACCAGTTCGGTATTAATGTTTTTGGCCTTCAGCTGGATATAATCGGTTTGATAGCCTGAAAAGGAAGCCTCAATTACGCAGGTATCCGAGGGGATATTAAACAAGGTAAAATTACCATCGGTATTGGTTGAAGTGGATATGTTGGTGTTGCGGATCCTTAACGTAGCTGCGGGCAGCGATTCGCCTGTTGCCTGGTCAATTACTTTACCCCCTATGCTAAATAGATAATGCATCGGCGGCGCTTTGGGTTCCTCAATCAGTGGCTTTACATTGCCCAGCCTGGTTTGCTTCAGCCGGTTTAATTGTTTAAGCCGGGCAAGGTCGTCGGTGTTTTGCAGGATGTAGATGGTGCCATCCGACTCCATCCAGTAATGAAGTGAATTATCACTGCAAATTTTGTTCAATACGGATTTGAGCGATTCATTAAAGAAGTGTTCAGCGATATCAAACTTACTCACCGAGTCCCGCTCAAACACAATGTTCAGATGATAATTAATGGATAAAGTATCCAGCAACAGATCGAGCGAACAGGTGTAAAAATGGTCGATATTGGTTTTGTCGAGGATTTTTTGAGTTTGCTGTGCAAATGCAGTGCAGCCGAACCCGGTAAATAAAAATACAAGTATCAGTTTCTTCATCCGGTTAATTTCTATCCGGACGAAAGTGCAGCATGTTTACAACGGCGGGAAATAAATGAGATAAATGAGGCCTATTTGCAGACGAACGCCATGAATTCCGGCATTATGCAGTTTCTTTTCCGATCATTTTATGGATCACATCCCGGTAATTGTCGCTCAATGGTAATTCAGCGTTGGCTGTTTTTATTTTGCCGCGCCTTATCAGCTGCACAAAATCAATATTTACAATGTATGATTTATGGATCCTGAAAAATAATTCAGCCGGTAGTTGCAGCTCGAGCGCTTTAATACTTGTGCGGGATAAAAGAGGTTTCGGCTGGTTAACCAGGTTTATCTTTACATAGTCCTTCAAACCCTCAACATATTCAATATCGCTAAAATTGATCTTTATAAGGTTATAATCCGCATGTACAAAAATATATGGCCGTTTAACAGGCTCCTTTTCTACGGATTTCCTGTTCAGTTCAAACAACATATAGGCTTTTTGGCATGCTTTTAAAAAACGCTCCAATGGTACCGGTTTAACCAGGTAGTCAATTACATCCAGTTCAAAACCGTCGATGGCAAATTTTTCATAAGCGGTAACAAAAATGATCATGGGCTTTTTTACCAGGCTCTTTACCAGTTGCAGACCATTGAACCCGGGCATCTGGATGTCACAAAACAAAAGGTCAACTTCTTCATTTTGTAAAAATAATATCGCTTCGCCTGCTGTGCGGCAGCGCCCGGCAACCTGCAGATAGTTTACGTATTTTAAATTATCCTCCAGCAGATCAAGCGCAAGGGTTTCATCATCAACTAGCAGGCATCTCATCATTTCAATTGTATTTGCAGGTTAACATTATAGATATTCCCCTTTTTGTTAATAGCCAGGCTGTGTTTGCCGGGGTAAAGCAACTCAAGCCGCCTTTTTACATTGGGCAACCCTATCCCGTGGGCTTCATCTTTATTTGGTTCGATCGGGTTAAAAGCGTTTTGTACGCTGAATGCCAGTATTTTATTATCCGATTTTAAACGAATATCAATTATGGGGTCGGCAACATCTCCGATACCATGTTTAAAGGCGTTTTCAACAAAAGGGATCAGCAGCATAGGCTCAATGGTTTTTTCGGGTTCGCCGATATCGAAATTTACGTTTACTTTAACCTGGTCCTGGAAACGCAGTTTTTGCAGCTCGATATAACTGTTCAGGTAATCGGCCTTGCTGATCAATGTTACTTTTTCTGCATCGCTCACATACAACATGTAACGCAGCAGTTTTGAAAGTTGTATGAGGGTAGGCTCAACCAATGCCGGGTTTAAACGCGAAAGTGCCACCACACTATTAATCACGTTGAAAATAAAGTGCGGGCTGATCTGCGAGCGCAGGAAGGCTAGTTCAGATACTAGTGCTTCATTAACAATTTCCCTCTCTTTACTAATCGTTCTGAACTGATCTGCCAGGTAGCGGTAAGCAAAACCGGCTGCCGTAATGGCTATCAGTGGCAAAAGGTTAAATCTCAGGAAAAAAGGAGGCTTTGTCGGGATGCCATGCTCATCAGGAAACCTGTGAAACGGCATCTCCGGTTGAATTTGGATAATGATGAAATCTATCGTAATAAACGCGATAAGCAGCAGAACAAAATATAACAGGATTTTTTTATGCTTATTCAAAACCACCGGGATCAGGAAGAAGGCATTCAGGTAAAACTGAACAGCCAGGAAAGCATTGTTAACAACCAAATTCCATGGCGAAAACCAAAAGCGATGTGATGAACCACCAAACGGCCCTGAAAGGTATGGGATAAGCGTAATAAACGCCCAAAACAGCAGGTGTATAAGTACTTCAATAATAACAGCCGGTTTTAAACGCTTCAA
>NZ_CAIWNH010000544.1 GCF_903913935.1 uncultured Mucilaginibacter sp.
ACTTTACCAGGTCGCTAATATTTTCTTTACTCATCAGGATAAAATTAGAACAGCATTAAAAAACTTATTGCGCCAGTATTTTTGCATGTTATTTGTATCTTATTTATAAAATTACCGTATAATACAATAAATAAAGAAGATAAAATGTACCGGGGCGTGCATTCTTAAAATTTAACCCCCTTAAAAATTTTAGAAAAGCAATAAGATAATATGAAGATCAGAACCCCAAAAACAATGGATGACCTCCTTATAAAAAGGAGTTATAATGTTTTGGAAGTAGGTGGCGGCAACCATCCCGATAAAAGAGCCCGTATTGTTGTAGATAAATATGTCGATGACAATACGCATCGTTCCGGAGATTTGCAATTGTATAAAAAACAAAAATTCATGCAGGCAGATGGTGAGCACCTGCCATTTAAAGATAAAGAATTTGACTATGTGATCTGCCGCCACGTATTGGAGCATGTGGACGACCCTATCCAGTTTGTGAAAGAACAAGCCCGTGTGGCAAAAATGGGCTATATGGAAACCCCGTCGCTTTTAGGTGAATATATTGCCCCGAAACAGTCGCACCGCTGGGTAATACAGGACATTGACGATAAATTGGTATTGTATGATAAGGAAGTTTTAAAGTTTACTCCATGGATGGATTTTGGCGAAGTTTTTCTTTACTACCTGCCCAAAACATCTATCGGGTTTAAAATACTGGAACGTACACATGCAAGCATACTTACCGTGAATTATGAGTGGAAAGATGAAATTGAGATACTGGTAAACCCGCAGGATGAATACTATTTAAACCATTTTATAAAGCCCTGGGATGAAAGCATTTGCGATAAACAGTTGGCCAAAAGAAGCCTTGGGAGAGAGATCGGTGCTACTGTACATGCCATGTTTGATATCATCAGGTCAGTAACGAAAAATAAATTTGCGAAAGAAAACTATTGAATTTTGTTTAAAACATAAGGCTTGTTAAACTAAATAAACTGAAACCATTTGATGATCTTTTTATTATCGGCCTACTTGTACAAGTTTCACTTTAAGATCAGGATAAATAAGTTTATTAATTCGTTTAAAGGATCCTGATTATTGAAATTCAAAAACCATTATTTATATTATAACATTTGCCCGGTTATTAAAGTTTGCCGGGCGTTTTATATTTAGGCATCATTTGTCTTCCCAATTTTTAGTAAATATAATCAGGTGCAGACGACGCTTTAAAAGAAATCAGGAGTAAGTTGTATCTTCGTCAGGTTGTTCTATCCCATATGAAAAAAGCTTTAATTTTAGACCTCGACAATACCATATATCCCGTTAGTTCCATCCAGGGGAACCTCTTCGGCGAAATATTTAGCTTAATAGATGTAGCAGATCATTTAACTGAACAAATAAAACTGGACGCTAAGGATGAACTGACACGCCGACCATATCATTTGGTTGCCGATAAATATAACTTCGGTGATGCTTTGAAGGATAAAGGCAACAATTTGTTAAAAGAAATAACCTATGACCTCCCCATGCAGCCCTTCGATGACTATGCGCAGATCAGGTCATCGGCGTTATTAAAAATCCTTGTAACCACCGGATTTACAAAACTACAATGGAGTAAAGTTAAAATGCTGGGTATTGAGCAAGACTTTGCCGAGATTCACATTGTTGACCCCGAATTATCAAATAAAACTAAAAAAGACGTGTTTGCGGATATTTTGAAAAGGCATGATTTAACAGCCGGCGAAGTGTTGGTTATTGGTGATGACCCGGAATCGGAGATTAAAGCCGCTACGGAACTTGGAATTGAAACATTTTTATACGATCCTGAAAACAAACATCCGGAAGCGAGCGTAACTTTTAAATCCTTTAGTTTAAACGAAGTGCTGCACGTACTTTACTAGTCAGGTTCTTTCCATTAGAATTTTCACCGTAACCAGCAACTGGCCGGCATGTCGCATTGTATGCTCGGCTGCATGAACGTACAAACCGATAACCGTTGAAGGCAGCAACGCCCGTCCCACTCCTCTGGCTTCGGTTAACGTAGTTTCATCAGTATTTTTTAGTTGGGCGATGGCTGTCTCAACCTGTTCGTCAAATGCAATCACCAGGTCATGAGTAAAAATAAAGTTGTCAACAGGTTTTCCTTCCCCTTTCAGATTAGTCAGTTGGCGTTCGCTTAGCTGCTCCTGTTTTGCGTAAGTAAAAAGTCTGTCGAGCACACCTGTCAAATGCTGCAGGTGAAAAGCCGGAGAAGCAAGCCCCGCAGGTTTTTTCCATAATAAATTATCAGGAAAACCCGCCATTAGCAGACCAATCTCCTCCCTGGCCTGTAGTAACGCATGTGCAACAGGTTGTAATAAGGCAGGTACGTCATCCAAAGGCCCGCGCAGCCATACCTCGGGTCCTGCACTCATTTTTTTATTTTTAATGAGTCGAGTTTTACTTTCAGTTCATCATGGCTAAGCGTACGTGGCATATTATATACCTGCTTAACCCTATCGCGGGTGTTATCGGTCCACAGCCACCTTGTCCACACCATAAACCAGGTCCATTGCGGCTGAACGCCTAAAATCTCGGGTTTGGGTAGTTCGCCGGTTTCTGTAAGCGCAATCGGTTTCCCGTTAGCCAGTTGCAGCAAGTCGTTATAGTCCTTTTGCTCATAATCAAAATGATACACGTCAGCGCCTAAAATATCCACATAGTTAGGGCCTGGATAATAGTCCTTATATTCATAAGCCTCATCAAACGGAATATCCCGTAAGCCGTTTGCCCCCCAAACCCACAGCAGGTTATTTAAGTGGTGATAATTGGTATACCTGTCGTACATCATCTTCCATAACCTGGTAATGCCGTTCTCTCCTTTTTTATTACCCCACCAAAACCAAACACCATTCATTTCGTGATACGGGCGCCATAAAACGGTAACACCTGCGTCCCGCAACTGCTTTAAATAACCGGCAATTACATCAATCTGGGCGAGCCATTTTTTATTCAAATCGGTACCCGGCGTAACCAGCTGGTTCCAGTCCTCATCGCTCATTTTGGCAATTACGTTTTTGGAAAACTCATAGGGCGGGTTATCCGTGGGTTTACCCTCGTGCCACATCAGGGTAATTAAATAGCCTTCCTTTGATTTTCTTATTGCTTCATCAACTATTTTCGGACCCAGATCCTTATCGCCCCAATTGATAAAATCAGAACCCCAGATAGCAGGGTATTTTCCCGTAAAAGCTTTTGCACTGTCAGAAAATGTATCGGGATCGCTGTTGTAATTTTGCTGACCTGAGAGGATATATTTACCTTTTATATCATACAACAGTTTTAAAGTTTTTTTTACACCATCAGATGCCCCCGGATTTACGGGGGAATACTTTTGTGCAAAGGCACCAGTAAATGGTAACAATATTGTCACAAAAACAAAAGGCAAAAACCTTTTCGCTGTTATCTTATTTAGCTTCATATGGTAAATATTCAAAAATCACGGGATGGTAATGTTTTCAAAAGTAGCAAAATCTATTTTGATGTAATAGCAAAAGAAAAACAGGATTGCCGTATATTTATCGCGAATAACTATTATGATTAAACTTTTTGCGGCCAGAAAAATTGCTGCTCCTCTCCTATTATTTGCTCTCACTGCCTTTATCATCACTTTTCAGAGTTGTAAAAAAAAGCGTTCAGAAACAGCAAACATCCTTTTTAAAATAACGCACAATAAACTATATAAGGATTTTACTCCCGAAGGTTACCAGGTAGTTTTTAAACAGGTATTTAATACCGAAAAGCAAAAGTTCACGCATGCCGGCGTAATTTCGGAGTGGTACGGCAGCAATCATTATGAACCTGTTTTTGTATTAAACCATTTATTTAATGGCGACCTGTCAAAAGCGTATGATGATTATTTGATGCACGCTACTGAACACGGCCTTAGCCCTGAAATTTTCCATGCGGATGACCTCAAGTCAGCAATTGAAAAACTCAATAGCAAAAGCCAGGTAAAAACGATAGACGAAGCCTATCGCGCCATAGCGGAACTGGAAATATCGGCGGCCAACTCAATGATAGACTACTCCAATGCATTACAATATGGAGTTATCAATCCTAAATATATTTACCAACGCTACTATACAGCAACCAAACGGCCTGACTATTCATCGATGTCGGCTGTATTTCACATAAGCGATATGCAAAGTTACCTGGAAGGCCTGCAGCCAAAAGATCCGCAATATATCGCTCTCCAAAAGGCGTTGAAAAACAACTACGAGGAAAAAGGCTTTTCAGGTGAAGAATGCAAACGGATGATCCTGGTTAACCTGGAACGGTTGCGCTGGAGAAATAAACCGTTGGAAGATAAATACGTAATTGTAAATATACCTGATTACATGCTGACAGTAGTTGACAGCGGAAAATCGGTATTAAAAATGAAAGTTTGTGTTGGTCAGGGCCGAAACGTTGACAACAAAAACACGCTGTCGGCCTACGATGATACCTGCAAAGTGGATAAACCAGGTGACCATGAAACGCCTTTGCTAAACAGTTTAATTTATGGCGTTGAAGTAAACCCGGTTTGGAATATCCCCCGCAGCATTGCGAATAAGGAAATAATAGTTCAGGCCGCCAAAGACAAATTTTACCTGGAGAACAACAATATTGATGTTTACAAAGACGATAAATTAGTAGATAATCCTGAAGATATTGATTGGACTAACATTACTAAGGAAAACTTACCCTATGATTTTAAACAGAAACCCGGTTCATCCCATTCATTGGGCCTGATAAAGTTTATTTTTAACAACAAAAGTAATGTTTACCTCCATGATACTCCGGTAAAATCTGCATTTTACAGAAAAATGAGGGCTATAAGCCATGGATGTATCCGGTTGGGTGATCCTAAGGGGCTTGCTCAAAATTTATTTGGAGACGGCGATAAATTTAAAACGATATCTGATGATATGGAGCAGGACAACTCCGATCCAACTACCATTTACCTGCCTAAAAAAACACCGGTATATATAACTTACGTGACCTGCTGGGCAGACGAAGATGGCAAGCTCCAATTCAGAAATGATGTG
The DNA here is from genome assembly GCF_903913935.1 of uncultured Mucilaginibacter sp. GTDB lineage: Bacteria > Bacteroidota > Bacteroidia > Sphingobacteriales > Sphingobacteriaceae > Mucilaginibacter. The sequence goes on from NZ_CAIWNH010000544.1 coordinate 5,061, forward strand.
TACGGCCTTGATATTGTGTTATATGACCATTTACAAAAAATCCTGCAACCGGGTTCAAATTAAACCGGGCTACAGGATTCAATAATAATACAGTCTTAAAACAGGAGATTAAAGGCTTGCCGTTATATTACTGGTTGCATCCGATGAAATATAACTGGCGGCCATTTGCTCATCAAGATAGCGTGAATTATATTTCTTGCTGTCGCCATTTATAAACAGTACTGTTTTGCCTTGTATCGTGTCAATCACCTGATCGATCACATCGGTTGAAACTGCCGGGCAGCCAAAACTGCGGCCCAGGCGGCCCTTATTTTCTATAATTCCGGGGTTTACATATTCAGCTCCATGAACCACAATTTCCCGGGTGCGTGCATTGGTATTAAACCCTGCATCCATGCCATCCAATTTTAATGAGCGACCGTGATGCCCGTAATAAATATCATCTGTTACAAAAAAACCTAAGCTGCTTTGTTTTGAATCTATCCTGTCCGAGAAACGGTTGGGTATATCATCACCGCTCCGCGTGCCATGGGCAACCCAGGTATGTAATACCAGTGCCTTATTTACTACATCAATAATCCACATCCTTTTTTCACAACTGGATTTGGTAAAATCAACTACTGTCAAAATTGAACTTTGTTGAGGAAGTTTGTCAGCTGCTTTTAAATCCAGGAAACCTGTAATTGCCTTTTTAAAAACATTAAAAGCTAAACCTGATTCTTCCAAACGGGATGACTCATAAATATTATCCACATATTTTTCAAGCAATTCGCTTGCGGAAAAGGTTTTGGCCGCATAATTTTTAGAAAAGCTCTTTGCCTTAAACGCACTAGCCGGTTTCCAGCTTATAGATGTAATTGCAATTACCAGTAAAATACATAGCAAGCCAACAAAATGTTTCTTCATTTTTTATCAGGGGTTAAATCAATAGTTTTAAATAGTTTTCATTTTTACGTTACTTGTAGAATTAGGGTTCTACTTTCCGCATCTAAAAATTAAATTTTAGAAATCTGAAGCTATTTTTTTATAGTTAATATTTTAATTTGAAATATAAAATATAACTTATAAAAAGTTACTTTTATTTAATATGACAAATTGTTATGTTAATAACTTTAAAAAAAGAGATTTATTATATGTTATCATCTAAAATTTCAAAATCATTGACTTTCACTTCTAAGAAAAAAATTATCTACCCAATTATAACCCCAAAAAAAATCCCGGTAAAAAACCGGGACGCTGTTTTATTTTTAGAAAATGACCAACTCAGTTACTCATTTCACTGAGATGGCAGTTAATAAATGGATGGGTATTTTTGCGGGTCAGACTCGTTCATCAACGTGTAAACTGCTTCAATGATATCATCCAACGATGGCTTGCTAAAATAATCACCATCTGATCCGTATGGCGGGCGGTGCTCCTTGGAGCAAAGGGTACGGGGTTGCGCATCAAGTGAATAATAGCCCTTTTGCGCTTCAATTACCCGTTGCAAAATATACGCCGATGCAGCTCCCGGCAAGTCTTCGTCAACAATAAGCAACTTACTTGTTTTCTTTAAAGAGGTGCCGCAAACATTATCGATATCAAAAGGGTACAAAGTCTGGGGGTCAATTACTTCAATATTAATACCCAATTTCTCAAGCTCTATTGCTGCCTCCATCACTATCCGAAGGGTTGACCCGTATGAAATAACAGTAATATCAGTTCCATGCTTCAAAATCTCCGCCTTACCTAGTGGCACCGTAAACTCGCCCACATTTGCAGGAAGTCTTTCTTTTAAACGATACCCGTTAAGGCATTCGATCATCAGGGCAGGTTCATCACCGCGCAGCAACACATTGTACATACCTGCAGCCTGCGTCATATCGCGTGGCACGCAAATATGCAGTCCGCGCATTGAATTAAGGATAAGCCCTAACGGCGATCCTGAGTGCCAGATCCCCTCTAGGCGGTGCCCGCGTGTCCGTACGATCAACGGCGCCTTTTGCCCGCCAAAGGTGCGGTAACTTAAAGTTGCAAGGTCATCGCTTAAAACATTAATAGAATAAAGCAGGTAATCAAGGTATTGAATCTCAGCAATCGGTTTTAATCCCCTCATAGCCAAACCTATGCCCTGCCCTATTATCGTGGCTTCGCGTATGCCGGTGTCTGTTATCCGCAAATCGCCGAATTTACCCTGCAAGCCGGCAAAACCCTGGTTCACATCACCAATAGCACCCACGTCCTCGCCAAAGGCTACAATAGTTTTGTCACGCTCAAAATTGGCTTCAAAACAAGCATTTAAAATCTCGCGGCCATCGATATGCTTTGAATCTTCATAATAACGTGCCGGAACGTGCTCTACGCTCAACGGCGAATATTGCGATCCGCTAAATAGCTTTGAATTGTACCGCGCTGCATTTTTAACATTTTCCTCCTCAAGCCAGTTAATCAATTGCTGTTTCTGCAGGCTATTTTCCCTTAGGGTAAGCCGGAGTGCCTTTCGGATTGCCGCAACAACATCTCTTCTTCCCGGGTCAACACATTCGCGTAACTCAGCAACAACATCATTCAACGCTGCCTGCACCGCCGAATGCTCAGCAAGTTTATCAATTAACCTGGCTGCATCGTTTAGTTCAAGGCGGATGCCATCACACAACTCATTCCAAACCTGGCGCTGGCAATCTCTTACATATTTTTTGGCGTTTGCTTCCAGATCGTCCATTTCGGGTTCTGTAGCAATGGCCGAGGCGATCATCCATTTGCGCATCTGCAGCAAACAGTCGTGCTCATCTTCCCAGGCAAGGCGCTCTTTAGTTTTATAACGCTCGTGCGAGCCCGAGGTTGAGTGGCCTTGCGGCTGTGTCATTTCGGTAACATGGATCAGTACCGGCACATGTTCATTCCTGCAAATCGTTATAGCACGTTCATAGGTTTCGCAAAGTGCAACATAATCCCAGCCGCGAACTTTAAATATTTCGTAACCGTTAGTATCCGCTTCCCGCTGAAATCCTTTCAAAATTTCAGAGATATCTTCTTTTGTAGTTTGCAGTTTCGCCGGTACCGAAATGGCGAAAGCGTCATCCCAAACAGAAATAGCCATCGGAACCTGAAGGACACCAGCGGCATTAAAAGCTTCGAAAAATAACCCTTCGGACGTTGAGCCATTTCCTATAGTGCCAAATGCAACCTCGTTCCCGTTAATGGAAAACTTTTTCAGATATTCAAGATCTTTATTCTGTCTGTAAAGTTTTGACGCGTAAGCCAATCCGAGCAACCGTGGCATATGACCGCCGGTAGTTGAGATATCAGCCGAACAGTTCATGGTTTCGGCCTGGTTAACCCAGCTGCCGTCGGGATTTACAAAGCGTGTTGCATAATGGCAATTCATTTGTCTCCCGGCTGATGCAGGATCCTTTTCAACATCAGGATAAGCATATAACTGGGCGAAGAACTCTTGCAGGTTGCTCATCCCGGTAGCAAACATAAATGTCTGATCGCGATAATAACCAGCCCGCCAGTCGCCCTTTTTAAAAGCTTTGGCCATAGCCAGCTGGGCAACTTCCTTGCCGTCGCCGAATATCCCAAACTTGGCCTTACCCGTAAGTACCTCCCGGCGACCGATTAAACTGGCCTGCCGGCTTTCAAAGCCAATACGGTAATCGTTGATAACGATCTTTTTAAAATCTTCAAAACTGAGCTCAGCATTAATAACCTTGCTGTTTGCATGTAAAGCAGTTTCGGGCATATTTAATTTTTTGATGCGGTAAAATTATAAAATTCTATTTTGTAATTGGCAATTCTACATATAAAACATTCAGATTAACGAATAGTTTTCAGGTTTGCGTTAAACCTTTTATATTTGTATAAATCAAATGAAACATATGAAAAAAATATTAATGATTTGCGCGGCTGTAATCGGCTTTACCTTTACAACTTCTGTTGTCTGCGCACAAGATAGTCAAAAAGCTGAATTTAAATTCAACGAAGAAAAACACGATTTCGGAAAAGTTCCGCAGGGAACACCGGTAACCACCGTTTTTACTTTCACCAATATAGGCCAGGAACCTTTGATCTTAACTGATGTTAGGCCAACATGCGGTTGTACCATAGCTGATTACACCAAAACACCTGTAAAAAGCAACGAATCAGGTTTTATCAAGATCACCTATAATGCAGCCTATGCCGCACCATTTACCAAAACTATCGTGGTAACGTCAAACTCAAAAACACCTGTAAAAAATTTAATAATTGTGGGTGAAGTTGTTGCCAAGGCAGCGACCGCCAGCGGAAGTAATTAACTTCAATCCTCACCCAACCCTCTCCAAAGGAGAGGGCTAAGAAAGTTTACAAAAAAGACACGCTAAACTGTGTCTTTTTTGGTTTTATGTCATTTTTCTTCCGGACTTCCGGACCTTTCCGACTTTCGGACTAAAATACTTAATTTTGTCCCATGCCAAAAATTTCGCACAAAGGGCAGCAAATGCCCGCTTCGCCAATACGCAAGTTAACACCTTATGCCGACAAGGCTAAGATGCACGGAAAAAAGGTTTTCCATTTAAACATAGGCCAACCTGATATTGAAACGCCTGAAGGTATGCTGAATGCGATAAAGCATATCAATTTTAAAGTTTGGGCCTATACGGCGTCTGAAGGTACTTTATCCTACCGCAAAAAATTAGTTGAATACTATAATAAACTGGGATATAACATCAGCCCTGAAAATATAATTGTAACCACCGGCGGATCAGAAGCTATTACCATAGCTATGATGGCCTGCCTTGATCCTGGCGACGAAGTGATCATTCCCGAACCATTTTATGCCAATTATAATGGCTTCGCATGCCAGGGCGGCATCGAGGTAAAACCCATTTTGTCGCATATAGAAAACGGCTTTGCGCTGCCTCCTATCGCTGAGTTTGAAAAACTGATCGGCCCGAAAACCAAAGCGATCATGATCTGTAGCCCGAATAACCCTACAGGGTATCTTTATTCAAAAGAAGAGCTGGAGGCATTGAAGGACCTCGCACTAAAGCATGACTTGTATTTATATTCGGATGAAGCCTACCGCGAGTTTTGCTACGACGGGCGCAGTTTCACTTCGCCAATGCACCTCGATGGGCTTGATGAAAATGTGATTGTGATTGATACCGTAAGCAAACGCTACAGCGCCTGCGGGGCACGCCTGGGCTGCCTGATCACCAAAAACAAAGAAGTGATAGCCACAGCCCTTAAGTTTGCGCAGGCAAGACTTAGCCCCGGAATGGTAGAACAAATTGCAGGCGAAGCCGCTGTGGATACCCCTGATGAATATTTTACCGCTGTAAACAAGCAATATACCAAACGCAGGAATGCCATCGTTGAATCGCTGAATAAAATGGAAGGTGTTTTTTGCCCCAACCCGGGCGGCGCTTTTTACGTAGTTGCCAAATTACCGATTGACGATGCCGATAAGTTTTGCCAGTGGATGCTGGAAAGCTTTAGTTATGATAACCAAACGGTAATGATGGCGCCGGCTACCGGTTTTTACAGCACACCCGGCGCGGGAACTGACGAGGTACGTTTGGCATACGTTTTGAATATTGATGATATTGAAAAGGCGATGATCTGCCTGGATGAGGGGTTGAAAGTGTACCCAGGGAGAAAAGTCCTTCTTGAAGAGGTAAAAGGTGAAAGGTAAAAGGCGAAAGGTTGGCATGGTTCAAAAACCTTTTAGCTTTAACCTTTATCCTTTCACCTAAAAAATGGTATATTTGTACCATCCACAAAAAATGGGGTCGACCGGAATTGACAGGATGGAGATAAGTAGGTAAGCATGCAGCGCGTTGGGTGAATTAGCGCTATAATCTGAACACTCAAAACCACAAATGGCGAAAATAACTACGCCTTAGCTGCTTAATTTAGAATTACCCAGCTTTTGTCCCGCCGGTTTTCCGTTTCATCGGGCCGGCAATCGGGGCATCGAAAGATGAAACTAGCCCGCTTAAGGTGCGCGTAGCGGGCGAAACAAAGCACCTAAGGAAGACGGTACAGGTGTGCAACTGACCTTCCCCTTCCCGACAACTAAACAGCGCTAAGCATGTAGAAAGCTTACCTTATACCATGTTTGGACGAGGGTTCGAATCCCTCCGGCTCCACTAATTATGTTTTAAAGAACATCAAAAACGCTGTAAATGAATGATTTACAGCGTTTTTTGTTTATAGTCCTATCCAAATAAAACCAAATAATCGCATTCTTCTGGTGACCTATTGGTGACCTGTAGGGGTTAAAAGCCTAATAGGTCACCAGAAAGCTTATAAGTCACTGTTATTGAGCCTGTTCAGCCATTGAACATCTTGATAGCAGCCATAAAAGGAACTAATTTTATAACTTTTAAAGCTTTAAGCGATGAACAAAACTTTTGGACTACTCTTCTATGTGAAGCGATCAAAAATGATTGGAAATGGTACAGTTCCGGTTTATTTACGGGTTACTGTTGATGGGGAGCGCATTGAGATCTCCTCTAAACGTTACGTCAATCCCGACAAATGGAATGCAAACGGACAAAAACTAAATGGTACGGGCGAGGAAGTACGCTCATTGAATAATTATCTAAAAACCCTCGAACATCAGGTTTATGATATACACCGGCACCTGATAGAAAAGAAACTGCCCTTAACCGCGGTTAACTTGAAAAATGTCTTGCTGAAAAAAGAGGATATAGCAACTTGTAAAATGCTGATACCAATCTTTAAAGAGCATAACAGGCAGGTTGCCGCGCTTATCGGAACAGAATATGCCCAAGGTACCGCCGACCGTTACGAAACCAGTTTAAAGCATACCCAGGCGTTTCTTAAATGGAAATATAAGGTTGACGATATAAATATTGAAGGCATTAACCATGAATTTATTATGTCCTATGATTTTTATTTACGTTCGGAGCGCAAGTGTGCCAATAACTCTACCGTAAAATACATGAAGAACTTTAAAAAAATTATCCTGATGTGTATTGACAACGGATGGCTCGACAAAGACCCGTTTGTCAAGTATAAGCCTAAAGTAAAAATAGTGGCAAGGGATTACCTTACCAAAGAAGAATTAGAAATAATGGCTGTTAAAACCTATTCCAGTTTGCGGATTGAGCAGGTTAAA
>NZ_CAIWNH010000545.1 GCF_903913935.1 uncultured Mucilaginibacter sp.
AGGTTTCTTACATCCCCGCTGATATTGAGGCCGGTTGCAGCATATCCAAGTGTAGAAAAATCACCTTTAATACCTCTTGCTAAAACCTGCCCAATCCCTGCATCGAGAGGACCGAACTGAGTGCGAAAAGGGTAATAATTACCTGCAACGATAATATCCTTACTGTTATTTTTAACAAAATCATCTACTACAATTCCGTTGATTATGCTTGTTTGTGCCGACAAAGGCAATTTTTTAATCTTCATCTTCCGATGCCCTAAATTTTCGACAATAACTGATTCCAATAGGTTGATTTTGACACTTTGTGCAGAATCTAATTTTTCCTTTGGAAATATATCTGTCAATTGCGCGTCAGCATAGTCAGCATAACGGGAAAACTTTTTCTGCAGCAGGGGCATTTGATCAAGCAGTTCGTCTCTTGTATAGTAGGGGTAATTTTTCCCCTGTATGTAATAGCATAAAATGGGCAACACAACACCTTCGCCATTAAAATCAGAATAAGTAATAGTTAACGGCTGATCTGTCGATGCTTTGAGTTGTGTGTTTAATCCAAGATTGCCCGCGATAAAATCAATATTCCCATCTCCGTTAAGGTCCACAGCCTTTATCCTGCTCCACCAGCCATTTGTTTCAGACAGGCCATATTCTTTCGTTTGATCAACCAACAGCCCCTTATGATTTTCAAAAACCGTGATCGGCATAAACTGACCAACTACGACAAGGTCATCCCAACCATCCTTATTTATGTCAACCCAAACTGCATCGGTCACCATACCCAGGTTAGCAAGGGCATTTTTTTGAGACAGATCAATTTCAAATTTAATATTGCCCCTGGTACTGATGTTTTTTAAAATGTAACTTGGAGGCCCCTTAGGAAACAATCCAGGCAGGAACCTACCTCCTATAAAAAGATCCGGCTTGCCATTATGATAAATATCGGCTGCCCTGGCACAACTGGAGCTAATTGTTGTTTTTGGCAAGGCGTTTAAGACTTCCTTGAAATTGCCCTTTCCATCATTTTCAAATATCCTGCCCTCATAATTTTCACTTCCCTGGGGATATTCAGCACCGCCACTTACGAGATACAAATCCATGTCGCCGTCGCCGTCTGCATCAAAAAACAAAGCATCTGTATTAAATAAAAGTGCATTATTATTCCAAGGCTGCGAAGGTGCAAGAACAAAATGGCCATCCTTTGTTTGAAGGTAAAGCTGGCTATGCTGACCTATGCCAGCACCAATAAAAACATCTTCTAATCCATCTCCATTTACATCAGCCTTTGAAATGCAAGGTCCCATTTTTGAAACCTGGTACGGCAGCAAGGGGGAAGTCTTAAAATCGACATAAAGGGATTCTTTATCAGTAAAATTTATACCTGCTGTACTGGTCACATCTTTAAACAGCGGTTTCATTTTAATGCTGTCAACAGAAGGTCCTATTGGGTGAGGTATTGCAGTTTTTTGCTCGACAACTAACAGTCCGTCAGCTTTAATGTTGCTGAAGTTTGAAATTTCGCCGGTTGGCCATACTACTTTAACTGATTTAACCACGCTATCACTACCTAAACCAAAATGCATAATGGGGTCAACTGAGGATTGAAACCCTCTGTTAAAATATTGTTCCTGAAATTGATGGCCACTGCTGGTTACTATATAAACTTTTGAGCCAATGCCCGAGGTATTTTTGTTTGAGCCCTTTAGTTGTAACCTTAAATAATGCGACTTATTAGGCTGTTCTGACGTATTATTTTTATAGATCGTAGCGACGTCGTCTAACTGATTGATAACCAAATCCAAATCACCGTCATTATCCAAATCTGCATAAGCCGCTCCATTACTTATTCCTAATTTAGTGAGACCCCAATTTGAGGTAACATTTGTAAAGGTTAAATCACGGTTATTTTTGAACACATAATTTGTGAGCTTAGTCGTGGGCATCTTTTGAATAAGTTCCCACAACTCCCCTTTGTCCTGTTTTTCCTTAACGTATTGGGCGGAGTAACCGGAAGTGTACTTGACAAAGTCGAGATTTGTCATATCTTTTTGAATACCGTTCGAAATAAAGAGATCCTTCCAGCCATCATTATTAAAATCGGCAAAAAGTGGCGCCCAACTCCAGTCGGTATTGGATACGCCTGCCAATTGTCCTATTTCAGATAATACAGGTGTTCCATCCTGATCATTTCCATTATTCAGCTGCAAAGAATTCCTCATTAACTGTTTGTGAAAACCATGAGCTACCAGCAATTGAAATTTATCGTAATTATCGGCCCCGCGCAATAATTTTTGGCGATGGTTATCCTCGGGTAACATATCCAATTCCATGATATCCGGTTTGCCATCATTATTAAAATCGGCAATATCACTGCCCATTGCGAACTCAGAAATATGCTTAGTTGCTTTTGGTAAAACTTCCCTAAAAGTACCATCATGATTGTTGAGGTATAAGAAGTCGCGTTCGTCATAATCATTGGTAACATAAATATCCGGCCAGCCATCCCCATTGATGTCGCTTATAGATGCACTAAGGCTGAAATTTATTCCGCTTCCATCAATACCAGCTTGTTCACTTACATCTGTAAAATGCCCGTTATCATTGCGGTACAGCCTGTTTCCGTATTTGGCATTTCGCGTTTTCCGAAGATTTTCTGTGTTAAAAAATGGATTATAAAATTTGTCAGCATGATTAATCATCAGCATATCCAAATCGCCGTCGTTATCCATATCAAAAAAAACCACAGAAGTTGTAAAAGTACCAGGTGCATCCAAACCATATTCTTTGGCCATTTCCCTGAAGTGAGGAACTCCATTTTTATCCGGGCCCTGGTTGATATATAACTCATTTGATCTATTTAAGCTATCGCCCGGTCCTGAGTAACAAACATAAATATCGAGCAAGCCATCTCCGTTTACATCGGCCATCACTACACCCGTTTTCCATTTGTTTCTGCCAATAACGCCCGCTTTATCAGTAACATCATCAAACTTCAAATTACCCTTGTTCAGGTATAATTTATTAGGAGTCATGTTCCCGGTAAAAAATAAATCTGGTAAACCATCATTGTTAAGATCGCCTACCGCGACACCTCCGCCATTGTATAAATATTCATAGGTAAGTATGTTCTGTTCTTTAGTCTCCTCAATATCATTCCTGAAATTAACATTAGAGTAAGAAGGTGAAATTTCGGTGAATACGGTGTCAGCATTGTGGCGACACGACACCAGCAACACACAATAATAAACGAAAAGAATTTTAAATAATAGTTTCATTACAAATTGCGTTTCTTCAGGCGAGATCACCATGTGATTGGGATGAAAGCAAATACTTACACCTTTTTCACCAGGATTACCAAGCTAATTTAAATTTTACATTTGTAATTTTTTGCTTACACAGAACAATTATTTGCGAAACCGGTTGCGTATAATCAATGTTTTTTGTGGGAAAAAACTATCCGGATAATGATTTGCCTCTTAGAATTCTATTTTTAATATTGTTTCTAAAATACACTCAGGCCCTCCTCTTTTAACAAGTGGACGTCATTCCCTCCTGAGGATTTTCTTATATCAAGTCTTGACGGGCAAATAATTTTTTCATCGTCTATTTCAGTAAACCGATCGATAGAATTGCAAATCAAACGAGCGGCACTTTGGCCTATTTCAAATGCCGGTTGAGTGATAGTGCTGAGTGGGGGAGATAGCACAGATGCATATAAAAGATTGGAAAAACAGATAATTTTCACCTCATCTGGGATGTTTATATTCAATTCTTTGCACGCAAGATAAATTGGTATGGTTAATAACTCTACAGAAATCACGATCCCATCAGGGCGTTCATCTGCATTGGACAACAACAATTTAATTGTTTCTAAATTTTCGATGTCATCTAAGGGAATTTGATGGACATTTTTTTGAGGATCGATTACATTTTTTTCATTTAGCGCTTTTATAAATCCCTCCATTCTTTTCTTAAGGATGGAAAGGCATAAAGAGCTTGAAAGAAAACATACCTTTTTACACCCTTGCTCAATCAGGTGCCTCGCAGCAACATACCCAGCCTCAAAATCGTCAGTCATAACTTTCCCGGCTTTCAATTCATCAGCAACGCGATCAAAAAACACTAAGGGAATACCACAATCCATTAGTTCTTTTAAATGGGCGTTATCTCCCGCTTCCCGGCAAACAGAGATCAATACACCGTCCACCCGACCATCACACAGTGTTCGAATTATTTCTTTCTCTTTAGAAATAAGATCATGTGATATATATATATTGATGTGATACCCCTCTTTTTGGGTAAATGTCTCGATGCCATTGATCGCCAGTGAAAAAAAACTGTCAACGATCTCCGGAACAATAACCGCTATAGTTTTACTTTTCCTGCTTTTTAATCCGCTGGCAAAATGATTTGGCATATAGCGTAATTCACGCGCCGCTTCAACTACCTTAGTTTTAGTTGCGATACTAATTTCGTGACTATCATTCAAGGCTTTAGAAATGGTACCTTTCGACAAACCAAGCCTTTCTGCCAGGCTTTGCATTGTTGTATTATTTTGCAAGCTATTCATCGTAACTTATTAATTAATATTTAACCATTCTAAAACTAAATGTAAATCACCAGCGAGGAAATGAGGTTGCAGCCTTATATAAATCCTACAACGCTGGCGTTTTTGATAGAACTTTCGACGTTGATTTGAATAATTGGGATTCAAAGTAACTTTATTTATCTAATAGTTGACTTTGGCTAATTAGCATTTTACTAAGGAGTATTATCATATTTGATAGTATTTTTTACAAAATTGAGGCATATTAGACTAATTGTCGTGGAAAATCTTATAAAACCAGAATTACCTAAGGTAGCATTTATTCCTTTGATACCAAAGTGTGATGGGGTGCCGATTATCAATAAATGAAGGTATTTCCTTCTGAACATTGAACCCTTTCAGTTTCATAGTCATTCAGCATCTAATTTAAAGTATCTCACCGGGGCTTTATTCTACGCTCGGGTTATGCTAATCTCAAAAAATTTAACGTTGACAATTATCTGGCATTCTTCTTTATATACCGGAACGGAGCAGGCGAATTAAAATAATTTGACAAACTGTTGCCTGTTGGGTCAACTAATGCCAATTCACACCTCAACCTATTTTTTTTTGAAAAAAAACCATTCGTAACTACGCCGGCAATATTTTGAGTGTATAAGCAAATGCGCCCGACAGTCTTTCGGGTAAATTCACCTCCAGGCCTTTCGCTGTACGTTCAAAATTCAGTGACTCGCTATCCTGCACTAATATTACCTTGGCTATCTCTTGTTTATAGTGAACACTGTTAGATGCCAATGATTTAATCATCACTTTATTATTTTGCGGCGCGCCTAAAGCAAAGGCAAAAAGTGCATCTCCTTTTGCTGTAAAACGGATGTCCTGACCAGTAAAGGGTTTACCTTTTCCTTCATTAAAACCCTGAGCAGACAGCGCCACTATTTCTTCACTTGCCGGCCCCTCACCAAAAATCTTCCATGGTCTTGTTCCAAAGATACTTTCACTATTCGGACGTATCCACGCACCAATACTTTCGACAATGGCCAATTCCTCTTTATCGATCGTACCATCGCCCCTTACCGGTACATTTAACAGAAAATTTCCATTTTTACTAATTACATCTGCCAGCGTATGTATAATGGTCTTTGCGCTTTTATATTCTTTTTTATCATATATTCTGCGGTCATAATGCCATTGCCCCAAACAAGTGTCTGTCTGCCATGGCAGGGGTTCTATGCTATTACTCTGACCCCGTTCTATATCCCAGACCATGCATTTCCTTTGTTGCTCATCCAAAACCTTACCGGTGATCACAGCCTGCAACTTACCGTTATTTTGGCTGATGCTATGGTTATATAGATGCGCTGCAATTCTCAATCCCGCATCACTGATAGGATATAGCGGTAAGATCGTGTCATCAAAATAGACTATATCCGGGTTATATTTATTAATGAGGTCCACCGTCCTGTTAAAAAACTTTTCGCAATATTCCTTGTCCGGCACGGTCACACCGCTCTTCCAGTCCCATTGCTGAAAAAATATTTCCTGGTTATCTGCATTCAGGCTGGGTTTATGCTGCTGTGCATATAGCTCCTGGGGATCAAACCCCTCCCACCATTTACCCCGCCCGGATTCTTTGGTGATCCCGCCATCATAGGGAATGCCCGCAAGTGGCCCGGATTTATCCGCTTTCTGCGACTTCTCATAAAATGACCAGGCATGTGCCGCGTGGACGCTAACCCCGAAATGCAGGTCATTGTTTTTGGCTGCCTTGGCCCATCCACCGATAATATCCTTTTTGGGCCCCATCCTGACGGCATTCCAGGACTGATATTTACTATCATAGTTATCAAAATTATCGTGATGATTAGCCATAGCAAAAAAGTATTTTGCACCTGCATCCTTATATAGCTTTACAAGGTGTTCGGGCTCCCATTTTTCGGCTTTCCATTGGTTAATGACATCTTTAAAGCCAAATTTTGAGGGATGCCCATATTTTTTAAGGTGAAAATTATAATCGTCGTCTCCTTCTATATACATAGAACGCGCATACCAGTCTCCATGCTCAGGCTGGCACTGCGGGCCCCAGTGCGCCCATATACCGAACTTGGCATCGCGGAACCAT
>NZ_CAIWNH010000546.1 GCF_903913935.1 uncultured Mucilaginibacter sp.
ATGAATTTATTGTTAAATAATTGTTTGAAAATTTGTTTTTGTTAAAAAACATCCATATTTTCATGGAAATATTTATAAAACAGTTGCAATTATTAAATTATTCATAAAAAAACTCAAGAAAAAGCATAAAAATTATTTCCTTAATATAATAAAAACTATTTACGTATTAAATAACTGAATCAATCAAACTAAATTAAACTAAACAAACAAACAATGAAAGTAAACGTTACAAAGTTCAATTTGCTCAGTTCAGTCCGACAACTGACGCGCGAGAAATGGGCACTTGGTGGAACCATTTTGGCGGGAAAAATGATAGGCCTTGGGCTTGTTGTGTTGGCCATTTTTACATTGCCCGGATTTTTTGGTACTGCTGCTCATGCTGCGGTAACTGCCAAGGCTGACACCACAGCGCTTGAGCACTCCATTATTAATACCGCTAAAGGGTCAATGGATTCTATCAATACCGTATGGACATTGGTTGCAGCGTTCCTTGTGTTTGCAATGCAGTCGGGTTTTACGATGCTTGAAATCGGATTTGCCCGTAAACGTGAAACCGTAAATATTTTAATGGAGTGTATCTTTGATACATGCCTTTGCGGTATTTTATTCTATGCAATTGGCTACGCTTTTATGTTTAGTTATGGTAACGGTTTTATAGGTTATCATTGGTTCTTCCTGCAGGGAACTGCTGTTGGCAACCCAACTGATACTTATCTTGCAACAGGTGTTCCTATTATTGCTCACTGGATCTTCCAATATGCTTTTGCTGATACTTGCTCGACTGTAGTTTCAGGTGCGATGATCGGTCGTACAGGTTTCCGTGGTGATATCCTTTACAGTATCGGTATTACAGGCTTTATTTATCCTATCATCGGTCACTGGGCTTGGGGTCCTGATGGATGGTTAGCTTTAATGGGCACAAAAGGTAATTTCTTTGTTAGTTTAGGACAAGGGTTCCGCGATTTTGCCGGTTCAACAGTAGTACACACTATTGGTGGTATGGCGTCACTTGCAGGAGCCGTAGTTTTAGGCCCACGTATAGGCCGTGTATTTGCACGTGATGGCGGTGGCATGCCTCCGGGCCACAACTTGCCTATGGCAGCTGTAGGTGGTTTCATCTTATGGTTCGGCTGGTATGGCTTTAACCCTGGTAGTACACTTTCAGCTATGGATGCGATCGGCATTGGCCGTGTTGCTACCAATACAACGCTTGCCGCTTGCGCCGGTGGTTTTACCGCTATGGCTGCTGCTTTATGGTGGGGGTCGACAAAAGGTAAATTCGACCTTGGTTTTACTGTAAATGGTTTCCTTGCAGGCCTTGTTGCTATTACTTGTCCATGTTACTGGGTTAGCCCGCTGGGTGCTACTTTATTAGGTGGTGTTGCTGGTTTCGTTGTGTTTGGTGGTGTTAAATTACTTGAATACATGCGTATTGACGATCCAATTGGCGCTGTTCCGGTTCACGGTTTCTGCGGCATCTGGGGAACATTATCATTGGGCTTATTTGCTTCCGGCCAGTTCGGTGCTACAGGCCCTTACGGCGCTGACAACTCTGCTCCGGTAAAAGGTTTGTTCTACGGTGGAGATTTCAGCGTTTTAAAAGCACAGGCTATCGGTACATTTACTATTGCCATCGCAGTGTTCGTGGTTACCTGGGTAATGATGAAATTGATCATGCAATTGCCGCATCCATGGAAACTGCGTGTTGAAGCTCATGGTGAAACAGGTCCGGGTGGCTTGGATATGTTCGACCACGGCGCTTCAGCTTATGACTATGAAGACGGCGATGTTAGCTTAACCGGCCTTTTTGAAAAAGACGGAAAAGTAACCGCTTAAGTTTAAAATATAACGCCCTTGTATAGCTGGTTGATCAATTCAATGATAAACATCCTGCAATCAGCTATACAAGGGTTCTTAAAAATGTTAACGTAATTTATTCAATACATCTGCTGAATTCTTATCAAATAGTTCAGACAAGGATGTTTTATGCTATAACTTCGCAATTCAATCAAACCAAACTATTAACAATTCAACAAAAATTATCAATCAATTTAATTATCATGAAAAAAAGATTTCTACTTTTAATACTTGCTGCATCATCTTTCAGTCTTGCTGCCAACGCGCAGGACACGATTAAAACCACCGGCGACGCACCCCTGGTGCTGAGTGGTTCGGTAGATACCTATTTTAAAACCGACTTTTCGGGAAAAGCAAATATCCCAACCAGTTTTGCAAACGAATTAAACTCTGTCTCGATCGGTATGGTCGACCTTGGTTTAAAAAAATCAGTAGGCAAAGCCTCATTTGTTGGTGAACTTTCTTTCGGTCCACGCGGTCAGCAGGAATCCATTCCAAATGCCGATCCTGGATTAGCTTATGTGGGTAATTCAGCAGGTGTGGCTTATTCCAGCTACCATATCCAGAATTTATATGTATCGTATAACTTTACAGATAAATTCAGTATGACAGCCGGTTATATGTCAACCTTTATCGGATACGAAGTGATCAGCCCTGCGGCTAACTTCAACTATTCAACTTCTTATTTATTCACTAACGGCCCGTTCCAGAATGCCGGCTTAAAAGCCACTTATGCATTTTCGGACAAAGTAAGCTTAATGGCGGGTATATTTAATGACTACTGGAATGTTTACCAGTCAGGCGGAAAGGTTAATACATTTGGCGCTCAGTTAACCGTAACCCCTGTAAAAAACTGGACAGCATACCTGAACGTGGTAACCGGTTCATCATACGGAACAGAATTTGACCTTACAACTGCCTGGCAAATTACAAGTGCTTTCAAACTGGGTTTAAACGCTGCTGATTTCTCTGCCTCAAACGGTGTAACCGGTGGATTTTCGGGTGTAGCCCTGTATCCACAATTAGCCGTATCAAAAGCGGTAACCTTAGGATTAAGGGGTGAATATTTCACTACAAAAACCGGAACTTATTCAACCGGCGGCTTAGGCCCTGC
>NZ_CAIWNH010000547.1 GCF_903913935.1 uncultured Mucilaginibacter sp.
AGAACGCTCTGCGTTCCCCACATCCTAACACGACAAACAAGCAACAAATAGTCTTAACTTTATAAAAAAAAGTGACAACCTTTTCCAGTACGACTCAATGGAACACTATGAAACACACTTATTATCAATAGGTTATACTGTTCCGCTATTATTCTAATCGACGTAATTTACTGATAATCCAATATGTTTAAAAACAGAGTTTGCAAGGCAATTGCTGCAATTTCTTTCCGCCCTTGTTAGTGTTGTCTCCACCAAGTTCCAGCGTGTAAAGTCTTTACAAGGAACCCCTTGGATCAGAGACAGGTGGTCGTACATAGCGATTTGTTGGTGACAACACCAACAAAGGCGAAAATAAATCGTGTCTTTCTATTTTTCCCGCCTGTCCAAGTTTGCAACTTGGACACACACCAAGTTCCGGCGTGTCAAGTCTTTACAAGGAACCCCTTGGATCAAAGACAGGTGGTCGTACATAGCGATTTGTTGGTGACAACACCAACAAAGGCGACCACTCATCGGTGAAATCAAACATTAATCGGTGTAATCCCCATAAATTATCATAAATTTGCGACACAAACAATAAATCACTTTGTAGGTGATTGCCTGAAATTCATTTTATAAAAAATAAATCATAGTTGTAGATGATTAATATTACACTTCCTGATGGTTCCGTTCGTGAGTACGACAAGGGAATCAGTTCCATGCAGATCGCGCAGTCGATCTCCGAAGGTTTGGCACGAAACGTACTGGCTGCCGAAGTTGACGGCCAGGTATGGGATGCCAGCCGCCCGATTGAAAAAGATTCACACGTAAAATTATTAACCTGGAACGACCTGCAGGGTAAAGCCACTTTCTGGCATTCATCGGCCCACTTAATGGCCGAAGCTTTAGAAGCGCTGTACCCCGGCACCAAATTTGGTATCGGCCCGGCTATTGAAACCGGCTTTTATTATGATGTTGACTTTGGCGACCGCGAGTTCTCTTCGGATGAATTTAAAAAGATCGAAGATAAAATCATCGAGTTGGCTAAAACTAAGGAGGAATTTATCCGCAAACCGGTGAGCAAAGCCGATGCAATTGACTATTTTACCGAAAAAGGCGATGAGTACAAGCTGGACCTGATCAAGGACCTGCCTGATGGCTCGATTACTTTTTATACACAAGGAAATTTTACCGACCTGTGCCGCGGGCCGCACATCCCCAATACCGGGTTTATCAAATCCGTAAAGCTGATGAGCGTAGCCGGGGCCTACTGGCGCGGTGATGAAAGCAGGAAACAACTTACCCGGATTTACGGGGTAACTTATCCGAAACAAAGCGAACTGACCGAATACCTGCACATGCTGGAGGAAGCCAAAAAACGCGACCACCGCAAACTGGGCAAGGAAATGGAATTGTTTGCCTTCTCGGAAAAAGTGGGTATGGGTTTACCTTTATGGTTACCTAAAGGTGCCGCATTGCGCCAGCGTTTGGTAGACTTTATGACCAAAGCGCAGGTAAAAGCAGGGTATGAGCAGGTAGTTTCGCCCCATATCGGGCATAAAAGCTTGTATGTAACCTCGGGGCACTACGAAAAATATGGCGCCGATTCATTTCAACCTATAAAAACACCGCAGGAAGGCGAGGAGTTCTTTTTAAAACCAATGAACTGCCCGCACCATTGCGAAATGTATAAAACCAAGCCACGCAGCTATAAGGATCTCCCGGTGCGTTACGCGGAGTTTGGTACCGTTTACCGTTACGAGCAAAGCGGCGAGTTGCATGGTTTAACCCGTGTACGTGGCTTTACGCAGGATGATGCCCACTTATTTTGCCGCCCCGACCAGGTAAAGGATGAATTTAAAAAAGTAATTGACCTGGTATTATATGTATTTACCGCTTTAGGCTTCGATAATTATACCGCACAGGTATCTTTACGCGATCCGGAAAATAAGGCGAAATACATAGGCAGCGACGAAAACTGGGCATTGGCTGAAGCAGCGATCATTGAAGCGGCTGAAGAAAAAGGCTTAAAAACCGTAGTTGAATTGGGCGAAGCCGCGTTTTATGGCCCCAAGCTTGATTTTATGGTAAAGGATGCCCTGGGCCGTAAATGGCAGTTGGGTACCATCCAGGTAGATTATAACCTGCCCGAACGTTTTGAACTGGAGTACACCGGCAGCGACAACCAGAAACACCGCCCTGTAATGATCCACCGTGCGCCTTTTGGCTCATTGGAAAGGTTCATAGCGGTATTGATTGAGCATTGCGCAGGTAATTTCCCCTTATGGTTATCGCCCGAACAATTTATCATTTTGCCGATCTCGGAAAAATATGAAGATTATGCAAAAAAACTTTCAGAATCATTAAAAGATTCCGATATTTGCGGGCTTATTGATTTCAGGGATGAAAAAATAGGGCGTAAGATTCGTGACGCTGAAGTGAAAAAAATCCCTTATATGCTGATCGTCGGCGAAAAAGAAACAGCTGAAGGGTTGGTTTCAGTTCGGAAACATGGTCAGGGCGATTTGGGAAGCATGAGCATTGAAGATTTTAAACAACAGATAATTAAAGAAATAACAGTATAACTTGGCTTTAAATAAACCTTTCAACAGAGGACCCAGGCTACCATTTAAGAAAAAGGAAGCCGAACACAACATTAATCAATTTATAAGGGCCACCGAAGTCCGCCTTGTAGGCGACAACGTGGAGCAAGGCATTTTTTCATTAAGGGATGCGCTGGCCATTGCCGAAGAACAGGAATTGGATCTTGTTGAAATTTCGCCAAATGCGGTACCTCCGGTTTGTAAAGTAACGGACTATAACAAGTTCATTTACGAGCAGAAGAAAAAGCTGAAGGAAATAAAAAGCAACGCCAAGCAAACGGTTATTAAAGAAATACGCTTTGGACCGAACACTGACGACCACGACTTTGAATTTAAGCTGAAACATGCGATCAAATTTTTGGAAGCCGGCGAAAAGGTGAGGGCATACGTGCATTTTAAAGGCCGTGCCATCGTTTACAAGGAACAGGGTGAAATATTATTATTACGCTTCGCCCAGGCACTTGAAGAAGTAGGTAAGGTAGAGCAATTGCCAAAGCTGGAAGGAAAACGGATGTTTTTAACCGTCACACCTAAAGCAGCGAAGAAATAGAGATTGGAGAATAGTGATTAGAGATTAGGGGAAATATAACTTTCGCCTTTTACCTTTCAGCTTTCACCTCAAAAAAGAATAAATTTTAATAAATATATATCTGACA
>NZ_CAIWNH010000548.1 GCF_903913935.1 uncultured Mucilaginibacter sp.
ACAGGGCAATAGTTTCAACAGATAACAATCCATTTTACTACGACTTTTGGCCGCTGGTGGCCAAAGCATGGCGCAATATCGGTATCGAACCCACCGTGGCTGTTGTTGGCAACCTGAACCTCAATCATCCCAGCGGAACCATCATAAAGGTCCCGCAGATTGAGGGCATTTCATCGGGGTTTATTTCGCAGGTCATCCGCTTTATTATTCCCTGCCTGTTTCCTGAGGAAGTATCTGTAATAGGGGATATCGATATGATCCCGTTAAACAAAGATTACTTCACAAAAAACATTGCTCAATATAATGAGGATGATGTAGTAATTTTTTCGTCGGATGCCTATACAACTGAATTGAGGTACCCCATGTGCTACATCGCGGCAAAGGGTAAATATTTCCGGGAGATTATCGGGTTACAAGATACCGGTGAGGCCACGATTGAAAGTTTTATAAAGGACCTTTATGCATTAGACAAGAAGTGGGATACCGATGAATTGTTTTTTGCCGAACAGCTGCACAAATCAGCTTTATTAAGTAAAACAGTGTTTTTGAAACGCGGCTGGAGCCCGATGGCAAAAAACCGTATCGACAGGTCGCACTGGAAATATTCAAAGCTTGGGCTGTTTTTTAATAAATATATTGATGTGCATTGTTTAAGGCCGATGGAGAACCATCTGAAACAATTAAATAACATTGTTGAATACGTTGACCATGGATCAGAAGGAAAAAACTATTTCTCCTACATTCAGAAAAAACCTGCAAAGGCGTTTGCCAACCGCCTGAAACTGTTGAAGCAAAACCATTTCGATAAAGACTTGTACGCTATTGCGGAGACTATAAATGTAACCAGCCCTGCAAAAAACATGATCGCCTTTTCCCTTTTTGGCAACGATGCCCTGTATACCGCGAACATTGAAAAGGTAGTAAAATCATATCATGAATTATTACCCGGCTGGAAATGCAGGGTGTATGTGGCCAAGGATGTTGATGCTAAACATATCGACCTGCTGAGCAGCAACGGCTGTGAAGTAATGATTATGGAAAAGACCGGCGTGGATGCACGATACACCACCTGGCGGTTTTTGGCGGTTGAAGCAGGTGCGGAGGCGGTGATCATCCGCGATCTCGATTCAGTACCCACCCAACGCGAAAAAATAATGATAGAAGAGTGGCTGGCCGCTGATAAAGATTTTCATATCATCCGTGACCATATGCATCATAATGCGCTGGTAATGGCCGGCATGTGGGGGATCAAAAAAAATGACATCAGCATAAAAAAAGAAACCCGGACCCACCTGCTGACCAACACCTATGGCGTCGACCAGGTTTTTTTAGAAAAGGTCATTTATCCCCGGTTTAAAAACAATGTACTGGTGCATGATAGATTCCCCCGGTTTCCGGATGAAGATGCGATCATCATTCCGTTTACGGCGGAAGAAGGCTTTATTGGCGAAGTATATAGAGGCGAAGTGGCCATTTTAAATGAAAATATATCGTAGAGGTTGTATCATAAGTAGAACAAAGGATGATTATACAAAATTATATTTGCGCTATGAAAACTCTGTGCCTCTCTGCGCCTTCTTTGAGCACTCTGTGGTAAAATTTAACCACAGAGATCACGGAGATGAGAACGCAAAGATCACGGAGACAAATATTATTTGGTACCCTGTTAATACAAACGACTTTTGAGGGGTCCTCTACATTTACATCCCCATAAAATCAATTTAAAAATCTGTAAAGAAAATGTTTCTTAAAAGAAAGAGTTTAGATTTTTTCAAAAACCATTATGCCGGCAAGTTGAAACGGCAAAAGTTATTTAACAGCTTAAAGTTTATTATACTGCGCGGCTTAAACTATGGGGATGGCGGTTCCATCGAACTGAGCGGCGAAATTGAACTGATAAAATCATTGAATAAAAAGGCTGATGGCCAAAATAAATTTGTTGTATTTGACGTGGGCGCCAACTACGGCGATTACTGCAATGCCCTGTTGAAAAACCTCACCATAAAGGATCTTGAAATATGGTGTTTTGAGCCATCGCCGGTGGCATTTGCACATCTTAAAACAGCCTGCGGCGACAATCCGGCAGTTCACATGGTACAAATTGGTTTTAGTAACGTTAATGGCACTTTTCCGCTTTACACCAGCGAGCCCGGTACCACAACCGCTTCCCTTTTTCCGTTGGAACGGGCCTTTAATGTGCCTGAAAAGCTGCATGAATTTGAAATGATAACGGTTGGCACCATTGATGAATTTGCTGAACAAAATAATATAAAACAGATCGATTTCCTGAAATTAGATATCGAGGGGAACGAATTGAACGCGTTGAAAGGCGCGGAGAAAATGCTCAAAAGCAAATCGATCAAATCGATCCAGTTTGAATTTGGCACCTGCAATATTGACTCACGGACCTACTTCCGCGACTTTTGGTTCCTGTTGAACCAGGATTATAACATTTTCAGGGTGGTAAAGGATGGTTTATGTCCTATCACTTATTATACGGAATACGACGAAATTTTTGCGACGATAAATTACTACGCTGAATTGAAATGACGTTTGATATTTCGTACATCATCGCTACCCGCAACCGCCTGCCGCTGCTGAAGATCACTTTACAAAAATTAATAGGTGAGCTGCAGCCAAACGAAGAAATTGTAGTGGTAGATGCAAATAGCAACGATGGCGCAAAGGAGTACCTGCAAAAATTGTTTGATGAGGGGAAGATCCATCAGTTTGTATCGGAGCCCGACCGGAACCAGGCGCATGGATGGAATAAGGCCATCCTGATGGCGAAAGGCACACTGATCAAAAAGATTATTGATGATGATGTTTTTG
>NZ_CAIWNH010000549.1 GCF_903913935.1 uncultured Mucilaginibacter sp.
GCTACGCCACCTTTTGATTTTAACCAGTTTAAGGTTAACATGGAAACATAAATGGCAAAGCACGGAGGCGTATTGTACATCGATCCACCTTCAATCTGTACCTGGTAGTTAAACATTGCAGGTATTTTACGGCCGCTTTTGCCTAAAATATCATCTTTTACAATTACAAGTGTAGTACCGGCGGGACCCATGTTTTTCTGAGCGCCGGCATAGATCAAACCAAAATCAGCAACGTTGATCTTGCGGCTGAAAATATCAGACGACATATCGCAAACTACCGGAACCGGTGATTTCGGGAAACTTTGCGATTGGGTACCGTAAATGGTATTGTTTGAGGTAATATGAAAATAAGCAGCATCAGCCGGGATCACAAAATCCTTAGGGATATAGGTAAAGTTGCTTTCCTTTGAGGTAGCAACAACCTGCACTTCGCCGAAGAATTTGGCTTCTTTCATCGCTTTGTTTGCCCAAATACCTGTTTCCAGGTAAGCTGCTTTGCCACCTTCGGGCAAAAGGTTATAAGGAGCCAATGCAAATTGTGTGCTCGCGCCACCCTGAAGAAACAATACTGAATAACCTTCGGGAACTTCAAGCAACTCTTTAACCAGCTTTACTGCCTCATCCAGGATAGCTTCAAACTCAGCCGAACGGTGGGATATTTCCAAAATGGAAAGCCCGATCCCGTTAAGATCTAGCACTCCTGCTGCGGCCTGTTTTAAAACTTCGTGAGGTAAAATACCTGGTCCTGCGCCAAAATTATGTTTCATTGTATTTAATTGATTTTTCTATTTCGATGAACCAATCATGAGCAAATATTAATATTGATGCTGTGCATAACGGGTTTCATACTGGTTTATAAATTGGTATGTTGATGAAATTTAAATTAACAACTTCATATTAAGATAGGCCAAAGTTAATTAATTTGACAATAATAATAGAGATTATTTGCTTTTTTTGAAAAATGATACAATTCAAAGACAATCGCTGCCTATAATTTTAAATATTAAAAAAATCAAGGGCTTTTATTGAAATGCTTATATCACGATCGCGATAAACCATTCAAAATTTTCAAATTGGCAATTGCCGCAGTTGGGTCTGTCGCCGAAAAAACAGAGTTCCCTGCAACTAAAACATTGGCGCCGGCTTCAACCAGCCTGGCTGCGTTATCCTTATCAACGCCACCGTCAATTTCAATTAAAAGACCGGGATTCCTGGCTGCGCTTATGGCTTTCAGGTCTTTAATTTTTTTATAGGTATTGGCAATAAATTTTTGTCCGCCAAATCCGGGGTTAACTGACATAAGCAACACCTGGTCCAGGTCCTCAATAATGTCGTCCAGCAACGCAACAGGTGTATGCGGGTTCAAAACCACTGAAGCTTTGCAGCCCAACTCCTTAATATATTGCACCGTACGGTGCAAGTTTGGGCAAACCTCATAATGAACCGAAATAACTGCCGCCCCTGCATCAGCAAACTCTTTTAAATACCTGTCGGGCTCTACAATCATTAAGTGCACATCCAGCGGCTTTTTTGCATGCTTTTTAACCGCCTTTATCACCGGGAACCCAAATGAAATATTCGGCACAAATACACCATCCATTACATCTACGTGTATCCAATCTGCCTCGCTGGCATTAATCATTTCAATATCCCGCTGCAGGTTAGCAAAATCGGCCGCTAAAATTGATGGCGCTATCAGGTGGTTCATGAGGCAAAGGTAGTTTTTTTGTCGGGAAAGTCCGAAAAGTCCGGATGTCCGGAAGAAAAAAATTGCTAAAAATTGAGATTGATTTTAAACTCCGAAATAGTTTTTTGGATTGATGGTGCCACTTGACCATAGATAGTCGGCGGCATTTTCCAGGTCCTTTCTTTCGGACATCCGGACTTTTCCGACTTTCGGGCTCAAACTAATCACAGTTCTGCAACAACGCGTAATACTTTTCCATTAAAACAACATCGTAATTTACCAGGGAGTTATAGGCTTCGGTAACCAGCTCATTGAGGATTGAGGAGCCGAGCTGGCCGGCACCATCGGGAATAGCATCGTAATACTTTATTAATTCTTTTACACGAATGATCTCATTCAGTAATAATTTTACCAAATCAGGCGGAATACCATCCGGCAGCTCACCTGAACTGTTATTAATAAAATCTAAAGGATCATCTGTATTATCCGCGACCATTTTTCATCAAAATCAATTGAGACAAGGATACCCCAAGGTTGAGACAAACATATTTAACTAAGTTAAACACTGCAAAATTGAGTTTTGTTTTAATTATCTTCAAAAAATAAAAAATCAATATTAACAGAAGAAAACCCTCCATAAGAGGGTTTTCTTCTGTTAATATCAGTTAGCGGATAGGTTAGTGATAAATTAAACAAGTTTAAATCAGTCAACTCAATCCCAGCTACCCGATAGCTATCGGGTAAACCACTAATTAGCCTTTATTTTCGGGCTTTGGTAAAAGGGCTTTTCTTGAAAGCTTTAATTTACCTTGTTTATCAATATCAAGCAATTTAACACGAACCTCATCGCCTACTTCAAAAATACCATCCATGGTTTCAAACCTTTTGTGGTCAATTTCCGAAATATGCAATAAACCGTCTTTGCCTGGCATAATTTCAATAAATGCACCGAAAGGCATTATTGATTTCACTTTGCCTTCGTATATTTCACCAACTTCAGGCCTTGCAGCAATTGCTTTAATGCGGCTTACAGCCTTATCAATCGCTTCTTTATTGTCAGCAAAAATCTGCACTACACCCTGGTTGCCAACTTCTTCAATTGAAATAGTAGCGCCGGTTTCGCGTTGCATTTCCTGGATGATCTTTCCTCCCGGGCCAATTACCGCGCCAATGTATTCTTTATCAATACGGATGGTAATGATACGTGGTGCATGCGGTTTGTAATCTTCACGTGGTGCTTCGATGGTTTTCTTCATTTCACCAAGGATATGCAAACGGCCGTCTTTAGCCTGGTGCAATGCCTTGCCTAAAACCTCGTACGACAGACCGTTTATCTTTAAGTCCATCTGTACAGCAACAATACCTTTTTCGGTACCGGTTACCTTAAAGTCCATATCACCCAAATGATCCTCATCACCTAAGATGTCAGAAAGGATAGCATATTTGGTGCCCATTTCGTTGGTGATCAAACCCATCGCGATACCTGATACCGGCGATTTGATCTTCACACCGGCATCCATCAGCGCCAATGTACCGGCACAAACTGTTGCCATTGACGACGAACCGTTTGACTCCAGAATATCAGAAACGATACGGATAGTATATGGATTTTCGTCGTCAGAAGGTAACACTTGTTTTAACGAACGCATGGCTAAGTTACCATGACCGATCTCACGACGGCCTGCTCCCCTGTTCGGGCGAACTTCTCCGGTTGAAAAACCAGGGAAATTATAATGCAAAAGGAATTTTGAATGACCATTGATAAATGCGCCGTCGATCATTTGTTCATCATCCTTCGCACCTAAAGTAACGCTGGTTAATGATTGTGTTTCGCCGCGGGTAAATACTGCCGAACCGTGAGCAGCAGGCAAATAACCAATTTCGCTCCATATCGGGCGGATCTGGGTAGTCGTACGGCCGTCAAGGCGTTTGCCTTCGTCAAGCACCAGGTTACGGATCGCGTCGTATTCCACATCATGGTAATATTTCTTTGCCAGAAATTTGGTAACGTCGTCAATTTCGCCCAAAGTGGCTATATAGGCGTCTCTTACTTCTTTAAATTTAACTGAACGCTCGTCTTTTGCTGAGGCAGATCCTGCAATGGCATACACCTGGTCGTAAGTAGCAGCGTAAATGGCTTTCTTTAAATCTTCGTTGCTATTTTCATGGCAATAAACACGTTTTTCGGTTTTACCTACTGCAATAGCAAGCTCTTTTTGAATAAAACACTGGTGTTTGATGGCGGTATGCGCAAATTTGATCGCTTCAACCAACTCATCTTCCTGGATCTCTTTTGATTCACCTTCAACCATATTCACATCATGCTCAGAACCTGCTACGATAAATTCTAAAGTTGCAGTTTGTAACTGGGTTAACGTTGGGTTGATGATCAATTGACCATCTACCTTAGCTACACGTACTTCAGAGATCGGCCCGTTAAAAGGGATATCAGAAACGGCTAAAGCTGCCGATGCTGCCAAACCGGCAAGGCAATCAGGCATAATATCTTTATCAGCGCTGATCAGGGAGATCATCACCTGTGTATCAGCATGATAATCTTCAGGGAACATTGGGCGCAGCGCGCGGTCAACCAAACGCGAGATCAAAACCTCATAGTCTGATAAACGTGCCTCGCGGCGTAAAAATCCGCCAGGGATACGGCCGGTAGCGGCATATTTTTCCTGGTAATCAACAGATAGCGGCAAAAAATCAACCCCTTCTTTTGCTTCAAGGGAAGAAACAACAGTAGCCAGTAACATGGTATCACCCATTTTAATCACTACA
>NZ_CAIWNH010000550.1 GCF_903913935.1 uncultured Mucilaginibacter sp.
ACCCACAAATATCAGCACGTCCATATTAGGTATTCCTGCTTTGATCGAGTTAAAGGCGCTTTTGCCAAAATGTACACATCCAAGTATAAATACCGGTAAACATATGAGCATTTGCACCACCGGATTGTGCAAAAAATGCCAGGGCAAAACCATATGCAACAGGAGCGGAGCCGTTAATATGGCGCTGAACAGGAATTTGTTTTCTATCTTATCGTAAAACGGGGTAACCTGTAAGGCTGGGTCGTCCACCACTTTAAAACCTAAGCCTTCAATATCTTTTATAATAACCGGCAGGTCATCCGGGCTGCCGCCTGAGAACTTTACTTCCTCGCCGGCAAAGTCTACCATAATATCCTTCAGCCCTTTTTTCTCCAATAATTTATGGATGGACATGGCGCAGTTATTACAGTGCATTCCCGTTACATTTAATTCAACCAATTGCTCTGCCATAGTGATACAAATTTACGATTTAATTGAGTGTTTGAACAGGAATTGGGTAAGCCTATTGTAATTTTAGTGGGAGGTTGATTGAGTTGATGAAGTGAGTGGTTGATTAAGTTGATAGCGGGTGATTTCCAGCACCTGCCAACAATATTTCAACTTTGCAACCTTCCAACTTTTCAACAATAAAAAAAAGACTTTGCAAATAGCGCGAAGATTTCTATTTTTGCAATCCCAACACGGTAGATGTAGCTCAGTTGGTTAGAGCATCGGTTTGTGGTACCGAGGGTCGTGGGTTCGAGCCCCATCATTTACCCATTTCTAAAAAGCCTTTTTACAGTAGTAAAAGGGCTTTTTTTATGCCCTCAGGGCTGTTTTTCGATAAAAATTCTAATTCGTCAGTTGAAAGCTGATGTGTTGTGTTTAACACGAAAAACTGCCCAACTTGACGAAAATGTTTTACAAATGTTTTACAACGCATTTCGTCGGTATGGCTACAATAAAGGAAGTGGTTCTTAAACACCACAAAAAAGAGGACGGTACTTATAATATTAAGTATAGATTGACTCACAATCGAAAAATAACCTACATCAACACGAATCATTTCGTTGGGGAAAAGCAACTAAAGAAAGACTTTACTGTAAAAGACAAATTTTTGCTCTCCGTGATTTCGACTGATATAGCCAAATACCGGATGAAGTTATTAGAGCTGGATAGTATGCTGATACATTTTGATGTAAAGCAATTGGCAAACCGTCTTACCCAGCAAGATGAAAATTCCGTAATCGATGTGATTGCATTCGCGAAGCAATATGTAAGCGACTTGATTGAGCAAGGCAGAAAAGGGACCGCCTATCCAATTTTGACAGTTGCTAATAGCCTTTGTGACTTTTTCGGAAGTCAAATAGTTGAGATAGATCGAATAAATTCAATAATGCTGCCTGACTATGAAAGGTATCTGAGAAAGGAAAGAAAATTCAAACGTAAAAATCAATTTGGAAAAGAGATTAACTATGGTAGCAAAGGCCTCTCAGATTCCGGTCTTCATAATCACATACGTGAACTTAGAACACTTTTTAACGCTGCGCGGGCTCGGTTCAACGATGAAGATAGGGGCTTGATTAGGATTAAGCACTACCCCTTTAAAAAACATAAAGTAATCGACGCTCCGATGACTGCGAAAAGAGCATTAACTGTCGAGCAGATTATTAAAATCAGGGACTTCAAATGCATTCCAGGTTCCTGTGCAGAACTGGCAAAGGAAATTTTCCTTCTTTCATTCTATATGTGCGGAATGAACGCAAAAGACATTTATGACCTTCCCCAATCTGCCGTAGTCAAAAAAAGGGTTAATTATAATAGGTCAAAGACTAAGGGAAGAAGAAAGGATAGTGCTTTCATAAGTATAAATCTAATTCCGGAAGCATCGCAATTTTTGTTCAAATACATTAATCGAATTCGCGACAGATATGCAGAATCAAGTAACTTTAATAAGGCATTGAATAAAGGGTTGAAGGAAATCGGTGAGGCATTAGGTATTCCCTCATTGACGATGTATTGTGCTCGACATTCATTTGGTAGTTTAGCCCGTAACGAATGCCGGTTTTCGAAGGACGATGTAGCATTTGCTTTAAATCACATTGACCACACAACGAGGACAACAGATATTTATATTAAGCCCGATTGGCGGATAATTGATGACGTTCAGATTAAGGTTGTGTCATTGTTAAACCTGAGAAGAGGTAAATAAATACTAAGTTTTTACAAACAGTTTATTATCCAAAAACATAATCTTTTGGTTTTGGTATAAATTTAATTGTAAGTAATTGATTATTATGTATTTACGATAATGTTAGGGTAGAGCTCATATTAGCCGACATAGGCAAAATAAATGTTAGCATCAAATCTATCGTGACAAGTGTTGACGCTCACTGTTCAAATTTGACCGAAATTAATATATATGTCAGTTTCAACCCATCTCGTTAATATTCAGCAATAATAAAAACCATTTGACTATTTTTATTTAGCTATAATGTTTTATATATTAAACATTATAGCTATTTTTGTTTTCTATATTAAACATTATGAAAAAGCAACTCGTTCTATTGCCAAAAGCGCAGCAGGTGCTCAACGACCTCGGCGAGAATGTTAAACTGGCCAGGCTCCGCCGGAAATTGAGCGCTGCGCAGGTTTCTGAAAGAGCGGGCATTAGCCGCGCAACGCTGTGGCAGATAGAAAAAGGAACGCCGACGGTTGCGATGGGCGCCTATTTTCAGGTATTGTTTGTAATGGGGCTTGAACGGGATTTTTTGAAACTCGGGGCGGATGATGAGTTGGGAAGGAAATTGCAGGATGCCGGTTTACTGTTAAAGGAAAGAGCACCAAAAAAATAAGTTATGGCAAGGAGGATTTTGGTATATGCTGATTGGGAAGGACTCCCTCAGGCAATACAGGTTGGTACATTGACTGCCGACATGATCAGGGGGAAAGATGTGTTTTCGTTTGAGTATGCGCAGGCCTGGCTGCGGGTGCCTCAGGCGCAAATGCTTGACCCGGATTTGCAGTTGTTTTCCGGCCCGCAGTATTTGAATGACGATAAGCCCAATTTCGGGATGTTCCTCGATTCGTCGCCGGACCGCTGGGGACGTGTTTTGATGAGAAGACGTGAGGCGATCACGGCAAGGCAAGACGGCCGGACCGCGCGACCGCTCAATGAGTTAGATTTCCTGATAGGCGTATTTGACGGTACCCGAATGGGCGGGCTGCGTTTTAAGGAAACAGCAGATGGCGAATTCTTAAGCCATGCGACTGAATTAGCCGCGCCGCCATGGGTGACGTTGCGCGAACTCGAATATGCCAGCCTGCAGCTGGAAAATGAAGCTTTAAGTGATACAGAAGAGCTTCGCTGGCTGAAAATGTTAATGGCGCCAGGTTCGTCACTTGGCGGCGCAAGGCCCAAGGCGAGTGTAACGGATACCTCCGGAGATCTTTGGATCGCGAAGTTTCCGAGTACAAATGATGAATACGACATCGGCGCATGGGAAATGGTCGTATGGGAACTGGCCGTTAATGCAGGAATCGGCGTTGCGCCTGCGCAGCTTCACCAGTTTTCGGGGCGTCACCATACTTATCTGACTAAGCGGTTTGACCGGGTTAACCAAACCGGCAGAATTCATTTTGCTTCGGCTATGACCTTGCTCGGACAGCAAGATGGCGCTGATTTTCACAACGGAGCAAGTTATTTAGATATAGTGGGTTTTATCATCCAGCACGGGCGTAATGTCAACGACAACCTGAGGCAATTATGGACAAGGATGACCTTTAATATTCTTGTAAAAAACACAGATGATCATTTACGAAACCATGGATTTTTATTGAAGGATGGCGGCTGGGAACTTTCGCCTGCTTATGATCTGAATCCCAATCCCCGGGGGAATTGGATATTCCGGAGGCCTTGACTATGTAATTCCGTAGGATGAAGATCATTGATTTGTGTAATTGGATTTTAAAATCATTGTTTTTAGTCAATAAATTAGCGTGGTCAAAGTGTTGCGGTATCGATTTTTTGTGTTCTCGGAATGACGTGGTCAATGACGCCGGAATTTCCACTGACAGCCCTGAATGATCTTTTTCAAGCTACTAATGACTTGCCTATGCCCGAATTTGAGCGAACTTTCTATAAGGTTCGGAGTTTCGAGGAGGAATTTGAATTCTGGTTCGATTTTAGGTTTTTGGTTCACCCTGCAATTTAAGCATAAGTATCGACTTCGGTTGAGGTCGAATCGAATTTTCGGGCATTTTACAAAAAACTAATCGGGGCATGTTGAGTCTAATAACAACAAGTAATTTTCTGCGAAAAAAACTATAAGTCTGTTCGAGACGTTCATCATAAGTAACATAAAACTTCCCTTCAGAAATGTGGGGGACGTTTTTATTTTTTAATCTGTATTGATAAACATTTTATAATAAATTTACCCCTTGATTCTAACAATATAAACACCATGAAGACGATAAAAACACTAACCTTCACGCTTGTTTTAGCGTTATCCTTTTCGTTCGCCCGGGCACAAAATAACATTAATGGTATTACCAGCGCTTATTTTACCGTTAAGAACGCCCTGGCTGCTGGTAAACCAAACGATGCTAGTAACGGGGCCAAAACCCTTTTGGCTGCGTTGTCGGCTCCCGAGACTGGCTTGAAGCCTGACCAGGCAAAGTTGTTTAACAGTTATGCTGAAAAACTAAAATTTGATGGCCGCCATATCCTTGAATCAACTGACGTGGCTCACCAGCGCGAGCATTTTGCCAACTTGTCAAAAAATCTATACGAAGTGTTGAAAGGACTTAAATTAAACACCTCAACTGTTTATATGGATTATTGCCCCATGAAAAAAGCTTATTGGCTGAGCGAGAGCGCCCCGATTAAAAACCCATATTACAGCGATAAAGCGATGGCAACTTGCGGAAAAACTACCGCAACTTTGGCTGCCGTTAAATAGATAATTAATAAAAAACTTTGTGGTAGTATAGCCGTGCAATTTATTTTGCCCGGCTATATTTGTTTTGAATAATATTTATTTTATTTTTAAACCTATAATAAATATTTGATAAAATATTGATTGTGTTTGTTTTAGTGTCCCCTACATTAAAGCAGAATATTATAAATTTTAAAACAAAGAGGGAAACAGCCAATCTTTATTACAGTATATCCAATAGTTATGAAGGCCTTTAAAACTTACCCGTTAATAATAGTATTTACCTTATTAACCTGTTCTTTGTTCGCTCAGAAAGGAAAGTCTGACAATAATATTAACCAGATGATAAGCTTATATTTCGATATGAAGAACGCGCTTGTCAATAACGACGGAACAACGGTAAAAATAAAAGCGAATAAATTGTATCATATTTTAGCCACCGATCCCGGAAAAGGGCTGGATCGCGATCAAATGCTTTTTTTGGCTGATCACCTGGAAGATTTGATGAATAACTGCCA
The DNA here is from genome assembly GCF_903913935.1 of uncultured Mucilaginibacter sp. Taxonomy (GTDB): domain Bacteria; phylum Bacteroidota; class Bacteroidia; order Sphingobacteriales; family Sphingobacteriaceae; genus Mucilaginibacter. The sequence goes on from NZ_CAIWNH010000550.1 coordinate 5,435, forward strand.
GCAAATGTGTTATACCATTGATAGAATTGAACAGCGGCCTTATTTTGCCAGACTTACAAAAACCCTGTACTACCTGGTAAAGGGGCTTAAAATTAATACCACTACCATTTATATGCATTATAGTCCGGCAAATAATGCCTACTGGATGAGCGAAACAATGGCTATTAAAAACCCTTATAACCCATACAAAGAATGGTCAACTGACGGTAAAACCACAGAGATCCTCGCCGCTAATAAATAAGCCCGGGGATTTATACTTTTAAATAAAATTAGAGATAATGGACGCTTAATCTTACCCCAATCTCTAACTCCAATCTCTAACCCCTACCACCATTTCAGCGGAAACTGGATCTCCTCAACTGATCCAACGATCATATCAGGTTTAAAAGCATAATGGCTGAGGTCCTCCTTTTGGGCAATACCCGACAGCACAAGGATGGTTTTATAACCCATTTGTACGCCGCCCTGGATATCGGTTTCCATCGTGTCGCCCACCACAGTAGTCTCGGCTGTTTCCAGTCCCAGGAATTTGCGTGCCGAACGCATCATTACGGGGCTTGGTTTGCCGGTAACAAACGCTTTGCGTCCGGATGCTTCTTCAATCATCGCGGTGGTTGCTGCTATGCCCAAATTATTCCAGCCGGGTTTTTTTGGGGATGGGTCGCGGTTGGTAGTAATAAATTTGGCGCCGCCCAGTATCATATCCACGGCGCGTTGCACCATTTCCAGCGTAAAGTTCCTTCCCTCGCCCAAAACCACAAATTCCGGATCGGTATCAACTAAGGTGATCCCATTTTCGTGCAGGCTGGATAGTAAACCGCCTTCGCCTAAAACATAAGCTGTTCCGCCTGGCCCCTGGTCTCCCAGGAATTTGCCGGTAGCCATTGCGCTGGTGTAAATATGATCTTCGGCAACCTCCATCCCAAGTCCTTTTAATTTGCGCGTAACCTCCAAAGGGGTGCGCTGGCTGTTATTGGTCATAAAGGTAAATGGTATATCGTTTTCAAGCAGATGGGCTATAAATTTATCGGCGCCATGTATCAGGGTATCGCCGCTGTAAATTACGCCATCCATGTCTATTAAGAGTCCTTGTTTCATCGCAAAATTGTTTTTAAATATAGAAAAATAGCTCAAATGTTAAGCCTCTTTCTAAGTGCAAAGATACGTATGAAACTGAAAAAAATATCAATATTTTAACATTAATGATAATATATTGATATTTTGGTAAATTATTAATGGTTGTATTAAATAATTGTTAAATGAATAAATTAAGATATTTATTGAGGCTGCAGGTACATACGGCACTAAAGTACTAATATCTCAAACTTAATATCTGTGGGCCATTATTTGGGCAGGTTATATTTGAAGGAATTATCATTAACTTAAAAATTGCCGGGCTGGTAAATGGAGACTTGCATAGTTGTCGTTTTTTAAGTTAGCCAGGGTAGTTTCTCTTTCAAGAAAGTACGGTAGTTTTCAGGTTATTCCTTGTTATAGGATACATCCACTATGGTAATTTTAATAAAATATTATCGGAACCTTTTTAAGTTTTCGTACTTTTCCAGCAGGCACAATCAATAAATCAATACTAACTAATTCAATAATTAATCATGAGATCCATCTGCGTTTTTTGCGGCGCTAATTTTAACGGCGACCCTTTATTAAAACATGCTGTTGAGGAGTTAGCTAACGTTTTGGTTAACCGTAACATTACCCTGGTATTTGGCGGCGGCAAAGTTGGTGTAATGGGTATTTTGGCTGATGCCGTTTTAAACAATGGGGGCAAAGCAATAGGAGTGATCCCGCAGTTTTTAATGGATAAAGAAGTAGGCCACCCGGGCCTGACCGAACTGCACGTAGTGGAGAACATGCACCAGCGAAAACAGATGATGAACGACCTTTGTGATGGCTTTATGATGCTGCCGGGCGGTTTTGGCACTTTGGAAGAATTTTTTGAGGTGCTTACCTGGCTGCAATTAGGATTGCACAATCACCCGGTGGGTATATTGAATGTTAACGGGTTTTACGACCTTTTGCTAGAGCAAATGGATCTAATGGTCGAACAAAGGTTTCTGAAGCCTGCTAACCGCCGGTTGGTACTCACAGCCGGTGATGCTATTGAATTGGTTAACCTGATGGAAAATTGTAAAGTTGATCCGGATGAGGTTTGGTTTAAGGATAGAAATTTGACATAAAAAATGTTGCATATGCGACGTAACATGCCGCCTTAAATATTAGGTAAGAATGCACTGTATTATTTATCTACAAATTTGCTTTGACAATTGACCTGTACATAAAGAAATACCCCGTGCCCGATATAAAACTTAACCCGGCGAAGATCCACCATAATAAACTGAACCCGCCAAGCGCGATGATCAATCCACCCATAGTAGGGGCGATGATCATTGCCGCTGACCACGCCATACTGTACAGCCCGGCGTACTGTCCCCTGTTATGATCTTTTGAACGCAGGATCCAAAAGGAGTTCATAAAGGGCATACTGAGCATTTCGCTGAAAGTAATCAGCACAACGATAAGGGTAGCCGCAACCGCTGATGGTGGAACAATATTGATCAAAACAAAGCCCAACCCACCCATAAAAACACCAGTATAAATATAAACAAGCCCTGGCCGGCGCCCTTCCAGGTTATGGATCAGCACCATTTCAACAATGGCGATCAGGATGCCGTTTAAGGCCATCAGGAAGCCAATAAAAGGCAGGCTAAAATGCCAGGCGATTTTATAGAAGGCAGGTTCAATGATCATGAATTCATAAAAACAAGTAAAGAACAGCAGCCCGAAACCAATAAACAACAAATAGGTTTTGTCGCGGTAAGCTGAGGTCCTGATATCAGGAAGGTCCACCTTTTTATAACTTTTCACGATGCCGGACTTCGGCATCAGGATCACCAGGAATATTGCCGCAAGGATATTAGTGCCCCCGTCAACCCAAAAAAGCAAATGGTAATTAATTGCAGCTAAAAAGCCTCCCAGGCCACCGCCAAGCGCCCAGCCAATGTTAATAGCCAGTCGGTTAAGTGAAATAGACCTGGTTTTGTTTTCGGGGCTGCTGTAATGGGCTATAGCGCTTGAATTTGCCGGCCGTACCGACTCATTGCAAAGGCTGAGCACAAACGCGCCGATACACATGCTTAAAAAGGTATGCTGGTACCCTAAAACAATAAAGAGGATACCCCCGCTCATCATAGCGCCTACCTGGAGGTCGTAAAACCCGATTTTATCGGTTATTTTGCCGCCGAAAAATCCCCCGCAGATGGAGCCTGCACCAAATATGGTCATTACTATCCCGGCCTGCTCAATCGTAAAATGCAGCTGCTTAACGCAGTAAACACTCATAAACGCTACCACCATGGTGCCGCTCCGGTTAACGAGCATCACAATGCTTAAAAACCAACTGTTACGGGAAAGGCCTTTAAATGCTTGACGGTATAATTGGAAAAAGGAGGCGAACATCACACAAATATAGGTGAATGGGCGATTTAAAAGTATTCCACCTGCCCTGTAGAAACAAGAAATTCATTTTAATGCAATAATATACTAATAGTATAAAAGTGATACCATATTGTATTATAATTGCAATTCAGTTTAACGGGTATTAACCCAACTCAAATCTATCAATGTCAAATCGCTTAGTTAGTAATGCCGGATTACCAGATGTCGAAAGGCCCGCAGTAGCAGTAATCGGTTCAGGCTTTTCAGGTTTAAGTGCGGCCGCTTATTTAGCCAAAGCTGGCTGCAGCGTAAATATTTACGAGAAGAATGCTGAAACAGGCGGGCGTGCCAGGCAATTGATAAGCAACGGCTATACTTTTGATATGGGACCCAGCTGGTATTGGATGCCTGAAGTATTTGAAAATTTCTTTAATGATTTCGGGTATTCTGCTGCTGATTTTTATGAACTTAAGCAACTTGATCCCGGTTTTACCATTGTTTTTGGAGAAAAGGATGTTTTAAATATCCCGGCAAACTACCAGGCCTTAGAAGAATTATTCGAATCCATTGAACCCGGCAGCGCAAAACAGTTGGCCCTTTTTTTAGACGAAGCCGCCTATAAATACCAGACAGGAATGAATAAGCTCGTTCAAAAACCAGGCCTTTCGTTATTTGAATTTGCTGATTGGGACCTGGTCCGCGGGGTATTTAAACTCCAGGTATTTACGTCATTCAGCAAACACGTCAGGCGTTTTTTTAAAGACGAGAGGCTGATCACTTTGATGGAATTCCCGGTATTATTCCTGGGAGCGATGCCTGAAGAAACCCCCGCATTGTACAGCCTGATGAATTATGCAGGTCTGAAACTTGGTACCTGGTATCCCAAAGGCGGCTTTGGTAAAGTGATAGAAGGAATGCAGAAAGTTTGCAAAGCGCAGGGTGTTGTTTTTAACCACGATTCAGCTGTCACCCGTCTTAATGTCGTTAATGGTAAGGTGACAGAGCTTAGCTCTAAAGGCAGTACTACTTATTACGATGGTGTTATCGCTGCTGCAGACTATCACCATGTGGAGGAAAAACTAATTGACACCGGCCTTAGAAATTATGACGAGGCTTATTGGAATAAACGGGTAATGGCCCCATCCAGCCTGATTTTTTACCTGGGTGTAACCCAAAAAATTGAAAAACTTGGACACCATACCTTGTTTTTTGACGCTGACTTAAAGGTACACGCAAGGGAGATCTATAAAGAACCGCAGTGGCCCACCAAACCACTTTTTTACGTTTGTTGCCCATCAGCGTCAGACGATAGCGTTGCACCGGCAGGGCATGAAAATTTATTTATACTGATGCCGCTGGCCCCGGGTATTGAAGATACCGAAGCCTTGCGGGAAGAATATTTCGAAATGATCATGCAACGCCTGGAAAACTATACCGGCGTAGCTATCAGAGCGGTGCTGGATTACAAAAAAAGTTATTGCGTAAACGATTTCAAATCCGATTACAATTCTTTTAAAGGAAACGCGTACGGCCTCGCAAATACACTAATGCAAACTGCGCATTTAAAACCGTCCATCAAAAACAACAAGATCAGGAATCTTTTTTATGCCGGGCAACTTACAGTTCCTGGCCCCGGGGTTCCGCCTTCTATTATTTCAGGCAAGGTTTCGGCTCAATTGCTCATAAAATACCTCAATAATAAATGAAAGAAAGATTTGATACTTTATCTGCCAAATGCAGCAGGGAAACAACCCGGCATTATAGCACCAGTTTTTCCCTGGGAATACTTTTTTTAAAGAAGGAAGTTCGCGGCCCTATACATGCCATATATGGTTTTGTACGTTTGGCCGACGAAATAGTAGATAGCTTCCATGGTTATCCGAAGTCATCGATGCTGGCTGAATTGAAACGGGATTGTTTTACGGCTATTGAACGGGGTATCAGTATAAACCCGGTAATCAATTCGTTTCAGCAGGTGGTTAACAAATTTGGCATCCGGCATGACCTTATCAACCAGTTTCTGAACAGCATGGAAATGGACCTGCATGACCAGGCATATACTGCCGAAAAATATGAGGAATATATTATGGGCTCTGCTCAGGTTGTCGGCTTGATGTGCCTGCACGTGTTTATAAATGGCAAGTACGAAGAATTTGAGCGGTTAAGAGTTCCGGCAATGAAATTGGGTTCAGCTTTCCAAAAAGTGAATTTCCTGCGGGATGTCAATGCTGATTACCAGGAATTAAACCGCACGTATTTTCCGGGAGTTAATTTATCTGCCTTCTCTGACGAGAATAAAAGAGCTATTGAAGCCGATATTTCGAGAGAATTAAATGAGGCCTTAAATGGGATCAGGCAGTTGCCGCGTTCATGCCGGAAAGGCGTTTACCTGGCTTATGTATATTACAGGCAGCTTTTTCGCAAGATCACGAGGATACCCGCAGAGAAAGTGATGTCGCAGCGGATCCGGGTTTCTAACGGCCACAAGTTTTTGCTGATGTTTGATTCATTGGTGAGGTATAAATTAAACGTATTATGACGGTTATATTATGGCTTTCCCTGTTGCAGGCAAAAATCCCGGGCGTACAAACTATTGACCTCAGTACGATCAGGCATCTTTATCAACGTGCTCCCGTGATCAAACAGGATGCCTGGCAATTAAATCGGCTCATGTTGCAGGTTGACAGCAACACGGATGCACCGGTATTGCTATGCTATAAAGGGGCAAATGAAATGATACAGGCGAAATATTCATTGAATCCGATAATAAAGCTTGAAAAATTTAACAGGGGGAAAGAGTTGATAACAAAAGCGCTAAACCGCGACACCCTCAGCCTGGAAATGCGTTTTATTCGTTATTCCATACAAAGCAATCTGCCGGCTTTTTTAGGCTTTCATGATGAAATGTACACTGATAAACGTTTTCTGCTTGACAACGTTAAAATCAGCAATGACCCTGAACTGAAAGAAATGATCTTTAACTATTTATCGGCCACTAATCCGGAAAAATTAAAATAATTAGAAAATTGAAAGAAAGTGTAATGATTGTAAACGCCAAAGGCCAGGCGATTGGGACTATGGATAAAATGGCTGCTCACACGTCTGGAACGCTGCACCGCGCGTTCTCTGTTTTTATTTTTAATACCAGTGGCCAACTATTGCTCCAGCAAAGGGCCTATGATAAATATCATTCCGGAGGTTTGTGGACAAACACTTGCTGCAGTCACCCGCATTTAGGTGAAATGACCATTGATGCTGCCCACCGGCGATTAAAAGAAGAAATGGGAATTGAAAGCGAATTAACAGAGTTATTTCAATTTACCTATCGGCACGAATTTGATAACGGGTTAATTGAACACGAATATGATCATGTATTTATCGGCGTATGCGACCAAACGCCTGATCCTAACCCCGTTGAAGTTGCTGGTTTTAAATATATGGACGCCGATGCTTTGATAGCAACATTAATTAGCCATCCGGATGAATTTACCGCATGGTTTAAGATTTGTTTTGAAAAGGTACTGGAAAACTACTATCAAACATATTAATATATGGATCTGCTAATTTATATCGGCATTGTTTTAACCACATTTATTGGAATGGAAGGCGTTGCGTGGTTAACACATAAATACATTATGCATGGTATTTTTTGGTTCCTGCATCGTGACCATCACCATAAGGACCATTACGGCTTTTTTGAAAGGAATGATTTTTTCTTCCTGATATTTGCTTTGCCCGGCATTGCATGCCTGGCAACAGGCACCATCTATCATTTAGCGGCCTGCACCTCCATTGGCATAGGCATTACCCTGTATGGTGCATGCTACTTTTTTGTGCACGACCTATTTATTCATCAGCGGGTAAAGGTGCTGCGTAATTCGGAAAACTGGTATTTGAAGGCGATCAGGCGGGCGCACAAAATGCATCATAAACATACAGGCAAATATGATGGCGAAAGCTTTGGGATGCTCTGGGTCTCCCGGAAATACTTCCGCAACAACCAAAAAAGCAAATAGGTATGAAATTTACGTATCTCCTGATTGATTTTTTTACGGTACTCGTTCCCTTTGTCTTTTCATTTCATCCGCGGATAAAGTTTTACAAGCACTGGCCTGCCCTGTTTCCGGCGATGATCCTGACAGGGATAATTTTCATCGGCTGGGATATGTATTTCACCCAATTGAAAATATGGGGTTTTAACCCCGCCTATTTAACTGGGTTTTATATGGGCAACCTGCCTGTTGAAGAGGTGCTTTTCTTTTTTTGCATTCCCTATTCATGCATATTTACCTATGCTTGTTTCAACGTGCTGTTTAAAAAAAGACTATCTGAACGTGCAATACTTGTCATAAGCACCGTATTGATCGTTTTATCTGTTTTTATGGTAATTCGTTTCAGTACGCAGTATTATACGGTTTATACCTTTGCGTCTTTAGCTATCTTATTATTTATAGCGCAGTACTTTTTAAAAGTAAACTGGCTTTCCATATTTTACATCACCTACCTGGCGCTATTATTACCTTTTTTTATTGTAAATGGGTTACTAACGGGTACCGGGCTGGAGGCTCCTGTAGTTTGGTATAGCCCGGTACATATTATCAATCTTCGGATGTTAACCATACCCTTTGAAGATATATTTTATGGCATGGATCTGATCCTGCTTAACATGATTATTTATGCTTTCTTAATCAAAAAAAAATTGCAAACGACCAAATATAGCGCGGGCATCGGTGCAACTTCCTCAAATAATGCTAATTCCAATAAAAATTCATGATAAATAACGAAACATTGAATGACCGTACTATTGAACAGGTTGTAAGTGACCTTGAACAGGAACATTCCGGTTCAGCGTTTAATACACCCCTGCGGCCAGATGCATTTGAAATGGACGATGAAACTAAAATCGATCATATTGCCAGGCATTTCAAATCTATTATGCAGGTGCTGGGAATGGACCTGGCTGATGATAGTTTAAAAGACACCCCAAATAGGGTTGCCAAAATGTATGTAAAAGAGATCTTTAGCGGCCTTAATCCCGCCAATAAACCTGAACCGACATTATTTAGTAATCCATTTAAGTATAAACAGATGCTGGTGGAAAGAAATATTGCTGTATTCAGCAATTGTGAGCACCACTTTGTCCCCATTGTTGGGAAGGCCCATGTTGCTTATATCAGTAACGGTCAGGTAATCGGTTTGTCAAAATTGAACCGGATCGTTCAATATTGTTCTCAACGGCCGCAGGTACAGGAAAGGCTCACCATTCAAATTGCCAATATGCTGAAAGAAGCATTAGGCACGGAGGACGTTGCGGTTATAATAGACGCGTATCACCACTGCGTATCAAGCCGGGGTATAAGGGATGCCGGAAGTACAACCCTCACCGCTGAGTATGGCGGCCAATTCTTAAATGCCGAAACAAAAAATGAATTTCTAAAATATATCGGATCATGAATTTTGAGGGAAAAAATATACTTGTAGTAGGTGGAACTTCAGGCGTCGGCCTTTCGTTGGTCAAAATTTTAAATACTAATGATGCCACGGTATATGTTATTTCAAGGTCTGAGCCGGATAATTTGGTCGAGGGGGTTAAGTATCTGCAAGCTGACATTACAGGAACACTTGATGCGATTGCCGGTTTTTTGCCCGACGAGTTGCACGGAATGGTGTACTCGGTTGGCAGTATTAACCTTAAGCCATTCACCAGGCTAACAGAAGAAGATTTTTTAAACGACTACCGGATCAATGTTTTGGGTGCAGCACGTATTATTCAGCAATCTCTCAAACAATTAAAAAACGCAGGCAGCGCATCAGTCGTTTTGATCAGCTCAGTTGCGGCAAAAACAGGGATGCCATACCATGCAAGTATAGCTGCTGCAAAAGGAGCTGTTGAAGGTCTTGCATTGTCACTCGCCGCTGAGCTGGCCGCTAACCAGATACGGGTAAATGTGGTGGCGCCATCGCTTACAAACACCCCATTGGCGCAAAATCTGCTGAATACCCCTGAAAAAAGAGAGGCATCGGCAAAAAGGCATCCATTGGCGAAATATGGTCAGCCTGAAGATATCAGCAATGCAATAAGCTTCTTATTATCAGATGAAAGCAGCTGGATTACCGGGCAGGTTATCGGGGTCGACGGAGGCTTGGGTAAATTAAAAACAATTTAAAATGGTAAGTATGATGAGCGATCAGATTTGTGAACTCGATAAACAATATCGGATCAACCTGATCAATAGTTTGGTAGGTTATAAATCTTTACACCTGCTGGGCACCGCCGGCACTGATGGCATTACTAATTTATGCCTGGTTAGTTCTGTTTTTCACCTTGGTTCAAACCCGCCGCTGCTGGGCCTTGTGATGCGCCCTGAACGCGAGCACAATGACACGCTTCGGAATATCAGGGAAACGGGGCAATACACCTTGAATAATGTGTTACCCGAAAGGTATATGCAGGCACACCAAACCAGTGCCAGTTACCCGTCACGCGTATCGGAATTCGATACTTGTGGTTTTACAAAACAATATGTTAGTGGCTTTAAAGCGCCTTTTGTAGGGCAGTCTACCATTCGGGTTGGTCTTGAACAGCGTGAGGTGATCGATATGGAAATTAATGGCACCACCATTATCATTGGTGAGATTGTCCGGATAATAACCGATGACGAATTGATCGCCGATGATGGAACCGTTGATCATTGTGAAGCACAAACCATGACAGTAGCCGGATTAGATACCTATTGTCTTCCGCAGCCCGTAGGGCGACTGGCCTATGCTAAGCCGGGAATTGAACCTCATTTGTATACAAATATTAATAAATACGTGATATAAGTGATGAAAAAGGATGCGGATGTAGTCATTATTGGTGCAGGTTTAGCAGGTTTAACAGCAGCTAAAGTATTAAAGGCTGCCGGTAAATCGGTTCTGGTAATTGAAGCTTCGGATGATGTGGGTGGCAGGGTAAGAACGGATGAAGTGGATGGTTTCCTCCTCGACCGGGGTTTCCAGGTTTTCCTGACCGCCTATCCTGAAGCGAAACGTTTTTTAGATTACGAAGCGCTCGAACTTTGCCGGTTTGACCCCGGCGCGATGATCTTAGCCGGAAACGGCATTAGCCGGATAGGCGATCCCATGAGGAAGCCGGGAACCCTGTTCAGTACTTTATTTTCATCCGCTGCGACATTTACGGATAAATTGCGAATGCTGCGATTGAAGCTAAAGCTTTCCCGTAAAACAATTGATGGTATATTTGCAGAACCCGAGATCACAACCTTAGCCTACCTCAAAAAAGAAGGATTTAGCGAAATAATCATGAGCCGGTTCTTTAAGCCATTCATGACCGGCATTTTCCTGGAAGACCAGTTAAGCACATCAAGCAGGATGTTTGAATTCGTGTTTAAAATGTTTAGTGAAGGAGATGCAGCCATTCCCGCTAAGGGAATGGGGGAGATCCCATTACAATTGGCCAATTGCTTGTCAGCAGACGAGATCTTGTTTAACCAGCGCGTATGGGCGATTGAAGATAATAATGTAACAACTACTAACGGAGCAATCTATAAGGGTGATTTTATACTTATTGCTACTGACCGGCTCGGTTTACCCGTTCCGCTTCAACAAACTGTAAACGCCTATCATTCCGTTACCAATATTTATTTTAAAGCCGATAAAAAGCCTTTTGAGTTACCGTTGATCACTTTGAATAGCCTCCCTGGAAAGCTGGTAAATAATATTGCAGTAATGAACCGGATATCGGCCCGTTATTCATCAAATGGGGATGCCTTAATATCGTTATCAATCATTGGTGACCACTCATTAACAGGCGAAAAAGAACTTTGTGCAAAAGTCATAGATGAATTGAAAAACTGGTATCCAGAGGCTGTTAGCTGGAAGCATTTAAAAACGTATCACATTGCATATGCGTTACCAAATGACGATCATGTGCGCAATGAGCCGGTGTACAAAAACATGCGTTTGAATGCCAATTGTTTTGTTTGCGGTGATCATTTGATGAATGGCTCAATTAATGCAGCTATGAAAAGTGGAAGATTGGCTGCGGAAGCCATTATAAATACGATGCGCTAACGATGACCGGACAAAGAAATTACGACAATAAGATATTAAACGTCAAAAGAAGGACTGGAGACCCGCCGGCAGATGAATTTGTGAACTATATATTTGCTGACCCGGCAAAAAAGCAGGAATTGCAGCAATTGCTGGGTAAAAATCCAGGTGCAGGCCAATTAAAATTTTTAAAAGAAGCTTATCCCGATTTTGCATTTATACGTAATGCCGGCGAATTACCGCCATGGGCTGAACCCCGGTTAATGAAAGCCGGGTCAGTTTTTTTTGCCAGGCATTCCGTAAATATCATGAGTTTACTTGGCCTGCTTTCTTTACCCTACTGTTATACGGCAGCAAATGGCGCTATGGTTTTGTATTTGTCTGAACTTATCCGGAAGCAAACTACCAAAAGGCTTTATGACACTGCCGTTTTTGTTTGGGAAGTAATGGGCCCGGATGCATTTGAAAAACAGGGGAATGCGTTTAATGAGATCCTGAAAATACGCATCATGCACGCTGCAGTGCGTTATTACACGCTTAAAAGTAGTAAGTGGGATGATAGCTGGGGCTTTCCAATTAACCAGGAAGATATGGCAGGTACCAATCTTTCTTTCTCTTTGATCGTGATCCGTGGGCTCCGAATGCTTGGAATACCAGTTAGTCAGCCCGAACAGGAAGCATTTATGCATGTTTGGGCTGTGATTGGTTATTTGACTGGCTTAAATGAAGATTTAATCCCTGAAAACGCCAGGCAGGCCCGGCACCTTGATGAGATGATTAAACAGCGCCAGTTCTGCGTATCTGAGCATGGAAAGGAGCTCTCTAAATCCCTTGTTGAACACATCCTGTCGGTTAATAAAAGTAAAGCGACTGCTGATGAGATTTTGGGACTAATGCGGCATTTACTTGGAAAAGAAATTGCAGATATGCTTTCGATAAATGCCCCTGAGCTACCCGGTTATAAACTTACGCTGATTAGAACAATAAATTTTTTGAAGACATTTAATCCAACCTTTAACAGCGGTGAAAGTTACAGAAGGGCATATGCCGGATTTAAAATGCAGAACCCTGACCTGGATAAAACGAGACGTGTTTGAATAATTAACCATTACTGATAACTTTACCCACCATGAAATCATACCAGCTTATTCATCAATTGATAGACCTTGTAGCCCAACTGGAAGAAGAGAACCAGGGGCGGGAGGTGTCTATCCAGGATTTTACAGGTTTTTTGTTGAATAAAGTTGGAGATCCTGCCGGGAATTTTGTGAATAGCGAAGTGAGGTTTGGAAGTAATGATACAGCGGCACTGGAGATCGCTTACCAGCTGGATAATAACATCGGCAGATTATTTGTCTTTATGAGCCGTTACGCAAAATATTATATCAAAAAGGCTTTGGAAGGAACTTCTTTACAGACAGGGGAGGACTTTACGGCACTGGCTATTTTGCTTACTCACGATAACTTATCAAAAAGCGAGTTGATCAGCCATAATTTGCAGGAAAAAACATCGGGCACTGAAGTCATCCGGCGGTTGATCGCCGCGGGATTGGTTAGCCAATGGGATGATGAAAAAGATAAAAGAAGCAAGCATATCGCGATTACAAACGAGGGCAGGGAATTGCTTTACCGGGTATTTGTGGATATGAGCCGCGTTAGTAAAATGATCACAGGGAAATTGTCAGTTGCCGAGAAGTTTACCCTGCAATATCTATTACAGAAGCTGGAAAATTTTCACCTGGAACATTATGAAAAGAAAACCATAGCAACCAAGGCCGACCTCATAAGCTTTATGGAAGAAAACAGCCTTGCAACATAAGCGAAACTCTCCTTTCCTATTTTACAGACACCGACCGGATGATCGAAACAGACTGAAAAGAAACGCACTCTGTTTTTTTAATACTCTGTATTAAAGTTAATTATATTGAGTTTTTTTAGTGCTTCGTAGGTGAAAATTTTTAAAAAGAGCACATTGGATTTTAAAAAACGCTGACTTAAAATTGTCTTGATATTGGTAAAGAGCTGAATACGATCAATAAAGAGTAATGAAGTAAGTTTTTTTGACGGTTATTCATTATCACCATAAACCTGCTCTTAAATTTATTGCCACAATTTATTCAAACGACCTGTCGCTTTCAGGTAATCCAAACGGTAAATCCATAATTGTTTTTCCCCTAAGGCGTAGTTTGCCAAAATGCTTTCGAGGCTTACTTCCGCTGTATTTAAAGTAGATGCTGACTCCTGGCCTTCGTCAAACCGGTCCTGCATTATTTTTATGGTTTCCTTTGATAGGGATATATTTTCTTCCAGCGTCTTTAATTGCGCCAACACGCGGTCGGATTTTATTTTTGCGGTTACAGCATCTTTGGTGTACTCGGCTGATTTATCATCGCGTTGGTCATTAAACTGGTACGATTGTAATTTTAATTGCTGTAATTTATTTTGTTTGTCTTCACCAATTAACAGCGGCAATTTTACATCCAGGCCCACATAACTCAAACCAAACCACGAATTCGCAGCTATGGGGCTAAACTGGTTGGTGTATTGATTAGCGCCTAAAAACCCTTTCATGCTGATGGTTGGTAAATATTTTGCTTTTTCAGTAGCTGCCTGCAAAGCGGCAAGTTTGCTCTCCAAAGCCAGTTGCTGTAATTCAGGTATGGAGTCGCTCGTCGGTGCAAAGTCTGATCGTGCCGGATCATAGCTTTTATAAAATCCCGTATCGATAATAATATCCGAGTGTGCAATATCATCCTGCCCGATGAGGAACAACAGGTACACTTTATTCTCAACCAGCTGAGATACGGCATCCGCCAATTTTTGCAAAGTATTATGGTGATTGATCAGCGCCGTGTTGAGGTCCGATTTAAGCAGACGTTTGGCTAAAAATTTATTTTTCTGCAGCTGATAGCTGATCCAGGTTCTGGCGGTATCAGCTATCGCTAAGCTAATCTGTTCTTGTTGCAAACCAATGTTGGCATAGGCCTGGGCCACGGTGTAAACTAACTCATATGTTGTTTGTGCCTGTGAGGCTGCTGTAATCAGTTCCTGTAGTTCTGATTCGCTTTTTTCTCTGGATATGGAAACATCCAGCAATGGCTGTACCACGGTAACGCCAGCAGCCTGCGACCATTTGGTGCCAAATTGGATGTTTTTTGTTGCATTTGGAGGATAAGCCGGATTGAAAATACCAATCGGTAAAATCGATGTTTGTAAAATGGGATTGTACAGATAATTGTATTCAACCGATACTTGCGGCCAGTATTTTTTGAGCAGGGCTTCTGTTTGCAGTTTTCTGATCGTCAGGTCTATTTTACCGGCCTGCATGTTTTTTCTGTTGGCTAAGGCGCTGATGATAGCTTGCCGCAACGACACAGTGGTTTGCGCAAACGCAGGAATGGTGGAGAGCAACAATAGCAGGATAACGGCCAAGCCGGTTATTTGTCTTTTTAAATTACGTATCCCTTTTAGCGGAAATTGGGTTGAAAAAATCATGTTGGTTCGTGTTGATCAATTAAAAACAGCCGCCGGTTCAACACTGCTGATTCTTCGCAATGCAAATGAAGCTCCTCCTAAAGAAATTAAAGCAATTGTTAAAAACATGCCTGATATGACCAGGGGTGAAAAACCAAATATCAGACCGGATTTTGCAACGCCCATCCGAAATCCTTCGAGCAAAAGCATGCCGATAACAAACCCGGCAATGGCAAAAAACATAGCCTGCGTTAATATCAGCCGCCTGATATACCCGTTACCAGCGCCGATGGCCTTTAACGTCCCGTAGTCTTTCAGGCGGTCAAGCGCAGAAGAATACATGGTTAATCCGATAATAAAGAACCCGGCGATCAGCGCGAAAATAATCAAGGTACCGGTACTTAACGCGATACCGCTTGAGCCGAGAATTTTTTTGATGGTTGATTTAGCTAACTTTTGCGACGGCCAGGCTCTAACGCCGCTAATCGTACTGTTGATCCTGGCAACAACATCATCGGCATTTGTACCCGGCACCAGCTTGACTAAAACAGCGCTAATGTTATTAACCGATTGGTTGGAATAAAACCGGGCGCGTTCAATGGAGGTAACGGAAATACTGCTGCCAAACCCACGGAATCCTTTCGTCTGGAGCGCAAAAAAGGCACGTTTGCCATTGATCTCAAAATCCGTCCCAAGATTGATATTATCTCCAATATTTTTCTTCTCAAAAAATTCAGCGCTTACGGCGCCATCCATTTGCAGGTCGGCGGGTTTGCCTGCAATAATTTTGCCGGAATCTAAAACGGTATTCAATTTTGATATATCAACACCGATGAGTGTGATCGCGCCGCTGGTGCCATTATTATAGTTACAAGATGCCCCTGTGATCAGGATGGGGAAGGCTTCCTTTACGCCGCTAAGTCCCTGAACCGCCCGAAGTGTACGGATATCCAGTTTCCCCAACTGGTTCACATCGTCTGTTTTACTGTCAACCACCCAGATATCCGCTTTAACGTTAGTGGCAAGCGATCCCATTAAGCCGGTTAAAAAAAAGAATACGCCCAGTTGCTGCCCGATCAAAAAAGTGCTGATCAAAATACCGACAATCACACCGATACTCTTCGCTTTGTCAAATCTGATAAACTCCCAGGCGGTCTTAAACATATTGTTATTTCTTTTGGTTAGTCGAAATATCGATCACACATTCAACTCTTGCATTAAGCAGTAGCTTTTCAGAATTGTCCAGCACGATTTTAATTTCTCGTACCCGCCGGTCTTCCTTTTCGCCCGCCTGATCTGTAAAAAGTGATTTCTTTTTCAGGAAGGCAGAAGTAAAATAAACCGTTCCCCTAGCCAGGGTATCCAATGAGCCGGTGTTCCGCACCCATGCCCTTTGGCCCACGCTGATCTTATCAGCAAATAATTCATCGATCTCGCAATCCGCAATGGTTTTCCCCTGCGGACTGATTTGAACGAATGGGGTTTGCGTGTTCACGGCACCACCTATCAGGGTGCTTATTTCAAGTATTTTCCCTTTTAGGGGTGATTTAATGATTTTCTGGTCCAATTGCTGTTTGGATACTTCAAGAGCCGCTTTTGTTTCTGCTAATTTGCTTTTGGAAACCTGGGCATTCGCCTGAAGGCGGTTTAGGTTGGACTGAAAACCCTTTAAGCTGGTATTGGCGTCATCTACCGTTTGTTGTGTTTCTGCGCCCTTACCTAATAGTCTTTGCAGCCGCTGTAATTCTAATACACTGTTATTGTACTTGGCCTGGTATTCTTCAACAGCGGCATTGTCCGCTTTTATCTGTTCGTACTGCGTATTCACCTCGCTTGAAAGCTGGCTTACCTGCGCGTCTTCCACAGCGTGTTGCAGGTCTAAAATAGGCTCTCCTGCCCGAACAGAATCGTTTTCCTTTTTGTAAATATGTTCAACAATGCCATTTGCCGCTGATGAAAGTTGAATGATTTCATGCTCCGGAACGATCTTGCCAATACCAACTACCCGGGTGATCGCGGGGTTAGCTTTCGCTGGCGCATTAGCAGTTGACTTGCCATTGGGATTACCCGAACATCCGGCCAATAAAAACAACCCAGTACAACAATAAAAAAGCTGCTTCATATCCTGATTTTAATGAGGTTCAATTTCTTCTTCTATAGGTTTATCGCTTACTGCACCATCCGTAACATAAACAATACGGTCTGCAAATGGCCGCAGACGGGTATCATGGGTTACAACAGCTACGGCCTTACCTTGTTTCGCCAGCGTTCTGAGTTCGTCCATCACAATACTCACGCTTTTAATATCAAGGGAAGCTGTCGGCTCATCGCAAAGAATTATTTTAGGGTTGGTTACCAAAGCTCTTGCTATGGCCACCCGTTGCTGCTGGCCACCACTCAGATCATTGGATAGATTTTTCAAGCGGTCACCCATGCCTACTTTGACCAGCGCTTCCGTAGCTTTTTGTTTGGCTACCTTGTCAGCAATACCTTGTAATTGCAAGGGCATCATTACATTTTCAAGGGCCGTGAGCGGCGCAATTAAGTTGAATTTTTGAAAAACAAAACCGATTTTCTCCAGCCTGATCTTTGCCAGCTTTTTTTCACTTAATTGAGTAACATTGATGTCATTGATCCAAACCTCTCCAAAACTTGGATAGATGACACAGCCAAATAAAGACAATAAGGTTGTTTTTCCTGAACCGGAAGGTCCAATAATGAGCGTAAGTTCACCTGCCTTTAGATCACAAGAGGAAGCTTGTAACGCCGTAATTGTGGTGTCACCCATTTTGTATTCCTTCCCTGCTTTTAACAACCTTGCAACAATTTTATGATCTGCCTGCATTCTGTTCTGCTCAGTTTACAATTTAGTTTATAAAGTTAAGCATAGCATGGTGTAAACCAGCATTGGTCGGTCATCAGGCTATTAATTAGTTTTAATATAAATAGACAATGTAATGAAAAACGAAGATGGGCGCGGTTTGTAATTTCTCCCTTGTGGTCAGATTTGCGGAATTTCTCGTTTTTTTCTTATCGGGCCGGATAATGAAGTGGATACCGAATTTGTTAAGTGTTTTTATATGACTTATTGGTATTGAACACCTTGAAAGAATTTGATTAATTTTGAATTGGCTAAAATATAAAAACCTGTAAATTAATTTATTTACAGGCTTTTTGATATCAGCTGATATCGTTTTTGTGCGCCCACCTGGGCTCGAACCAGGGACCAAAAGATTATGAGTCTTACGCTTATCTTGAAAAAATAACTTGTATCTTATTTACGGTGAGTAATTTACAAACAAAAAAGCGAATGTCAAAATTTTGTTGTACCATATTTGTACCGGTTCTATTTAAAAAAGTGATAAATATTTGGAATCTAAT
>NZ_CAIWNH010000551.1 GCF_903913935.1 uncultured Mucilaginibacter sp.
GGAAAAGTTAAAAAAATACAGCAAATAATGGTTTGCTAAAATAAATTCGCTCAATACAAGTTTTGGAGTACTTATTGCTATGACATCCCGTAAAATTAAATAAATAAAACGGGCAAACTTTACCAAACATAGTTTAGGTAGTCTATTAAAAGATCTGTATTTGCACATTTAAACGACTAAATGGATTTTAAATATAAATATTGGAAGCTGCTGCTATTTTGCTTCTTCATACTTTCCGCCACAATATTACATGCGCAAAACACTGATGTTAGCGGAACTGTAATTGATGCCGCCACTAAAAAGCCCTTACCATTTGTGGTAGTATCCTTCCCCGGTACCTCATATGGCGTTAATACTGATAATAATGGTAAATATGCGCTGAGCACAAATTTAGCTGTAACCAAACTCAAGGTTTCTTTTTTGGGCTATAAAGATGCGCTGTTTACCATTAAACCAGGAGTAGAACAGGTAATAAACGTAAGGCTTTCGCCCACAGCGAATCAATTGCAGGAGGTTACCGTACGTTCGGGTAAGAAACCAAAATACCGCAATAAGGATAATCCTGCGGTTGAGCTGATCCGTAAAGTAATTGAGAACCGTGAAAAAAACCGTCCTGAAAGCTATCCATTTGTAGAATATAAGGAGTACGATAAGATGCAGTTTTCTTTTGCAAATCTGAAAAAGTCTGTAATGGACAAAAAATGGCTTCAAAAGTACAATTTCGTTTTGCAAAACCGCGATAGCACTACCGTGCCAGGCACCTACCTGACGCCAATCTACCTGGACGAAAAATTGACACAATATTATTATCGTAAAGACCCCGAAAAGGAAAAAACAATTACGCTTGCACAACGTGCTGCCAACTTTGGGCCTGGCATTGATAGTGAAGGATTAACCGTTTACATGAAACACATGTATTATAAGGTTGATATTTATTCAAACGTCATTTTTTTGATGACCACGAATTTTTTGAGCCCTATCGCTAACTCCGCTCCTAGCTTTTATAAATATTTCATTACGGACACTGTGATTGTGAATAACCAGAAGCTGGTTGAACTTAGTTTTACGCCCCGAAATTTAACCGATGTACTTTTTGTGGGTAAGCTATATGTAACGCTTGATGGCAATTACGCGGTACAAAAAGCAGACCTAACGATCAATAAAAATATCAACCTGAATTTTGTTAACGGCATGAGTGTTAACCTGGAGTTTGAACAAAACACTGATGGTAAATACCATTTAAGCAAAAGCACTACTATTGCCGATTTCGGCTTATCTCAAAACTGGAAAGGAGGCCTGTTTGGGGTAAGGGAAATTGCGTACGGCAATTATGTGGTGAACAAACAGGAACCGGATTCGACATACCGCAACCAGGAAGATGCAGTACCCGAAGCCGCCAAAAACAAAACAGATGAATTTTGGCAAAAAAACAGGATAGATACGCTGACCACGGCTGAATCAAAAATATATAAAAACACGGATAGCCTGCGGAATATGCCTTCATTTAAACGGACAGTTGACCTGGCAACGTTACTGATAGCAGGATATAAAGATTATAATACATTTGAAATAGGCCCTGCAAATGCATTTTACAGCTACAATCCAATTGAAGGAGTTAAACTCCGATTTGGAGGGCGCACCACTCCTAATTTAAGTAAACGGTATTATTTTGAAACCTTCGCTGCCTATGGTTTTAACGATCAAAAATGGAAAGGATTTTTAAGCGCCACTTATTCGCTGAATAACAAATCGATATATAAATTTCCTCAAAACTATGTACGTGCAAGTGTTCAATACGATACGTACATACCTGGGGAAAGTTTGCAGTTTGTACAGGAGGATAACGTATTGCTATCATTTAAAAGGGGCAACAACACTAAATATCTTTATGATTTAGGTTACCGGCTGGACTATGTTCATGAATATGCAAATCACTTCTCGTACGCCTTTGGGTTGAACAGGCAAAACCAATCGCCGGCGGGATCTCTGTATTTTACCGAACAAAACAGCAGCGGGCAATTGGAAAGTGTACACAATTTATATACGACCGATTTAACAGCCACCCTAAGGTATGCTCCTGATGAACAATTTTACCAGGGCAAAATTTACAGGATACAGGTACCAAGTAAAAACCCGGTTTTTACATTTAATTACGATGCGGGACTGAAAAATGTCCTCAAAGGGCAATATGGCTTTCAAAAAGTTAGCGCCCAGATCGATAAACGGTTCTATTTGTCGCAACTTGGCTGGCTGGATGCAACGGGGCAAGCCGGTCACCTTTTTGGCCAGGTACCCTATCCCCTGCTTGATATTTTTCAAGCTAATCAAACTTATTCATACCGGATCTACTCCTATAACTTAATGAACTTTTTAGAGTTTGTAGCTGATCACTATGAAAGCATTACGCTTGACCAGCATTTTAATGGTTTTTTCTTCAATAAAATACCACTGTTGAATAAATTACACTGGCGGGAAACGGCATCATTTAAATCTATTTGGGGTGGATTAAGCAACGAGAATAACCCCTCGTTACATCCAAACTTGTACCAGTTCCCGGTAACTTCAACAGGGCAACCAATAACCAATGCCCTTGGCCGTACCCCTTATATGGAAGGTAGTGTTGGTGTTGAAAACATTTTTAAATTTGTACGTGTTGAGCTGGTACGCAGGTTTACCTATTTAAATGATCCCGGTGTGGCCAGATGGGGTATTCGTACACAAGTTCAATTTAATTTTTAAATTGCAGCATAAAGCATAAATGGAACAACAAACATCATTACGAACCCATCTGCAATTAAGCATCTACCGGGTAATTGACCCGGTGGTGAAGGTTTTTATTAAATTGGGCCTTACCCCCAATATTGTTACTTCCATCGGTTTTGTTTTAAATGTAGGCGTCGCTATCATCTTTATTTTAGGTGCCGAGGAAGGAAACCGCGGCGATCTGTCATATGTTGGCTGGGCAGGTGCGCTGATTCTGTTTGCCGGCTTATTCGATATGCTGGACGGGCAGGTGGCACGGCTGGGTAATATGAAATCAACTTTTGGCGCCCTTTATGATTCGGTGCTAGACCGGTACAGCGAACTGATCATGTTTTTGGGGATCTGCTATTACCTTGTCGGTCATCATTATTTTTTAAGTTCAATTTTTGCTTTTATTGCATTAATGGGATCGATGATGGTAAGCTACGTAAGGGCCAGGGCCGAAGGGTTGGGCATTGAATGTAAAGGCGGCCTGATGCAGCGCCCCGAGCGTGTGGTTACTATTGGCTTA
Source organism: uncultured Mucilaginibacter sp. (assembly GCF_903913935.1). Classification (GTDB taxonomy): domain Bacteria; phylum Bacteroidota; class Bacteroidia; order Sphingobacteriales; family Sphingobacteriaceae; genus Mucilaginibacter. The sequence goes on from NZ_CAIWNH010000551.1 coordinate 3,275, forward strand.
TGCGCAATTTTATGTGGAATCACTTCCTTTTATATTGGCGGCGATTATAAACTTTATGTCCCGGCCATTAAGTTTCATATCTTCGACACCATGTCAATTTTTACTATTCCAATTGTGGGCGTGGCAATCTTGACCAATATTACTGCTTTTAAAAGGTTGTTGGATGCTAAAAAAGCTCTTTTAGAAAAGGACAACAACGCAAGAGGCATTAAAGATCGCTTGTAAGTTATTGCCCTTAAAATTGCAACATCAAACGGAAATATCATATCTTCGTAACAAATGATTAAAATCATTTTAGTTTTAACAAATCTTTATTAAAATTGACCGAAATCCATGATCTTTAAAAAAGGATATCGGGTTTTATTAACAAATTCATTACAGGAATAGAAATCATCAAACATTTTTAACCTGCCCAGGCTATGAAAAAAAACTATGTTTCAAATTCACAGGACTCTGTGAGAATGTTTAAAAGCAGCTTTTTAGAAAATTTATCAAAAGTACACTGGACCGTTCCCCTGTTTATATTTATCCCTGTAATAGGTTTTTGTATCTATAAAAACTTTGAGAACGCAATAGGCATACTCTCATTTATTGAACTGTTTGCACTAGGCTTGTTTGTCTGGACTCTGGTTGAATATATAATGCACCGTTTTGTGTTTCATTACGCCCCTGCAGATAAACCCTGGGCGCAAAGGATCCACTTTATTTTCCACGGGGTTCATCATGATTATCCCAGCGATGCCATGCGCCTGGTATTACCCCCTTCGGTAAGCATTCCGCTGGCGGCGCTGTTTTACTTTTTATTTAATGCCATATTGCCGGCAAACGATATATGGGGATTTTTCCCCGGGTTTATCCTGGGTTATTTATTCTATGACATTACTCACTACGCCATCCATCATTTTAATTTTAAAGGCAACGTGTGGAAGAAAATAAAGCAGCACCACATGCTGCATCATTACCAGGATCCTGATAAAGGTTACGGCGTTAGCTCACCCCTATGGGATAAGGTTTTCGGTTCTGATTTTGTAAAAAAATAGCATGGGTATTCCTTTTAGTATTGGGGTGAAAACCACCATACGACAGGGCCTTGCTGTTTTTGCCTTTTCAGTAGCTTATTTAGCTATTTCCTATTACATGGTCGGCTTCAAAACCGACCAGTTGTTTTTAATCGGGCTATTCAATCTGCTCTATTTCCTGTCGCCGGTAACCCGTAAATTCATTCTGGGCTTTTCTATATTTATAGTTTATTGGATCATCTTTGATTACATGAAGGCGTTTCCTAACTATAAATATAATTCCGTCCATATTGCCGACCTTTATAACTTTGAAAAGCATCTTTTTGGATTCAATTATCACGGGAAGTTCATTACCCCTAATGAATACTGGAGGCTAAACGGCAACACTTTTTTAGATATCATGGGCGGCATATTTTACCTGTGCTGGATACCTGTTCCACTTGCTTTTGCAGCCTATTTATTTTTTAAAAACAGGGAACAGTTTCTTTATTTCTCTTTCACTTTTGTTTTGGTGAACTTTTTAGGCTTTATCGTTTATTACCTGTACCCGGCAGCGCCACCCTGGTATGTAGAATACCACGGGTTTACTTTTATCCCGGGCACCCATGGCAATACAGCAGGACTGGTTAAATTTGATAATTATTTTCATGCAGGTATTTTCAAATCCATATATTCAAAAGGATCAAATGTTTTTGCGGCAATGCCATCATTGCATTCTTCATACCCGGTTATCGCTTTATACTACAGCATAAAAAACCGAATGGGACTAGCTAATATATTTTTAGTATTAGTAATGCTGGGTATTTGGTTTACCGCCGTTTATGCCAGTCACCATTATATTGTGGATGTTATCGCCGGCATCATTTGCGCCTCCATAGGCATCATCCTCTTCAATATCCTATTGAAAAGAGTACCTTTTTTTGGAGCATTTTTAAAACGTTACCAAAAATCTATTCAATAAAATTCCATTATAAAAGGCATTCTGGGTGTTTTATCCTACATTTTGTGCCTTTATTGCTTCTGGTTATTTAGGATTTTAAACACTTGTTAAAATAATTTAACTGGACTTTTAGCCATGAAAAGCGCTGAAAACAAGGCGTTTTAGCGTGTTTTTTGCCAAAACATTGAAAAAAGAGCGCTTTTTGGCCGTAAAAGGCATGTTATTTGAAATGATATAGCTATCTTTAAAGCCCTAATGCTTAACCGCTTATGAGAAAAGTTTTTACGCTGATCGTTTTACTTACCGCGCTGAGACTGTCTGCTGCCGCTTTTCAACCTGATACGTTGAGAACATCAGGAAAAGACCATGACGCGGACTCCATAAAAAAAGCGCCGGCAAAAACTGAATCGGATTCTGTTAAAACAGCACCTGCTGTACAAAAACAAGATTCAACAAAAACATCACCCATCAATCATAAAGCGGATTCGGTTAAAACATTACCTGTAAGCAGTGTGGCCGATAGTGTGACGTCAAACGTATTTACAGGTACTGTAGACAGCCTGATTAATTTAATGGCACAACACCCTGCAGACAGTGCAAAGACATTAACAGGAATTAGTAATAACGACAGGCCGAAACTATCGGCATCGTTGCCACCGGTCAATTCGCCCGGATCAGAAGTGAATAAAATAAAAGCCCCGGATAACCCAACATTGGCGCCGCCGGCAACTGAAGCGAATGATAATAGTGCGACCGAAACTGATGAAAACCTAAGACGGGTTACTTCATTGATTCAATTAGATAGCCTGAGGGCCTCGATTTTGGTAGAACAGGCCAGGCAGGCACGACTGCAGAAAATCATGCTGCGGAATGAACAGCTAAAAATTGCAGAACTATTAAAGATCAATAACCTTGACAGCCTGAAGCAGGAGTTAAATATAACCACGAGCGATACCCTTAAGGCCATACTAAATACGCGGATCGCATTAAAGTATTTGGATTACGACACTATCGCCAGTAAAACAAAAAGGTACGAACACCAAAACCTGGCAATTGAATATACTTTACAAGCCATCAGGCAATACTCCATTTATAACGACAGCGTAGGTTTGCGGATATGCTATGATAACCTGGCTAAAGTTTATCACGCCCAGAAGAAATTCGCGCAGGCAAAATGGTTTATTTTACAATCCAACACACTTTCGCGTACCAAAAACGATACGCCCAATGTCATCACATCTTTATTAACACTTGCGGCTATTAAGAGCGATATCAAAGACTATACCCTTGCAATGGGCGATCTTGACGAGGCCCTTAAGCTTTCAATTACCACTCATGCACCAAGAACGCAGATAGAAGTGTTAAAAAATTACGCCCAGTTATATAACCTGTTGCAAAATCATCCTAAAGAAGCTGCCGTGCTAAAGAAACGCGACGCGTTGCTTGACAGTATCCGCAAAAGTGATGAAGCATTACTGGCAAAAATCGCCGCGCAAAAAAAGAGACAGGAATTGCAGCTGGCAAAAAAAAAACTTTTATCAGCCACTACCAGGAAATCCTCCAAAAACAGCTCTCCGGCAAAAATCGCTTCATTATAATTTTACTGGCTGCTATTTTATTGATTGTGATTGCTGTGCTTACAGTTAACCGCATCAGAAGGCGACAGTAGACGACCACCCCTATCGGTCCAAACAAAAAATAATAATAAATACCTTTCGCATTGTTTTATATTAATTTAAAGCCGACAGGCCACAGCGCTCTATACGTCGCCTCCCTGAACTTTCCGGTTATTTTTTTACCACGGAGGACAGAAAGATTTAAACAGTTCATATAATTTCTTTTCTTTTTAAACTTGAGGGTCGTTTAATTGTCTTACAGGTATGAAATGGATCATCAACATCATCATTATACTAGTTATTACCTTCATATTGTCTCGTGCCTACGGCCAGGAAACAGTAAGCACGCCACAATTCAGGCGGGCATTTTTAAAGGAAATTAACAGGGTAAGGGAAACAGGCTGCAACTGCGGCGTTAATTACATGCCACCAGTACCACCACTGGTATGGAACGATCAACTGGAAATATCGTCAATGGGGCATGCTGCTGACATGGCCAACCGGAATTATTTTAGCCATACAAGTTTTGACGGGCGCACCATGCAGGACAGGATCCGTGCGGCAGGTTATAGCTATAAAGACTATAAAAGTTACGCCATCGGCGAAAATATTGCCGAGGGCCCGGAAAGTATTGCCGAGGTAATGAAAGGCTGGTTTCATAGCCCGGGGCATTGTAAAAACCTGATGAGCCCCCAGTTTAAAGAGGTCGGGGTTGCTTTTAACAATGCTTATTGGGTGCAGGATTTTGGTGGCAGGGAAGCATTTTCACCCTACGAACAAAAAATGATCCGGAGTGGCCGGTATCATTTGGTGGAAAAGGAATAATAAGCAACGCGGTCATGCATAGTTCGCGATTGCTTCACTCGTTCCATGCCTACCGGCAGGCAGGCTCGTTCGCAATTACAAATTGCGCCAAAGCCTTTGTCACAAACTGGTTATAAAGCACTAAAATACCAAACTAAGTGTTATTAATTAAAACAACCTTTAATTCTTAATGTCTTTTATGTATAGTTTATCCACACGCCACGGGTAAACGGGACAAAATAAAAATCATCACTATGTTTTTATCTACTTCTCAGATTCGATCTCAAAACAAGTCAAACCGAACAATTTTAACAGCCCGATCTTTAAAAGTTTTAGCGCTTTTGATGCTGTTAATGCCCCTTATGGTTAGTGCCGAAGGCTTTAAATTCAGGGTAAAAAACACTACTAAAAATGTAGTAACAGTATTTTATAAGATCAACAAAAAATCAGGTGACTATAAGCTTAAATCGCTGATCAAACTCGCCCCCGGCGAGGAAAGGGTTAAGGAGGTTTCAGTCGATAAAGGCGATACCATAGGCTTTTACGGTCAGGATGCCGAAAACGAAACATCTGTGATCGTGAGCCGGAACTTTAGTTTCTTGAGCAAGCAAAAGGAAATGGTTTATTACATCCCCATCATTATCCCCGTAAAAGAAAGTTCAAACTTTGAGTCGATGGAGGGATTGAGTTTGCAGCTGGAACATAATAAAGTGCTGAATTTTTTGATGAAGATGGATTCATCGTCGATGAGCAGCCTTTCGCTGCTGGAAAACACATTTCCAGAATGTGTACCCGCTGGGCACCTTTATTTTTGTCGATACAAAAACAAACCGCCTGCTGCTGCCACCGTTGGAGCCATCTTTCTGGAACAATACCGAAAATTATTTCACTATACAGGATAGTGTTTACGCCCTGGTTGATAATAACCGCCGCGCGCAGGCCGGCGTGTCTGTGTCCTATATTGCCAAACTGTTTGACTCCCTGAAGGTGGATAATGCCCAGGAACTGCAGTTTAAAGCCAAACTATCCTTGCTGCGATGGAAACCAAGTGCTAATGCCAATATATACCAGATCATTACTGACAAAGCATTTGAGGCCTTTTTACAAAACTGTTACGACCAAATTGACAACCCCGACCAGCAGTACCAGCATTATCGATTGTACTTTTTATCCTCGTACGAGCGGGTAGATGACCTTGAAATATCGGGCAAGCAATTTTACACCTATGGTAACGAAGCTGATGCAGGCTTACAAGCCGGTAGTGCGGGTTTCTCGCTGTTTAGCACCAATTTGGGTACCTTGTATACAAAAAACAAAACGCTGAGCAATTATTATTCGGTGCAGAATTCTGTTTTAAAAACCAAGGCCTATGACTTTACGCAATTGCTTTTCAACGGATTTCAAAACAGCGTAAAAGAAAAATTGGTGGAAGAGTCCTACCGTATCCAGCACCGCCTGGCGGCAGCGATATTGGGCGAATATGAGGGCCTGGTGGACTACAACCCAAATCCCGACCAATTGAACCTGGTGAAGCTGAACCCCAAAGATACCACCGCTGCGTTAACGCCGGTAATTACTACCGTAGGCAACTTATCGCCTTACCAGTACCGAAGTACCGACACGACCAAAACAGCAGCGGCAATAGCCGTTAATGATAAAATTGACGGGTTTAATAACAGGGTAAAGATTTTCAATTCAC
>NZ_CAIWNH010000552.1 GCF_903913935.1 uncultured Mucilaginibacter sp.
TCTAAAAAATGGCGCAAATACTCCAATTTAGGTAATAAAGCCTTTTACATATTGTTTGGTCAATTCTTCTTTCGGGTTTTGCAAGATCTCGTTAGTGGGGCCTGCTTCAATGATCTTGCCCATGTATACAAAGATGATATGATCAGAGATCCTTGCCGCCTGGCGTAGAATGTGTGTTACGAGCACGATGGTGTACTTTTCTTTTAACTGCACAAACAGGTCTTCAATAATATGGGTAGATACAGGGTCAAGCGCCGAGGTGGATTCATCACCCAAAATAATTTCGGGGCCCACGGCCAAACCACGCGCCAGGCACAACCGTTGTTGCTGGCCGATAGATAAACGTGTGGCCGAAGCATGCAACCTGTCTTTTACTTCTTCCCATAAACCCGTTGCTTTTAGCTGCTTTTCCACCAGCTCATCCAAGTCGTGCTTTTTGCGGGTGCCATGGATGCGGGGCCCGTAAGCCACATTATCATAAATAGACATCGGCAAGGGATAAGGGCGCTGAGAAAGCAATCCCATTTTTTGGCGGATGTGGGTTACTTCCACATCAGGGGCGTAAATATTTTCGCCATCCACCAGTACTTTGCCGGTGATCTTTACATCTGCCGAATTATCGAGTAAACGGTTAAATGTTTTAAGTAATGTAGTTTTTCCGCAGCCTGACGGACCGATAATAGAGGTGACTTTTTTATCAGGGATATCAATATTGATATCCTTTAAAATATGCTGGTTGCCAATATGGACATTTAATTGCTGAACACTTATAAGAGATTTGTTGTCCATTAGATTTTATGTTTGAAAAAATTCTTGATCAATGCTTCCGATAAAACGGTGATTATTAAAACGACGATGGTGAGCACCAGGGCCGAGGCATAACCACGCCCCTGCACTTCTTCAACCGGGCTGCTTAACTGGAAAAATATAGCTAACGGCAGGGTAGCTGCTGGTTCATGTAGCGATGTGGGGATATTATCGCTGAAACCGGCTGTAAACAGTACCGATGCCACATCGCCAATGGCACGGCCGAATGATAACAATATCGCTGTAAATATTCCCGGCCTGATCTGCCTTAATACCACTTTGGCCATTTCCCAGCGGGTTGAGCCGAGGGATAGGGCAGCGTCGCGCAATTCCAGTGGTACGGTGCGGATCACTTCGTCGAGCGTACGAACTAAAATGGGGATAACCAGCAGGGTAACCGCAATGATGCCGCCTAAAAGTGAAGCCCTCAAACCAAAATAAACCATGATCAAAAAGCCAAAGGCGCCATAAACGATAGACGGGATACCAAACAGCACGTCAAATGCCATTCGCAGGGTATTTTTTAAAAATGTTTTGCCATCCATATACATGTTGATGTAAATGGCTACCGGTATGCTGATCAGCAAACCCAACACGGTGGCTCCACCGGCTATATACATAGAGCCGATGATAGCGTTTAATATGCCACCTTCTTTACCGATATAAAAACCGCCGCCAGGCGTTTTGGTGATCATATCGAGGTTCATATAGGGTGCCCCTTTATAAAATATGGTACCCACGATAAGGAAAAAGCTACCTGCCACAAATATTGTTGCCAGTACCATTAATACCCTGAAAAACAATTCTTCAAATTTTCTACGTTTCATGTGGCAAGTTTCCTTTCAAGGCGGGCAAGAATAACCCTGGATATTAAATTGAACAGCAGGATAATAATAAAAAGTAACAATGCGGCAAACATCAGCACCGAGTCGTACATGGGGATGGAAAGCATTTCGCCGTAGTTGTTAGCGATGAGCGCAGGCAGGGGATAACCCGGATCAAAAACCGAATGCGGTACGGCAGCATTGTTACCGCAAACCATCAGCACCGCAATAGTTTCGCCAAAGGACCTTGATATAGCCAGCACCAGTGCTGCAATAATGCCGGGAAGCGCTTTGCGCAATATTACTTTGCGCGTTGTCTCCCATTTGGTAGCGCCTAAGGAGAGGGAGGCATCCCGAAGGTCCTGCGGGATAGTGCGCAATACTTCAGTAATAATGCTCACAATTAATGGGAAGATCATTACTGCCAACACAATACCGCCTGCCAAAACGCTATAGCCTGTTGAGAAAGCCACAAAATGAGGCGCGATATGATCCTGGATCAACGGAATAATAAACAGCACCCCCCAAACTCCGAAAATTACCGGCGGGATACCCGAAAGTAAGTTAACAAATGGGGTAAGTATTTTCCTGATCCGAGCCGGTGCGTATTCGTTAATATACAAGGCCGTAAGCAGGCAAAGTGGCAACGCTATAATTATAGAAATAGCTGTAACCCATAAAGTACCCATTATGAACGGGTAAAAGCCGAATAAACCTTTCAGCGGTTTCCATACGCTGGTAGTCAACAGGTCGGAAAGTGATAATTTGTGCAGTATCGGAATAGAATGGTAATACAACCCTATACCGATGACGAATAATACCGAAACTGATGCCAGCGTTAATACCAGCATCAGTTTCGACATGAATCTATCTTTGAATAGTCTTAGTTTATACATATTGTTCCTGGTTCATGGTTGATAGCTCATGGTTCATCCTCAGTTTGATTGGCAAATTCATTTAATCCTCGAAATGTACCGCCATGAACAATGAACCATGAGCTATGAACTTTTTAATCTACCTTTTTCAGCTCCTCCTGTATTTTTGCTGCTGACAGGGCGATATAACCACTTTCATCTACATCTTTCTGGCCGGTGGTTAACACGAACTTTACAAACGCAACGATCTCCTTTTTCTTTGGTTTACCTTTAAAAAGGAAACCCAGGTTGCGGGCAGGGGGAGAGGGATATTTCCCGGCGCCAATAGCATCTGTTAACTGATCAATAGTATCATAAAAATTTTCTTCGGGGTCAATTTTTCCGTTACCGTTTACATCAATCGGTAAGGCATGCACACCGGCCACCTGTTTGCGGGTTTTTAAGTCGTACAGGTAGGCAAGGTTATTAAAACCGATAGCAGTAACATCTTTTTTAACAGCCTGAGCAAGGCCCGGATCGCCATAAACGCCGACGCCCAACAGGTCCTCCTGCTTTTTGCCGAAATATTTAGCCCAGGTTTCTGCTGCTCCTGCGGCATCAGAGCGGGTGTAAACATGTATTGGTACATCTACTTTACCTGCAACCTGTTTCCAGTTTTTAATGTTGCCGCTCACAAAAATGTCACTAAATTGCCCTTTCTTAACACCTTTTGCCAAAATAGCAGCAGCATTGGGGTTAGCGGTATTAAATGTTGGCACCACTGCATCTTTTGTTACATAAATGGTGTAAGCGCCTTTTTTTACTTCGGCTGGATCAATATCCCGTGATGCTAATCCGATATCGACTAATCCTGATAGTGCATCAGTAATCCCTTTTCCTGCGCCACCGGCAGAAATATTAAAAGTTACTTTAGGGTGCAGTTTTTTAAATTCATCGGCCCATTTAACAGTGATAGGGTACAGGGCAAATGCTCCTGATATGCTTATTGTTCCTTCAAGGTCATCTGACACTGGTTTAGGGGGAACCGGCTTAACAAACGAAGAAACTAATAAAGCGGCAACGATCAATACAGGCACCAATTGCCATTTTAATAATATCTTTTTCATGGTTGTTTATTTAAAAAGCTAATTGTAATTGCACTTCAAGGATGTCGTTTTTAACCTGTACTGCGGTTTCTTCACGGCGGTCAAGGTAATCAACGGTAAGTCTTGCCCAATTGTTAAAGAAGTAGTTTACGCCACCGGTATATATCTTGGTACGGTCTGTTGGTGTTGTTTTATTGGGATCGTACGTATCATATTTAGCGGCAATCTGTAATTTTTTAGGAACGATAAAGTAGGCAGCCTGCGCAAAGTAGCCATCTCTTTTGATTGATCCATCTGTACCTTTGTCATATTCAGCCTGTACCGAAAACGGCCCGATCACATAGCGTGCATCGAAGCCGCCGCGGTTGCGTTTTTGATTTTTTGCAGGTGTACCATAATTGGCAACGCCATTATAAAAATTACCTGAAACAATTAAACCTGTAACCGGATGGATGCTTAACCTTCCTGCAATATCTTTATTGTAGTTGTTATCACCTGTAACATCATAACCTGCGCCGTTAAATACGCCGAATGTATAGTCAAAAAGGTAGTTATTATCTATTTTAGCAAAGCTACCGTTGATCTGCAGGCCTATGTCGCGACCCTGCTGGTTACCTGGCGTAACCGAAATAACATCTTTGGAGCGTCCAACCAGCGCTTCAACAACCTGTGAGCGATCGATAAATTCAAGCTGCGCATCTGAGGTTAGGCTTTCAAGCGAAAAAGGGATTTTGAATTGCCCTGCCGAAACTTTTAATATATCGCCGAATTTATAGGCGGTGTAGGCATCAACCAGTTTTACACCGGAGCCGCCTAGCTCTGTTTGCGTGTAGTACGACCAATTGTCTGTTACATTGCCTGATACAATCAAACGGATGCGGCGAAGATCAAATCCATTGTTTGAACTTACCTGCTGAAAAGCCTGGTAACGTTCCTGTAATAGCCCGCTGATCTGTAAAGCTTTAGTACCCACTGAGATCACATGCTCCTTATCTTTTTTAGCCTGCGCTTTAATGGCTTCATCTGAGCGGATAGAGTCGGCTTCCTGTTGGCTGATCACATGTTTTTTCAAAAGGACGTTGATAACGTCATCGTTCTGCTGCGCCTTAGCAAAAATTGAGGTGAATAATATACTCAGTAGGAGTAGTGTTCTGGTTAGGTAACGTTGTTTCATGGTGTTGAGTTTAATATATAAGGATTTTAAATTGTTTAAAGTGTTGCGTAGGGGTTTGTTCTTTGTAAAGCTGATGTGTTACAAATAACAGCTGGGTTTAAAAGCGCTATAGATATGGTCTATTTTCATTAATTTATCATTTTATTATTATTCTATTGCTCCCACTGCATCTACTTTACCTACTACATCCACAATTCCTATTATTTTGATAGGCGTAAAAGTATGTAAATATTTTTTATCTGCAATATTTTTTAA
>NZ_CAIWNH010000553.1 GCF_903913935.1 uncultured Mucilaginibacter sp.
CGGTAGTTTAATGAATTACTTTTGACTTAGTGATACTTAAACACAATGACAATGTTTTAGCGCCGCATATTTGTTTTTGTTGTGGTCATAATTTGGTTTCTTCAATTGACCTTGAAATTGAACAGGTAACGGCTGGATATATACTTAATTGATACATAACTAAACAGGATTAATTCAAAATAAAATGAAAATAGATAAAAGGCCATATACTATTTTAGTTATCGAAGATAATCCTGGCGATGTTACCTTGGTTGAAGATTTTTTATTGGAACATATTGAATACTTAAAGCTCAACAACGCGCGGAGTTTTAAAACTGCAAAGGAAATTCTATCATTTCAAAACGGACTGATCGATGCGGTGTTGTTGGACCTCTCACTTCCGGATAAATCAGGTGTTGAGCTTATTTTAGAAATTGTAGCACTTTGCCGGAAAATTCCGGTAATTGTTTTGACAGGGAACTCCGATTTCTGTTTCGGTGCGAAATCCCTTTCACTTGGTGTGTCAGATTATTTGTTAAAAGACGAGTTGACCTCTTTAACTCTTTATAAAAGTATTGTTTACGGGATAGAGAGAAAAAAGGCAACCAGCGCCCTGGAAGAATCAGAAAAGAAATACAGTGAATTGTTTCATTTGAGCCCGATGCCCATGTATGTGGTTGATTTGGAAACCATGGAGTTCCTGAATGTTAACAGAGCGGCCATAAGGCATTATGGATATAGCCGCGATGAATTTTTAAAAATGACCATACGCGATATCCGGCCTGCAGAAGATATTCCAGTGTTGGTGGAAGGCTTCTCGCAAAACGAGGATCTATTAAATCTGAAAGGGTCTTACCGGCATAAATTAAAAAACGGCAATATCATCTATGTTGAAATACAGGGTAGCACTATTATGCATAAGGGCAGGAAAGCCAAACTTGTTTTAGTGATAGATGTTACAGAAAAACTGAGGTATACTAAGGCGATTGAAGAGCAAAATGAAAAATTACGGGAGATATCATGGATACAATCCCATATGGTTAGAGCTCCGGTAGCCCGGATACTAGGGTTGATCGCCGTTTTAAAAGTGATAAAAGATAACAATAATGAAATGGAAAGGGTATTGAATTACCTTGAAATATCGGCAGATGAGCTCGACCTGATCATAAGGGAAATTACCGATAAAGTAGCACTTCCTGATGATTTTGAATTTGCTAATATAGAGGCATTGGCTTTTTAAGGCCGGCGATGTGTGGTTTGGGTTAAAACAGGAAAGTGTGGTTTGGGTTAAATGGGTCGCTAAAGTTGCGGCCCTTTTTCATTTACACTTTTACCGTTTTCCACCTGCCTTGTCTGAAAAGGTAAAAACTTAACAGAGCAGTTACAAATTGCGAAATTACGATCGCTATAAAAATTGCTTTTGGTTCTTTAATGTAGTATTGGCTTAAAAACCATGCCAGCGGAATTTGAAAAAGCCACGACCCTATGAAATAAACCAGGGTCGGTGTTCGCGTATCGCCGGCGCCATTATAGGCGTTTAACATAACCATTTCCACTCCGAAGAAGATGTAGCTTAAGCTGACGATCCGGAGCGTTTGTATGGCAAAATGCCGTGCCTGCGGGTCGGTATTTATAAAGTTTACTACCGGGGTGCCAAAAAGAAAGAAAAACAAACTGACGAGCACCATATAAATGGTAACGTATCCGGTAGTTATCCACACGCTTTTTTCAGCCCTTTCCGGGTGGCCCGCCCCCAAATTTTGGCCGGTTAAAGTAGCTGCGGCATTACTCATGCCCCATGCCGGCAGCAGGAAAAATATCAGCAAGCGGATGCCTATCTGGTAACCAGCCACGGCTGCTACTTGAAAACTGGCCATCAATCGCGTCAAAAATATCCACCCGCCTGAACTTACCAAAAACTGTACGGCGGCACTGCTTCCGATTTTAATGATCTGCAGCATAAGTTCCTTGTGAGGTTTGAGTTGGTGCAGATAAAAAGTTAGCAAACCTTGTTTAATAAACAAACGGTACAATTGATACAAAACCCCAATACCACGGCCGATAGTGGTTGCAATCGCAGCACCCTGAAGGCCAAGGCCAGGTAGTGGGCCCCAACCGTAAATTAACAAAGGGCACAAAATAATATTGCAGCCATTACTGATCCATAAACTACGCATAGCAATACTTGCATCCCCGGCACCCCTAAATATACCATTAATTAAAAATAACAGCATGATAACCAGGTTGCCGCCATACATGATCTGGGTATAACGAATATTTTCTGCTATCATTTTATCGTTTGCGCCCATCATTTGCAGGATGTTTCGCGCGAAAGTTACCCCAACAACCGACATGATCAACGAAAGTACCAGCGCAAACACGATCACCTGCATGCCTGCATGGGCCGCCTCCCGGTATCTTTTTTCGCCAACACGCCGTGCAACAAGTGCGGTAGCCGCCATACTTAAACCCATGGCTATGGAATAAACTATACTGAGCACCGATTCGGTCAGACCAACTGTTGCTACCGCTGCATCGCCCAGTTTGCCTACAAAAAAGATATCAACAACGGCGAAAATCGATTCGAGCGACATTTCCAGGATCATAGGAATGGCAAGCAGCAATACCGCCCTGCGAATGCTGCCTGTTGTATAATCCTGTTCGCTCCCTGCAAGAGCCTCGCCAAATAGCTTAAAAAACGGTCTTAATTTGCCTGAAGCAGTCGGTTTAGTCATTTGTTTTTACATCGCGGCATCTTTAAACCCGCCTGCCGCTACTCTTTTGTGATAATAAATATAAGAAACTGCCAGTATCGCTATGAAAATAAACATTGGCGCCCAATTAGTGACCGGGAAACCTGTGGCATACATGGAATAGGTTGCGCCGATTAAATCAAAAGTAAAGCCGGCATACGCCCATTCCTTTAACCTTGGAAAGCCAGGAGTAAGTATGGCGATTATTCCCAGGATTTTGGCGACAGCTAAAAAGTGGAAAACATAAGCCTGATAACCCATTTGAGCCATCATTTTGGCAGCATCAGGATTTTTCATGAAACTACCGATGGCTGACCATAGCATTAAAAGTAGGATCAGGATGGTAGAGACCCAATAAATAATGTTGATTTTTTTCATTTTTTTAATTGTTTATGCTTGTTTAATTGATTGATAGTAAAGTGTAACGACGCCGGATGTAAGAACTTTAACATTTACCGCTTTCAGCATTATTATCATGTTTCTTATCCTGATGGTAAGATAAAAAAGGCAATTTACATTTCGAACTTCAGTTTATATTCTGAAAAATAATAGCTTGAATCTTTAAATTGATCTTTTAAAAATAATCGTGCTTCCCTGCCTAATTTAACACAAGTATTTTTATTTTTTATGTCTTCAGCTGATTGGGTCGGCTGCAAAGAAGGGTACCATACGATGTGTCCGGGCTTATCCAATAATAGTTTCGGGACCGACCATTGTTGCGAATTATTGCCTCGGCCAAGATCCTGATTCTTATTAAATGAAATATAAACACTACTCCCTTTCCAAGACGGGCCTTCGGCCTTTGCCATCAGCATTACCCAGCAATGGAGATAGGTGTTCCAGCTTACTGATGGCCCCCAATAAAACTTAGAAGCGGGGTTTGACGCAGGACCACCGCCATTCGCTGGAGATATTTGCAGCTTTGCAATCGGGTTTCCTATGCCATCATAGGGGATGTCAAAATTTTTTCCGCTCCAGCGCATCGCTTTACCTGCCGGATAATCCAGGTCTGATAGATTAATGCGCGCCACACTTATGCATTGCCCTTTTCTTTCCGTTTCAGTATTGTAGGTACTGGCGGAGTAAGCGCCTGCATAGCCATATTCCCCATAAAATAGATAAAGGTAGCCGTTTGATGCTACGGCTGATGGGTCACCAACGCCACCTGCAAAAGTCACAGATGTATTGTTAGGCCGAAGGATCATCCTTGCCTGCTTATCTTCAATAAAAATACCTTTGTCCACCCAGCTTCGTCCGCCGTTAGTTGATTTCATGATACCTATCCTGCAAACGGCGGCAGGGGTAGCCGCGCCTGTTAATCCCTGTGGCCAGTCTTTGTCAATATAACCATTGCCCGATGCGGGGTCGTATGGGAACGTGACAGGATAGTTTTCGTTGTGGTAAACAGCATACAATGTTTTTCCACTTTGGTCTCCGCTATCCTGGTAAACGGTCTCAAACCATATGGCGCCATGTAGGCCAGCGTTCAGCGGTTTTACATTCGGCGGTAATAAAGGTTCCTTAAATCCTGTGGGCTGGGTTTTAAATGCCTCATCGGCGCTGCGCCCATCGGCGAATTTAAGATTGCGTGAATCGCCCCATAGTGGATCTTCACCATATTTGCCCGGAAAAATACGTAGAGTATCGCCGATCCAGGCTTCCGCCATATTACAATCAACAAATGAGTTTACGTAAAACTTTTCTGATGGTATTAGTGTTACACCGGGTCCGGAACCGTTACTGCTTTTGATGAATGCAGGCAAGGTAAAAGCAAACACTAATACAAGCAGGCATAGGGTGCCGATGGATTTTAAAAACAATTTAAGGTTATGTTCCATTAGGTTTAAAA
>NZ_CAIWNH010000554.1 GCF_903913935.1 uncultured Mucilaginibacter sp.
GTAGGGGCGACCCTTGTGGTCGCCCAAATGGAGATCATTTCAAGGGCGACCACAAGGGTCGCCCCTACGGTTAAAAATATTTTTCAAACTTTCCAACAATTCGATTTTATTTAAATTAGAGCGAAAATTGCTCTCCCGACCTAATCTCAACCCCATGAATAACCACTTCAACAACAAAGTTACCTGGATAACCGGCGCCTCTTCGGGCATTGGCGAGGCGCTGGCTTATGCCATGTCGGCGGCAGGCGCAAAGCTGATCTTATCGGGCCGCAGGATGGATGAACTGGAAAGAGTGAAACAGGCCTGCAGCGATCCGGGAAGTGTGCAGCTATTGCCGCTTGACCTTGCGGACGCGGCCTCGCTGGAAGGCAAGGTGGCGGATGCGATCATTTGTTTCGGGCATATCGATATCATGGTGCACAATGGCGGGGTTACCCAACGCGGGCTGGTGATTGAAACCGGTATAGAGGCGCACCGCCGGGTAATGGAAGTGGATTATTTTAGCTATGTGGAACTTACCCGGGCGCTGCTGCCGCATTTCGTAGCGCGTAGGGCGGGGCATTTTGTAGTTACCAGCAGCGTGATGGGGAAGATCGGTACACCCATGCGGTCAGCATATGCCGCGGCCAAACATGCCCTGCATGGTTTTTTTGATTGCCTGCGGGCGGAGGTTGCGGCCGACAATATCAAAGTCACCATTCTAACGCCCGGTTATATCCGCACCAATATTTCACTTTTCGCTGTCACCAACAAACCTTATGGGTTGAACAAGCCTTCCGAAAACATTGAAAATGGACTATCCGCTGACCGTGCGGCAATTCAGATCATGAAAGCCATCAGAAGAGGCGCCTTTGAGGCTTATATTGGCAAATTTAGCGGCGAAAGATTCGCCATTTGGGTTATGCGTTTTGCGCCGGGGGTGTTTACCAGGATTGCGCCGAAGCTGGTGCCGAAGTAGCGGTCTCCCGGGCCTGTTAAAACCATTGTGTCAGGAGAAACGGCAGCTTCTCTGCTGATGGAAGAGACGGTGTAAAAAGTCCTTCAGGAAGGTTTTTATGATCAGAAAGCTTTTGTCGCACCAAATGCCATCCCCGGTTTTACCCGCTGCCTGGTCAAAGTATAAATACGATACAAAAGCATAATAACTGTGGGGATGCCCAGCCAATGCGCATGGAACGATGCGCGGATATCGCCATGGAATAGAAAAGAAATAGCATGCCCCAAACCGCAGCCGGGGCACCATTTATAGCCCATGGCCTTTAATGGGCATAAAGAGAAATGCGCCTGGCTGGTCGGATCGGTAAGCGCCAGTGAAACCAACGCAGCGGTCCAAAAAACCAGTTCAAAATATTTATTAAAAAGCTGTTTAATCAACCTTATTGTGCTTCGTTGTAAAAAGGGCAGCTACGCCCAAAGCCAGTAGTAAACCTACTAATAATGCGCCAAACATTCTGCCTGAAAAATCGGTGATGTCCTGCCTGTTTATTTCGTCAACATAAACTATAGCGGCGGCAACTGCCACCACTCCACCGATCAGCAATATTTTAAACGCCTGTATCAATCCTTCCAAAAATCCCATTTTGCCCTTACAATCGTTATTGCGGTAACTTCTTACGCCAAAATATAGTCCGATTAAAGGGATCAGGCCTGCGCAATATTCTACCGGAGACATAAAACCGCTTTGCGGTGTGAGGCCAAACTTTGGAATAATAAAGATCCAGAGTCCGCTTAAAATGCCTATAAAAAGGCCAAAGGTAATTGCGTTCTTCATGGTTATAATTTAGGGATCAGCGGTTAGGGGTAGAAATCGGAGATTGGGGCTTAGCGATCAGGTAAGTTCAAAACATTTCACTGATAGCTAATATCCGGCCTCTGGTCTCTATTTCTATATAAATTTATTAATAAAAGTAATTACTAAACCAATTTGTTTGTAATATTTTACAACCAAAGGTCATTGTACTTATAAAAACCCTTTTTTGCGTATATTTGCCACAGTTTGAACATCCGTGATATTTTAGAACGCTATAAAACTGATGAACGGATAAAGGCATTGGCGCAGGCGCTGAATGCTGCAAAAAGTCCGAGGATCCAGTTACGTGGATTGGTGGGATCAGGAGATTCCGCCGTGGCGGTAGCTTTGTATTTTTTGCAACACAAGCACATGATTTTTGTGTTGCCCGACCGCGAAGAAGCCGGTTATTTCCAGGCCGACCTGGAGAACCTTACCGGTAAAGAAATATTACTCTTTCCCTCTTCCTACCGCAAACCTTTTGAATTTACCCAACCCGACAGCAGCAACGTATTGGCACGCGCCGAAGTACTGAATGAACTGAACCATTCAACCGAATTCGGGCAGCTGATCGTTACTTACCCGGAGGCATTGGCCGAAAAGGTGATCGACAGGGCCTCACTCGAAAAAAACACGCTTGAAATTGCCGTCAGCAATAAACTGAGTATTGATTTTATCAATGAGTTTTTAATTGAGTACGATTTTGACCGGGTTGATTTTGTTTATGAACCGGGGCAGTTTTCTATCCGCGGCGGCATCGTAGATATATTTTCCTTCTCGCACGAACTGCCTTACCGGGTGGAATTTTTTGGCGATTTTATTGAGTCGATACGGACATTTGAGATCGAGAGCCAGCTTTCAGTCGAACAGGTAAAGACGATTACCATAGTACCAAACGTTCAATCCAAATTCCTTACTGAAAACAATATTTCGCTGCTGGAATACGTAGATAGCGATAGCCAGGTTTGGATAAAAGATGTGCAGTTTACGCTGGATATTATCCAAAGCGGTTATAAAAAAGCCACGCAGTTATGGAAGGCATTATCCGCAGAAGAAAAAAATAAAAACCCGGACTGGATAGACCCTAAATTTGGTTTTACCGATGAAAAACTGATTGCCGACCAACTGCATGATTTTGCGGTGGTGGAATTTGGCAAGCAGTTTTTTTACCAGGCGACAGCTGCCATAAATTTTGATATGCGCCCGCAGCCGTCATTCAATAAAGATTTCAGCCTGCTGATCCATAATTTTAAAAATAACGAGGCAGACCATATCGAAAACTTTATCCTGACGGACAGCGCCCGCCAGGTAGAAAGGCTGTACGCGATATTGGAGGATTTGGATAAAACGGTGAAGTTTACGCCGATCAGTATTTCTATCCGAGAGGGCTTTGTGGACCGGGAACAAAAGCTGGCCTGTTATACCGATCACCAGATCTTCGACCGGTATTATAAATACAAACTTAAAAAAGGCTACCAGCGCTCGCAGGCTATTACCCTGAAAGAACTGCGGGAACTTAAACCGGGCGATTATGTTACCCATATCGACCATGGCATTGGTAAATACGCCGGGTTAGAAAAGGTTGAAGTAAACGGCAAAAACCAGGAAATGATCAGGCTGATGTATGCCGATAACGACCTGCTGTATGTAAACATCAACTCGCTTAACCGCATCTCCAAATATAGTGGCAAGGAGGGCACTGTGCCAAGGATGAATAAACTTGGCACTGATACCTGGGAAAAGCTAAAGAAAACCACAAAAAAAAAAGTTAAAGACATTGCCCGCGACCTGATCAAGCTTTACGCCGTGCGTAAAGCACAGAACGGGAATGCTTTTTCGCCGGATACCTACCTGCAAACCGAACTGGAAGCTTCTTTTATTTACGAGGATACGCCCGACCAGGAAAAAGCGACCAGCGACTTTAAAAAGGATATGGAATCGCCGCACCCGATGGATAGGCTCATTTGCGGTGATGTAGGTTTTGGTAAAACCGAAGTGGCTATCCGGGCCGCATTTAAGGCCGTTGCGGATAGTAAACAGGTGGCCATCCTAGTGCCGACCACCATCCTCGCTGCCCAACATTACAAAACCTTTAGTGACCGGTTGAAAGGCTTCCCCTGCAATATTGATTATGTAAACCGCTTTAAAACCAGCAAACAGATCAAAGACACGCTGGAGAACCTGAAGAACGGCAAGGTGGATATCATCATCGGTACCCACCGCCTGGTGAGCAAGGACGTAAAATTTAAGGACCTTGGGTTGATGATTATTGACGAGGAGCAAAAATTCGGCGTATCCACCAAAGAAAAGCTGAAGCAAATGCGCGCCAATGTGGATACGCTGACGTTAACCGCAACCCCGATACCGCGTACGCTGCATTTTTCGCTGATGGGCGCCAGGGACCTTTCTATCATCTCGACCCCGCCACCCAACCGGCAGCCGGTGGTTACCGAATTGCATGTGTTTAACGATACGCTGATCAAAGAAGCCATTGAGCATGAGATTGACCGCTGCGGCCAGGTGTTTTTTATCCATAACCGGGTGGCCGACCTGCCGCAACTAGGCGGGATGATCCACAAACTGGTGCCAAAGGCCCGTATCGGCATCGCCCACGGTCAGCTGGAAGGCGACGCACTGGAAGATGTGATGCTGAAATTTGTGAACAACGAGTATGATGTGCTGGTGGCTACTACCATTATTGAAGCCGGCCTGGATATCCCGAATGCCAATACCATCATCATCAACTATGCCCATATGTTCGGCCTGAGCGACCTGCACCAGATGCGGGGACGGGTTGGCCGGAGCAATAAAAAGGCATATTGTTATTTACTGAGCCCGCCGTTATCAACCCTCACCAGCGAGGCCCGCAAACGCTTGAGCGCCATCGAAGAGTTCAGCGACCTGGGCAGCGGCTTTAACGTGGCCATGCGCGATTTGGACATCCGCGGCAGCGGCAACCTGCTGGGCGCCGAACAAAGCGGCTTTATTGCCGAGATCGGTTTTGAAATGTACCATAAGATTTTGGACGAAGCGATACAGGAATTGAAGGATGACGAATTTAAAGGCTTGTTCACCGATGAAAAACCAAGGCCGTTTATTTCCTTTACCCAGATTGATACCGACCAGGAGATCCTGATCCCGGATGAGTATGTGACCAGTATATCCGAACGCTATAATTTATACACCGATCTTTCCAAACTGGAAAACGAGGTGGAACTGAAAGCCTTTAAACAACAACTGATAGACCGTTTCGGGCCGATACCACCGCAGGTAAACGACCTGCTGAACACCATGCGCCTACAATGGCTGGGCAGGGCCATTGGTTTTGAAAAACTATCCCTCAAAAAAAATGTACTGCGTGGCTATTTTATCGCCAACCAGCAATCGCCCTACTTTGAAACCGATGCTTTCCGTAATGTCCTCGCTTTTATGCAGGCCAACCCGCGCAGGTGTAATTTAAAGGAGGTTAAAAACTCTTTGAGGTTGAGTGTTGAAGGCATCAACAGCATTAACCAGGCGGTGAATTTATTGACGGAGGTGGCGGAGCCTGTGGGGGTGTAGTGCGATCTGTTAAACTTAATAAAGTATATTTGCTTATTGAATGTTCCGAAAAAAATATGGCTATATCGCATTACTCATATAAAGAATTTAAACTTTATCCTGAGAAATGGCCTCTACACCAGTGAATCTCCAAATTTCGATCCGAATTATATTAAAATCGGAGATCCTACTTTAATTAATTACCGAAAAAATTTAGATGCCCGAAACCCTCCCGGCGGCAAACTATCTGAATATGTTCCGTTTTATCTTGGCCCGCGTTCTCCAATGCTTTACCAAATAGCGTTGGGATATGAAGATATAACCAAATTCTCGCAGGAAGAAATCGTTTATATCATTTCTTCTTTTGACCAGGTTAAATCACATCAATTGGCTTACTTCTTTACCGATGGTAATGCCCGTAGCGAAACGACTACAGCTTATGTATCGGAAGCCGATTTTGCATTATTGGATTGGCAAACCATTTATAATACTTATTGGAAAAGTGACGAAACGGATTTACTTAGGAAACAAAAAAAGCAATCTGAATTGTTAATAAAGGATCATTTGCCAATAAGTTGTATCGACTTTATTGGCGTATTCAACAATACTGCAAAACAAAATGTATTACATTTGTTAAAAGAAATGAATTTAAACATCCCCGTAAAAGTATCGCCAACTAAGCTGTATTATGATAATTTATAAAGCAGGCAATATTCTGGATGCAAAAGCAGCCGCATTAGTCAATACCGTAAACACGGTCGGTGTTATGG
This sequence comes from uncultured Mucilaginibacter sp., assembly GCF_903913935.1. Taxonomy (GTDB): domain Bacteria; phylum Bacteroidota; class Bacteroidia; order Sphingobacteriales; family Sphingobacteriaceae; genus Mucilaginibacter. Next base: position 6,100 of record NZ_CAIWNH010000554.1, read on the forward strand.
GGAAAGGGATTGCATTGCAATTTAAGAATGAATTTCCCGAAAACTACAAAGCATATAAGGACGCGGTGAAACGAAAAGAAGTGAACGTGGGCAAGGTTCAAATTGTTCCGGTTAACAGGTTAAACGGCGTAAAATACATTGTTAATTTTCCCACAAAAGCCCATTGGAGAAATCCATCAAAAATGGAATGGATAAAAGATGGCCTTAAAGATTTGCATATGCAGATCCAAACATATAAAATCGAATCCATTGCTATACCTCCCTTAGGCTGCGGTAACGGTGGGCTTAACTGGGAAGTGGTAAAACCGTTAATTACTGAGGCACTATCCGATCTGGAAATAAAAGTATATGTATACGAGCCAACTTTAGCCATTAAAGAAGCTTTAAAAAAGGAAGAAAAACCTTCCGCAGCCAGGCTTACCCCCGCAAGGGCGATGTTGTTATATTTATTATATCAGTACCGTGCATTAGGTGAATTTGCAAGTGAATTTGCTGCGGAAAAATTAAGTTACTTTTTACAGCGGTTCGGCGAAACGCAATTAAAGCTTGATTTTAAAAAAGGGCTGTACGGACCGTATTCCGGTAAAGTGCGGCATGTGCTTTACGCTTTAAATGGTTACTACATAAAAGGGTATGAACAAAAAGAAGCGAAGCCTTTTGAAACGCTTGAGCTTATTGCTTCAAAGAGAGACGAAGTCAAAGACTTTATTGATGAATCTGCCTCAGTGACAGAAAAAGAAAGATTGGATAAAGTCGCTGAGTTTATACAGGGATTTGAATCTCCATATGGGTTGGAATTATTGGCTACTGTAGATTTTTTAAGTCATGCTGATTCGTTAACTGACGCAGAAAGTATTAAAAAAGAATTATGGTCGCAGAGAAAAAAAGACTTGTTTCCATTACATCATATACAGTTAGCTATTACTCATCTCGATAAATATCGCAACATACTCTATTCGGAGTAAAACTTTGGTTCTTTACCCGTGCCCACCCTCATTGATCTCTCCCACATCATTTTTGGCGGGTTAATGACTCATAAAGGCTTGCCCGCACCTATCGTTTGCGATTATTTGTGCCGGAAAAATTTAAACTACTCTAATTTACAAAGTGGCTTCTGCATGTAGATGGCCGGTTTTTTAAAAGGCGACTATTCCTCTTTTTTCTTCTTATCCTTATTTACCATCTCTGTGAAACTCTTTGCCGCATTAGTAAAATCTGAAGGCATCAAAATTACAGTAGTAGTGTTATTGTCGATACCTATTTCCGACAGCATTTGCATCCTCCTTAACTCAAGGGCAATCGGGCTGCCTTCCATTTGTTTTGCACCCTGCGTAAGTTTTATTGATGCTTCCAGTTCAGCCTCGGCTTTGACGATGCGGGCGCGTTTTTCGCGGATAGCTTCTGCCTCACGGGCCATGGCGCGTTGCATGGATTCGGGGATCTCTACGTCTTTCATTTCCACCATTTCAATTTTTATTCCCCAGTTTTCGGTCGCGGCGTCTACGATTTTTTGCAGGGTCCTGTTTATTTCTTCGCGTTCGCGTAAAACTTCATCGAGGGAATGTTGCCCGATAATATTCCGTAATGCAGTAACCGAAAACTGGTAGACCGCCCGGTTGTAATTGGCAACTTTTATGATGGCATCCTCCGGGTTGGTTACCTTAAACCAAAGCACCGCATTTACTTTTATGGTTACGCTGTCTTTAGTGATGGTTTCCTGCTGTTCAAGGTCGACGGTGTTGGTGCGGATATCTACCGTTACCTGCCTGTCAATAAAAGGGATGATAAGGTAAATGCCAGGCCCCCTGGTGCTATGGTACCGGCCCAGGCGAAATACGATGGCGCGTTGATATTCCTGTGCGATGCGAACACCCATCGCGATTAATATAAGCGCGATAAATATGATGACGAGTAAATACATGGTTTTTCGGTTTTAGATTTATTGTAAATGTATATACTCTTATTTGAAAATCAGCCACATAACAGATGATTAATTTCGGTTTCGGCATCTGCTTTATTGGAAGTTGGGATGGATGCATAATCTTATGGAAATACCTGCCTAAAGCTGTCTGTGCGGACACAGACAGGGGAAAAAACACTTAAGAATTGAAGGTGTTAACAGCATTAACCAAGCGGTGAATTTACTGACTGAGGTTGCGGAGCCGGTGGGGGTGTAGTGACCCCTCCGACATTTGATAATGGTTATTTAATGTGAGTCGCCAAGTATTTCTATCTTGTAAGCAATTTCTCTCTTGTAGGTATTGTAAATGTCCGATTTATTGTTCAAATATTCTCCGTTTTCCCGGTAGGGCAAAGTTATTCTTAATCTCAACGGTATTCCATAATGCTTTGCAGTGCTCCAACCCCCGCATTTCAGAAACGCCGCTGTTAAATTATTATTCAGCGCCGTATCTGCGGTTCCTAAAAATTCAATGTGGGAAACACTATTGTCTTTTTCTAAAATAAAAGAGAACCGGGCAGTATCAAGATTCATTTTTTTATGGTCGAAGTTTTTAGGAAGTTTAAAATGCCCGCGCATGATCCTTATAAAACTGATAGGGTCATTCTGGTTATATTTCGCCAGTTCGTGGTCTCTTTGAAAAGGATATGCCTTTCCTGTTTTATCATAACCGGTTCCCGAAATATATTTGCCGTCCTTATACAAATAAGTGTACTTTATAGAATCTATCACCTTTGTGCTTCCTTTCCATAGGCCATCGGGTAAACCATTTTTAACGGCCCCCTGTAGTGCAACATGTGTGTTTTCGTAGGAAAGCCACCACCCATTACCTTCGGTACAAATATTATTGCCATTTTGGTCGTAACACTCCCAGTTCAACACTGTATTGTTTGCCCCTCTTCCTACGCTCAAATGCTTCAAACTGCAATAGATAGTTCCGTCGTAATTATACATGTATTCCATCCCTTCTTTATTGCCGTGAACATAATGGGCAATGGTATGCCTTTTCCCGTTTGAAAAATAGGTGATGCACTCTCCTGTCAATACAACATCTCCTTCGGTATATGTCCTGGGAAGACCGGGGTCCGATTTTCCCACAAAAATAAGTTTTCTATTCTTATCATACTCCATTATACCCAGGTTTGCATCCGTGCCATCCGGGGGGAGAATGATCCGCATAAAATCAGCATTGTCAGGAGTGGTTACCACAGGGGAGCCATTGGATACCTGTTTGAGATAAAAGACCGCAGTATCAAGGCGTTGGGCTATGGCATTATTTGTATTTGTAAGACCTGCCACAAGCAGTAGTCCATAACTTAGTAGTTTGGATAAGGTTTTATTTTTCAACGTTATGTTATTATAAGTCGAATTTAAAAAAACTATCGGAAATTAATAAACAGTTTACAAGGCATCTGGAAAACACTACGGCATTTCAAACCGGATCGGCAGGCTGCCTGCTTGGATGAACAATTGTTTCTGAGCTACCAGCCCAAAGCTTTCATTGAGGATAACAAAATGAGAGGTGAAAACCGAAAAAGTGCTGACAAGATCTTGTCACTGACAAAATATTGTCAGCAGTTAAATAATTAACAATCAGCTTTGTAGTGTTTTGCAGCACTTGTAGCGCACGCTACAAACTTCCATTCCGGCTACTGATACTGTGTGGGCTGAAGCCACAGCATTGACTTTCAAAAAGTAATGCTATTGATTGATTACAAAAAAATAAAATTAGCTTTGGTTCAATAATTATTATTTCCCATGCCCACCCTCATCGACCTTTCGCATACCATTTTTGACGGCCTGATCACCTACAAGGGCCTGCCTGCGCCCATCATTTGCGATTATCTGAGCCGTGAAAACTCCAAACAATTTTATGAAGCAGGCACCGAGTTCCAGATCGGTAAAATTGAGATGGTGACCAATACCGGCACTTACCTGGATTGCCCCTTCCACCGGTTTGAGCATGGTAAGGACCTTTCGCAAATTGCGCTGGAGCAATGCGCCGCACTCGATGCCATCACCATTAATGCAACAGGGGTTACAGCCATCGGCAATGAATATTTTCTCGAAAAAGACCTTAAAAACAAAGCGGTACTGGTGTATACCAACTGGGCCCGGCATTGGAACACGGTTGATTATTTCGAGGGCCATCCGTATCTAACCGAAGACGCGGCCCTTTATTTAAGGGATGCAGGCGTAAAACTGGTGGGTATCGACAGCCATAATATTGACAATACCGCAGGAAAAACACGCCCCGTGCACACCACCCTGCTTGGTGCTGAGATCCTGATCTGCGAGCATCTATGCAACCTGGATAAATTGCCCGCCAATGGTTTTCAGTTTAATGCCGTACCGCCCAAGATTAAAGGCGCGGGCACATTCGCGGTGAGGGCTTATGCGAGTTTGGGATAGATTGCCGCTAACATTTTTTGCTCACAATGAACTAAATAACAACCATTTGCCTAAATTAGCTTTGTAACACCAACCTAACAGATATGAAAGCAAAATTTACGTTGTTTTGTATAGCCGTTTTGTCGGCAAATGCTGCCTTTTGCCAAACCTATATTAAAAATGTAACCGTTGTTGATGTTTTAAAGGGCAAGCTCGTTTCCGATCAAACGGTGACCATAAATGGTGCCATCATAACTGATATTGCTGCATCAAAAAAAGTAAACATCCCGGCAAATGCAAATGTAATTGACGGCACCGGCAAGTTTTTGATGCCGGGGCTTACCGATGCGCATATACACTTTTTCCAAAGCGGGGGTTTATATACCCGGCCGGATGGGTTGGACCTCCGCAAATACGTTCCCTATGACCAGGAGATTGCCTGGGGCCATGCGCATATGGACGAATTTTTACGCCGCTATACCAGCGCGGGAATTACCACTGTTGTCGACCCCGGCGCTACCTTTAATTTTTTAAAAGAACGCGACAGCCTGAAAAATAAAAGCTATGCCCCTGATATTTATATGGCGGGCCCCCTGATCACCACTTATGAACCAGCGGTATTTAAAGATTTAAAAAACGATGAGCCTTTTAACCTGGCAGCAACCGCCGAAGAGGCCCGTGCCTGCATCCGGAAGCAATTGCCTTATCATCCCGATTTTATAAAAATATGGTACATCGTATTGGATAAGGATAAAGAAGCCGGTGCCCGCAAACTTGAACCGGTAGTAAAAGCCGCCATTGACGAGGCGCACAAAAACAATTTAAGGGTTGCTGTGCATGCTACAGAGAGAATTACCGCGCAGCTGGCCATTGAAAGCGGCTGCGATTACCTGGTGCATGAAGTGGAGGACGAAGTGGTATCGGATGATTTTATTAAATTACTGATCAGTCGTAAAGTGGTGCTTTGCCCCACCATGATTGTAGAGGATGGCTTTGTAAATACTTTTGGGCAAACTACCCGGCCGTCCTATTATGAGTTTACCCGCTCAAACCCGGAGCAGCTGGGCTCGCTTTATGATTTAAAGCATATTGCCGATACCGCTTTGGTAAACCGCTATAAAAAGCGAATTGCAGCAAGTGTCGCTTTTTTTGCGCACGATGATTCAGTAAGAATGGTGAACCTGAAAAAGATGGCAGATGCCGGCGTTAATATCGCGGCTGGTACAGACGCGGGAAATCCGGGTGTAATGCATGCTTCCTCCTTATTTGCCGAATTGATGGCCATGAAGCAAAGCGGGATGAGCAACTGGCAGGTCTTAAGATCTGCCACGGTTGGCGGTGCAATGTCAGTAGGAAAGGAAAACGAAATTGGCAGCATTACAAAAGGTAAAAAGGCCGATATGATATTGCTGAACGCCAACCCGGCAGACAGCCTGCAGGCGCTTAAACAAATAAGCCTGGTGATCAATAAGGGAAATGTTATTTCGCCAGATTCGCTTATAAAAGAGACGCCTGAAGCGCTGGTTCAACGGCAGTTTAATGCCTACAATGCCCGCAATATTGAAGCCTTTATGGAGCCATATGCCGACGATGTTGAGTTTTACGATTATCCTGATAAACTGCTTGGAAAAGGCAAAGATGCACTGCGCAAAGTTTACACGGGGCTTTTTAACAAATTCACGGCATTGCATTGCGAACTTAAAGGAAGAATGGTGCAGGGCAATGTGGTGATTGATAATGAAAAGGTTACCGGAATCGGCAAAGACGTCATCAAAGGGGTGGTTATTTACAACATCGAAAACAACAAAATCAAAAAGGTTTATATCGTGCAGTAAAAGGGGGCTGGCAGTGAAAGTCTGTGGCGAACAGAATTTGGGGAATGGGAGCTTGGAGGCCGCCGTTCAAAAAACAATTCCGAAATCGGCATTCCGAAATCCGAAATCAATCCTACTTCACCCTTTTATAAATATCCTTTAAATTCCTACCCATTTCTTTGTAATCAAGGCCGTAGCCTACTACAAATTCATTTTCAATTTCAAAGCCAACGTATTTCAATTCATCGATTTTTTTCAACAAAGCGGCCGGTTTAAGCAACAGGGAGCAAAGTTTTATGGAGGCCGGTTGTTTTGCCTTTAATTTTTCGAGCAGGTAATGGGCGGTATTACCGGTATCCACAATGTCTTCTATAACCACAACTTCGCGGCCTTTAATATCTACGCTAAAATCAATATCGTCGCGGATTTTGAGGCTGCTTTTGGTGCCGCCATAGTACGACGCCAGTTTGGTAAAAGTAATTTCGCAGGGGATATCAATCTGTTTGATCAGGTCGGCAATAAACAAAAAGCTGCCATTTAAAACGCCCACAAAAACGGGCACACAATGCTGATAATCTGTATTTAACTGAAGGCCAATTGCTTTGATCCTTTCTTCAATAGCTTTAGCCTTTATAAGGGGTTCAAATTCTAAGTCCGCTATTTTTGTTTTCATGCCACTAATGTAGGAAAAAGTCGGGAAGTCCGAAAGTCAGAAAAGTCCGAAAGAAAAATAATGTAGCGAGTGATGTGGGTTGTCTTGTAAAACACCCGTCCCGCTGAACTTTTTATTTCTTTTCTAACTTCCGGACTTTTCTGACTTTCCGACTTTCGGACTAAAAAAAACTATCTTTGCGCCTCAAATGACGGATTACGAGGTACATACTTTAGCCAACGGCATCAGGATATTATTAAAACATTCGCCCTCAGCCATCACACATTGCTGTTTTGTGGTGAATGCCGGTTCGCGTGATGAAACGGAACAGCAAACCGGGCTGGCGCATTTTATTGAGCACCTTTTATTTAAAGAAACCGAAAAACGCGGGACAAACCAGATCCTTAACCGGCTTGAACTGGTGGGCGCCGACCTGAATGCTTATACTGCCAAGGAATATACCTGTATCCATGCCTCGCTGTTAAACCAGCACCTTGAACGGGCGATCGACCTTTTTGAAGATATCCTGTTTCATTCAACCTTCCCGGACGAGGAAGTTGAAAAAGAACGGGGGGTTATCCTGGATGAAATAGCGTCCTATCTTGATCAACCCGAAGAAGCCGTTCAGGACGATTTTGAAGAACTATTATTTAAAGGGCACCCGATCGGCCGGAATATCCTGGGCACAACGGAAGCTGTCGGCAGATTGGGCAGAGATGACATGAAAGCTTTCATCGCGGCCAATTACAATACTTCACAAATGGTTTTTGCCGTTTTCGGCGACTACGATCTGAAGAAATTGATCAGGCTGTCTGAAAAATATTTTGGCCCCATTCCTGCAAACAACTCGGTGAAAACCCGGATAAAGCCGGGCATAACCCTGCCAGGAAAAATTATTTTAGCCAAGCCCATTTCGCAAACTCATTGCATGATAGGGGCACAGGCTTATTCATCAGCCCACCAGCATAAAAATGCGCTGCTGCTGCTTAATAATTATTTAGGCGGGATGGGCATGAGCAGCCGTTTGAACCTGGAGATTAGGGAAAAATATGGTATTGCTTATACCATCGAATCAAATTACACACCCTTAACCGATACCGGAATTTTTTCCATCTATTTTGGTACCGATAGCGAAAAGGCAGAAAAAGCCACCAAATTAATTTATAAAGAACTAAAAAAACTGCGCGACAACCAATTTGGCACCTTGCAATTGCACCAGGCTAAGCAAAAATTTATCGGCCAGATAGCCCTTGCTGAAGAAAGCCGCATGGGCCTGATTATCTCCATGGCCAAAAGCCTGCTCGATTTTAATGATATAGATACCCTGCAGCAGGTATTCGACAAAATAAATGCCGTAACCGCCGGCCAATTGCTGGAAATAAGCAATGAAATATTTGATATTGACAGTATGATTACCTTACTATTTGAGCCTAAGCAATAAACCCGTATTTTTGCGGAATGAAATCATGCATCAGCTGTGTATAATACAATAAATTCAGCTTGGCAGAGTTTCATTACCATTTAATAAAACACTTTAATGAAATTTCCTATCATCGCATACGGCGACCCTGTTTTACGAAGAAAAGCAACAGCAATTGAACCCGACGAATACCCGCACATCAAAGAGCTGATCGATAACATGTACGAGACCATGTATGCGGCCCATGGCGTTGGGTTGGCCGCGCCGCAGGTTGGCCTGTCCATGCGATTGTTTGTTGTAGACGCTTCGCCATTTGCAGAAGATGATGCCACCTTAAACGGTTTTAAAAAAGCCTTTATCAATGCCCAGGTGCTGGAAGAAACGGGGGATGAATGGCCTTTTAACGAAGGCTGCCTGAGCATCCCCGACATCAGGGAAGATGTTTACCGTTGCCGCCACGTAAGGTTATCCTATTATGATGAAAACTGGAAACATTACGAGGAAACCTTCACAGGAATGGCCGCGCGCATTATCCAGCATGAATACGACCATATTGAAGGCAAGCTTTTTACCGATAAGTTAAGCCCGCTCCGCAAACGCCTCATTGAGAAAAAACTCAACGACATTTCAAGAGGGATAGTTGACGTAGAGTATAAAATGAAATTTCCGGCTGTTAAGAAAGGAAGGTAGTTTTTTAGAATCAAGAGTCCAGAACCAGGGGTCAAGATAAAAAAGGGTTCAGGGGAATGTCTCAGTTCAGGTTCTTTTGATTAACAAATTATATCGCTTTACCGGTTTGGCGGTAACACAGCATATGCAGACCCATGCCGCTTAAAAACAGCCCACCACTACCAGGTTCTGTCCGGGCTCCTGGCTCTTGAATCTTGTTCTATAGCTTAATTTCCTGTGGTGGCGTTATTCCCGCTGCTGGTTGGGGTTTCAGTGCTTCGGCTTTTATCCCCTTCAGAAATTGATTTGATCAGGCTTCCCCATGCAAAAGGATTAAACAGCGGGTTAACAGTTGAGTGCGAGTTGAGCACACCATTATGAAAATCCTGGATGCCGCTGGTTTCAGGCCCATCGCGGGGCAGTGTTTTTTCAAGGGTTTGTATAGACGATGCGCTCAGGTTTTTCCGGGCAATTGCCAGGTCATCATCAGCAACTTTCATTGTCAAAAAATCTTTTGTAAAATCCTCGGCAGTGGCCCACGGAAAAACGCGGAAAACCGGCAGGTTAACGATCTGCGGTTTAAGCAACACCTGCATCATATAACTTCCTGTTGCAACATGTGCTGGTATAACCACATAAATTGTGTTATAACCTACACATGAGAAGCGGATGGTATCCTGCTCATGCACCACAAATGAAAAATAGCCGAGGTAATTGGTTTGGCCCGCTTCGTTGTGGTTTGTTGTATTTACAATACTTACATAGGGTACAATAACTTTAACGCTATCGGCATTATGCACCATACCGGTAAACTGCACCAGTGGTTTCTCCTGCTTTTGCGCCAAAGCCGTTAACGTTGCAAATAAAAATAAAAACAGGCCGGTTACTTTTTTCATCACCAATTGATGGCTGGGGTATTTAAAATTTTAATATTATTTATACAAAATTAACCTATTGCCGCAACGCGGGCTACAATTTAACAAAACTTAACACTACCTCATGTTTTCAGGAAGTACCGCGTTAGGGTCATCCACCTCGGTGAGGTTGATCGCTTCAACCCCTGTAATTTCAGGTACTGCTTTTTTTATAGCTTCTTCAATTCCCGCCTTCAGTGTCATTATACTCATCGGGCAGGTACCGCAAGCGCCAAGCAATTTAAGCCTGACAACCTTTTCAGGTGTGATCTCCTCAACCGAAACGTTTCCGCCATCGGTAAGCAAATAAGGCCTTATCGTATCTAATGCCTGTTCTACCCGTTCTAATAAACTCATTTGTACCAATTTATAAGTAAAGTTATTAATTATTTACAACAATTGAAGCATTTATAGCATTAGCGTTACAAATGGCTACCTGCTGCGCTACTTTTTTGGCCATTTCAATAAAAGCCCCTGCCATAATGCTATCTTCCTGCAAAACCACCGGCATGCCGGCGTCGCCGGATTCGCTGATGCTTTTTACCAGCGGGATCTCTCCCAAAAAAGGAGCTTTTATCGATTCAGCTAATTTACTGCCGCCACCCTGGCCGAAGATATAATATTTATTATCCGGCAATTCAGCCGGCGTGAAATACGACATATTTTCAACCACGCCCAGTATGGGCACATTAATGGCATTCATCATAAACATGCCAATGCCCTTTTTTGCGTCAGCCAGCGCCACATTTTGTGGTGTAGTTACAATAACCGCCCCGGTTACCGGGAAAGTTTGGGTAACAGTGATGTGGATATCGCCGGTTCCGGGCGGCAGGTCGACCACCAGGTAATCCAGTTCGCCCCAATCGGCGTCGTTGAATAATTGTTTTACCGCGGTCGACACCATCGGCCCGCGCCACGGAACGGGTTGATTAGGGTCTGTAAAAAAGCCTATAGATAAAAGCTTGATTCCGTATTTTTCAATCGGCTCGATGCGTGTTTTTCCATCTACTTCTCTGGCCATTGGCCTTGTATCCTCCAAACCAAACATAATAGGGATGGACGGCCCGTAAATATCGGCATCTATCAGACCCACTTTCGCCCCTGTTCTGGCCAACCCCAATGCCAGGTTTACGGCGACGGTTGATTTCCCTACGCCGCCTTTACCTGATGCCACCGCGATGATGTTTTTTACGCCGGGTACTCCTGTATTCTTTTGGGTAGTAACCTTTGATGTCATATCAATATGCACTACCGCTTCTTTGCTCACAAAATACATGATCGCGTTTCGGCACGCATTTTCTATCATTGCCTTCAATGGGCAGGCCGGCGTAGTTAATATGACCGAAAAGCTGATGTTATTTCCATCAATATGGACATTCTGGATCATGTTAAGCGTTACCAGGTCTTTTTTCAGATCGGGTTCCTCAACATTACTTAAGGCTTGTAAAACTTGTTCTTTGGTGAAAGTGCTCATAATTCAAACAAAAATACCTAAAAGCACAGCAATTAATGTCATTTGATTGATAAAATACGGCGACATGCGATGGCCAACTGCAAACTAGCACGTCATCAGATGATGCGTTGTTATGCGATGTTAAAAAAGGCTGGTTTGAACGGGCTTCAGGTCAATCGCACCCTTGTTTCCAGCCAATTCCGGATTATGGTTTCCGTTGATATAGTATACTTCCGTTTCCTGGTACCGTGAGGCGACAATAATATTGACGCCACCGGCGCAGGCTTCAAATAATTCCTGCACCAATTGCGGGTCATTGTTGTTTTTTGAAAGGTGTGCCAACAGCAAATGGCTCATAAAAGCGGGTCTGTGCGCGATAAACAGCTCGACAGCCTGTTTGTTGGATAAATGCCCGTTTCCCCCACGGATACGGCGTTTCAGGTGGTAGGGATACCCGCCCTTGTCGAGCATATCATCATCATAATTGGCCTCCAAAAACGCGGCATGGCAGCGGCTGAAATGACTAACCAGGTTTTCGCAGGCTATGCCGATATCCGTAAAAACACCTACTGTTACACCTGCCGAGGTGATCGTAAAACTATAGGGATCGCTGGCATCGTGCTTTTTGGGAAACGGGGTAATGTTTAATCCGCCAATGGTAACTGTTTCGAAAGGGGTAAAAGAGTTGAGCAATTCCCCGTCAATAACCAAACTTCCACCGCGCATTGTTGGTGGGGTAATATAAACCGGCAGCTGGTATTTTTTTGACAAAACAGGGATCCCGTTGATATGGTCGGAATGCTCATGTGAAACAAAAATCGCCCTTACCTTTTTCATGGACAAGCCCAGGCGCAACATCCGCTTTTCGGTTTCGCGGCAGGAGATCCCGGCATCCACCAGCACGGCTTCGTGCTCATTACCCACGTAATAGCAATTGCCATTACTTCCTGAATTTAACGATGCGATAAAAAGCGACATGATAATGCAAAGAAACCGGATTTATTTCGGATTTAGGAATTTTTCGTTTTGGTTTGTTTTAAAGACGCTCAAGGAGGCTGCGCCGTTTCGATTTCGGAATTAGTTTAAAGGATTCAAAGCCGCAATAATAGAAGAACGGGTATATTCCGGTGAAAACGAAAAGAAATTGGCTCAATAAAGAAAAAACAAATCCGAAACCGAAAATCAGAAATCCGAAATGTCCTATCTTTATCCCATGGACTCACCAATTACTTTGCCTGTATTAAATACCGATGAACTTCGCGTTCTGGGTGTGCTAATGGAAAAAAGCAAAACAACGCCTGAATATTACCCCATGACGATCAATAGCCTGACTACGGCCTGTAATCAAAAAACTTCGCGAAAGCCAGTAGTAAATTACGATGAAGATACCGTTGCCCAGGCGCTGAACACGCTAAAGCGGCGCGGGTTGATCTCGACGGCTACCGGCGGCTCCATCCGTTCGGTTAAATACAAACATAATTTTGCTATTGTATTCCCGGTGTTGCCATCAGAAGTGGCTATTATTTGTTTGCTTATGCTGCGCGGGCCACAAACGCCCGGTGAATTGAACACCAACTCGGGCAGGATGCACGAATTTGAGTCGATTGAAGAAGTGCAGGAAGTGCTTGAACGCTTAAGCAGCCCCGAAATGCCATTCCTTGTACAACTTCCACGAAGGCCAGGCCAAAAGGAAGCCCGGTATGCCCATTTATTATGCGGCACCCCCGATTTCAGCGACGAAGATTTTGAAGATGAGACCCCTTACAGAAACCACGGCGGCTTGGAGGCCCGGATAGTGAAACTGGAGACAGAGCTTGCTGAATTACGGGAAGCATTTGACAAGCTGATGAAGGAATTAAGCTAACGGTTGCAAGAATTTCTACTGCTAAAAAACACCCTTTAAATTACTATTGTGAAAGGTCCGCTTAAAGCTGCCACATGAGAAAAATACCGATAATTATCCTTGTGGTAGCTTTAATTTTTTCATGTAGAAAAAACCAATTACAACTGCCACCTGCACCGGGAGAACTTCCGGTTACAATAACGCTGAACCAAAGCCAGGCGGGTTATTCCATTCCACCTACTTTTGAAGGCTTAAGTTTTGAAACAAAAATTTTGACTAATAACCCCGGTTTTTTAAACGTAAATAATCCGGTCCTGATTCAAATGATCAGGAATCTTGGGCCGGGGGTTTTGCGTATAGGCGGAGAGACCTGCGATGAGGTTTTTTGGTCCGATAATCCACGGAATCCCAGTTCTGGCAGGGATACACTTACCATTTCTGATATCGACCGTTTAGCCGCTTTCTCAATGGCGATAGGATGGCAGGTTTTATTTGGCTTAAACCTGGGCAGCAATGATTTAGTGAAATCTTCAAATGAAGCTGCTTATGCAGGCAACCGCCTCGCCGGCAACCTGCTCGCTTTTCAATCAGGCAATGAGCCGGATGTGTTCCATAACGGGATACGCCCGCGAACCTATAATTTTTCTAACTTCCAGGATGAGTGGGAAGCCTATCTCACGGCAATTAAGACCAAAGTACCCAATGCATCCTTTGCCGGCCCTGATGTTGCATACAATACTGACTGGATAACAGCCTTTGCCGTTGAAGAACATTATAATATTAAACTACTGGATTGCCATTATTACATGGCCGGGCCTGCAACAAGCCCGAATATCAATTACCAAACCATTTTAGCCGATGACGGAAATTTACCCGGATATCTGGCTATCATCAAATCTCAGGCAAAAAAATATAACTTACCATACCGCATCAGCGAAAGTAACAATGTTTATGGCGGAGGGAAGGCCGGGGTGAGTGATGTGTTTGCATCGGCGCTATGGGCGCTTGATTTTATGTGGATAATTGCCGAAAATAACGGCAGCGGTATAAACTTTCATACCGGTGATGGCTTGTTTTATTCACCCATTTCAACTCAAAACGGCGTGCTGCAGGCAAACCCGGAGTATTATGCGATGCTGGCTTTTAACTATGCCAGTACCGGGGGCAAAATTATTCCCGCGAGCATTAGCAATTCAGAACTTTGCAGTGCATACGCCTGTGTTAAACCCGACAACAGCTATGTTTTAACGCTTATTAACAAAGATGAAAAAAACAACGCTTCCGTTACGATATTGTTGAACAAAACTGCTTCTGGCATTCAAATTCAGCGGCTTACTGCACCATCACTTAACGTGGCCACGGGGATTACATTTGCCGGAAGTACAGTAAATGCTGATGGCACCTTTGAGGCAAAAACAACGGAGCAATATGCTGTCGCCGGAAACAGTGTTGTGGTTAAAGTGCCGGCGGGAAGCGCCGCAATTGTAACCGTACGGTAACTTTTCCTTTTTTGCACCCCTGTTGGTTAACCAATCATTTTTCTTCTTCGCTTCAGCAATGCCGCGAGCTGAATGCCGCTAGGGCAGCCTGTAAAAGCAATTTAAACGGCGACGGAATTTATTTAAGATTCAACTTGTTTTTCATAGCACTGAAAGAACTGATATAAGCATGTGAACTCAAAAAAACTTATCATCAATTATTTTGTTTAACTAATAAATAAAATAATATCGCCATGAAAAAATTAAGTTATGTGTTCATTATCGCCCTTGCGGCTTATGCCATGCAGGGCTGCAACAGCGCCCCAAAAGACGCTAAAGACAGCGCCGACAGCGTAAACAAAGCAAAAGATACAAGCGCTATGTCAGCAGATACAATGAAAACCGTCACCGGTGACGCCAAATTCGCGACCTCGGCAGCAGCCGGAGGAAATGCTGAAATAGCGTTGTCAAAACTTGCGCAGCAAAAAACAGCCGATGCGCAAATCAAAAAATTTGCTGAAATGATGGTCAAGGACCACAGCAAAGCAGGGGATGCCTTGATGGCAATTGCGAAAAAAGAAAACATTACCATGCCAGCCGCGATGGACGCCGATCACCAAAAGAAATATGATGATATGTCGAAGTTGACAGGTACCGATTTTGACAAGGCATATGTAAATCTGATGGTTGACGACCATAAAGGGGCGCTTGAATTAATGCAGGACGAAGCAAAAAATGGCAAGGACCCTGCGCTGGTAGCTTTTGCCAGTAAAACAGCGCCGGTAGTGCAATTGCACCTGGGCGCCGTTAATAAGATACATGACAGTATGAAATAATATTTGATAATGTCGGTAAAAGAGGCTGTATCATAAGTAGAACAAAGACGGATTATACAAAATTATATTTTGCGCTATAAAAACTCTGTGCCTCTCTGCGCCTTCTTTGAGCACTCTGTGGTAAAATTTAACTACAGAGATCACGGAGACAGGAACGCAAAGATCGCAGAGGCAAATATTATTTGGTAACCCTTTGATACAATCGACTTTTGAGACAGCCTCCTTTTTTATGCGCTTTGGCTATAAAAGGGATGCTAAACTTTTGCGCAAACTTGTATCAACTTGTATTGTTTTTAGTCAAATAAATAAAACCTGATGCTTTAGTTTTGAATTGCGTTTAGCAAACAAGCACCGGCGGCTCTAAATTATTTGGCGGGGACATTGAAAGTAAGCGGGGCACAAAAATTACTTCGTGTTTATTGTTTTACCCAGCCAGGCTGGGTTTTCTGTAGCAGAAACCCTGCTTTTCTATGTCTTTACTGTCAGTATTTCCTAATATTGCAAGATAATTCTTTATTATTTTGAAAACCCTTAACGACCTGCTTTTGTTGGGCGATCCCCGCCTGTATGAAACCTGCCAGCCTGTGCTGAGAACCGACCTGCCGCTATTGAAAGACTGGATTGCTGATATGGATAATGTGATGCAGGAGATCAGGTTGAAATATAATTTTGGCCGGGCAATTGCGGCACCTCAATTGGGGATTATGAAAAGGCTGGTTTACATGAATATTGACAAGCCGGTTATATTTATTAACCCTGAATTTACTGATTTGAGCGGCGAACTATTTGAACTATGGGACGATTGTATGAGCTTTCCGAATTTACTGGTAAAAGTTAAGAGGCACTGGAGTTTAACGATGAATTACATGGATGAGCATTGGGCGCCGCAAAGCTGGAAAATGGCGGGCGACTTGTCGGAGCTGTTACAGCATGAAGTAGACCACTTAAACGGGGTGCTTTGTACTATGAGGGCGATTGATGAGAAATCATTTAAA
>NZ_CAIWNH010000555.1 GCF_903913935.1 uncultured Mucilaginibacter sp.
GGTGGGGATTGGCGGGAATCAACCTTTTTTGGCCTCAGACGTGGATCAACAAAACTATGGCGACTGCAAAGCGCTGGTAAACTATACCCAGGCTTTGCTGAAGGCCGTGAATATCGAATCATGGTATTGTGTTGTAAAATCAGGCAGAAACCACAAAGTGAATTTATTGAATGATTTTGCCAGTATGGACCAAGGCGATCATATTATTTTATGTATTCCGTTTAAAAACGATACCACATGGGCCGATTGCACCAGCCAGACCATACCTTTTGGCTACCTGGGGGATTTTACCGACGATCGCAATGTTTTAGCATGTACCCCTGAAGGCGGCAAATTGTTGCACACCCCAAAGTACACCGTAGATGACGACCTCGAAAAGCGCAAAGCAGAATTTGTAATCAACGGCGATGGCGGGTTATCCGGAGCGATGACCACAGCTTTTTACGGCGCCAATTATGATAACCGTGATGAAATTGTTAATGAGCCCGTAAAGGAGCAATATAAAATGATCCAAAAGATCTACCCGATTAATAACATGGATATCCTTGGCCTTGATTTAAAACAAGATAAAAGTTTCAAGCCTTTTACAACTGAAAACATTAAACTGAACGCAAGGGATTATGCCGCTATAAGCGATGGAAAGTGCTATTTTATGATCAATTCTGTCAACAGGATCGAATCGCCGCCCAGGCAGGTAACCAACCGGCAAAACGATGTCTATATTAACCGGGGTTTTACGGATGTTGACGAAATAACCTATACTATCCCCACCGGATATCGACTTGAAAAAACACCGTTGAACATTGTAATGGACAAACCCTTTGGAAGGTTTACTGCGACGATGGAACTTAAAGGTAACGTTTTAACCTATAAACGTAAATTTCAATTGATTGACGGTACGTATAGCAAAGATACTTACCTGGACCTGGTCGACTTTTTCCAGGATGTGGTGGATGCCGATGAATATACCGTTAGTTTGGTGAAAAATTAAAATTCCCGCAGAAACTATTTACTGAAAATGATAAGACCAAGGATAATGCCAATGATCATAATCACATAGAGTAGTATCTCGTTACCCGCGAAACGTTTGTATTTTGTCCAGAAACTGTATTTGTCTTTTTCGTCTGCCATGATGAGGCAAAGTTACGCAAATTATGCCTGATTATTTACCTGGCGCTGAATTTGGGTCCTGTACGATCACTGAGCCGCAACGCGAAAAGTATCTATAGGTATATGGATCATGCAACCGGGTGATGGTTACCCCTTTTGTTGAGCTGGCATGAACAAAATAGCCATTCTGCAGGTAAACCCCCACATGGCTGAATTTCTTGCCGTCGTAATCAAAAAATATCAGGTCGCCTTCAACCAGTTCTTCTTCATACTTGCGTTTAATAACATTGATCTGTTCGCCGGTTGAGCGCGGGATCTCCACACCAAAAACTTGTGCTTCAAGTAACTGTGCCAGGCCTGAGCAGTCAACACCGCTTTTATCCTGCCCGCCGAAATGATAAGGCGTGCCCATCCAGTCGTCAATAAACTCGTAAAGCCTGCCGTTTTGAATGTCACTTTTCTCCACTCCCATAATTGCCGAATATTTTTCGGCGACGCTTTGCTGTGGTTTTACCACCTCGCCCGGTTGGCCACGCATAGCAGCCTTGCGGGCATGGCATGAGGATAGCACCATAATAGTAACTAATAAAACGCCATACAGGTAGTGTATTTTTTTCATCCGCATAAAAATACGGGTAAAGGGCTTAGAAAGTTACACAGAGGTTTTTAACATCTTAACATGGGAGGAAGTCCGGAAATCAGTAAAAACCGATTTAAAGAGGGAATAATTAATGTTATTCTGCCTTTTTTTCTTTGAAAATGCTCAAAATCAACTTATGAAAAAAAATGCTCTTTATGGTACCTGTACTATTTTAGGGCAAAAAGGCTATTTTCCTGATAAGATTGTTCGACGCATCAGGAATATAGATGCTGCCTGCGGCATCAATGGCATTAATCTGCAAATAATTATAAAATGCCAGGCCTGGATAACAATTTATAACTGCGGTTGTAGCGAAACCTCCCTTAGTAATCAACCTGATCGATTGGAAGTCGGATAAAAATAAATTGTCATTTTTATCAATGACAATACTCGATGGGCTGGTATTATTTACCTGGATATTGGCGCCGTCAACGGCTTTAGTGTAACTTGTTGAAAATAAAGCAATGCTACCATCGGTTTTTACTTTGAATACCCGAGCTTCATTTGCGTTAGAAATAAATAAATTCCCCGCGGTATCAAAAGCAAATCCCGAAACAATGCCTGTATACAATGGAAACGATGGAAAAGTGATAGAACTTACCGAGCCGGAAGGGCCTATTTTTTTTATATCGTTTGCATCCATGTCCCAAACAAAAATATTGCCCGTTTCATCAATAACCAAACTAGACAATCGATGATGGATTTCCTGCCCGTTGTAGATTACCGGCATTGTAGTTACATTTCCGGTATTTGATATTTTCCGAAGGTTGTAACCACCGCCCGGTTTACCAATATCAACAATAATAATATTTCCGGATTTGTCGACTGTTAAACTTATAGGGTTGAAAAAAGATGCGGTCAACTCCGGACCGTCTGCATCCACCTTGATCCCATTACCCGCCAGGGTGGTAACAACCCCGAGAGGTGTTATTTTCCTGATGCGGTTATTAAACTCATCTGCAATAAGGAGGTTACCGTTCAAATCAAACGCCGCGCCTGTTGGATGATTAAAAAGGGCCTTATTGCCCGTGCCATCGGCAAATCCCTCCACGCTGCCCGCCAAAATAGTAATAACAGACTTCAATGAGTCAGGTACTGTTTTTACAGGTATTTTTAAAGGATTCGATGCCTGATTTTTACTGCAGCCAACAATAATAAAAGCGAAAAAGAAAAGCGAGCTTAGAGATTTAAACATCTGAATCAAATATAAAAAAAATTCACATTTAATTCAGGCTATGTTGATCTGACATGGGCTCCGATCAAGCAAAATCGTAAAGAAAAAAAAACTGCATGCGGCAGGCAATATCGTTAATTGAAAACTAGGAAGTCAAAAAACTTCAATAAACTCAGCCTTTTATCACCCGCTGAATCTCATCCAGTTTCATCAGAGCTTCAACCGGCGTTAAGGTATTTACATCAAGGTTATTAAGTGTATCCCGTATTTTTACCAGTACCGGGTCATCTATAGAGAACATCTGCATTTGCACCGCCTGTTTCTGTACTTTCCGGATACTCTCTTTAATGTGCTCCCCTCCTGTCCGCTCGGCTTCCAGTTTTTTGAGGATCTCATTGGCGCGGCTCAATACTTTTTGCGGCATCCCAGCTAGTTTAGCCACATGGATCCCGAAACTATGTTCGCTGCCGCCGGGAACCAGCTTCCTGAGGAAGATGATCTGGTGGCCGATCTCTTTTACCGATACATTGAAATTTTTGATGCGACTGAAGCTATTGCTCAACTCATTTAGTTCATGGTAATGTGTCGCAAAGAGGGTTTTGGCACGGGCTTGCGGCTGGTTATGCAGAAATTCGGCGATAGACCATGCGATGGAGATCCCGTCATAGGTGCTCGTCCCCCTTCCTATCTCATCCAGCAGGATCAAACTCCTGTCAGACAGGTTATTAAGGATACTTGCTGTTTCGTTCATCTCCACCATAAAAGTTGACTCTCCCGATGACAGGTTATCTGATGCGCCCACCCTTGTAAAGATCTTATCCACCAGCCCGATAGACGCCGTTTTAGCAGGTACAAAGCAACCCATTTGCGCCATCAGTACAATGAGACCGGTTTGCCTTAACAATGCTGACTTACCCGCCATATTGGGCCCTGTAATGATAATAATCTGTTGCGTTTCTGAATCGAGGTAAACATCGTTGGTGATATACTCTTCGCCCAGCGGCAAAGTTTTTTCAATAACCGGGTGCCTTCCGCCTTTTATATCAATTAACCGGCTGTCGTTTACTTCCGGTTTAACATAATAATTTTTTATGGCGATGGTGGCAAAATTGAGCAACACATCCAGCCGGGCAATCAATTGAGCGTTCAATTGAATAGGTTTAATATACTCAGCCAGTGAATACACCAAATCATTATAGAGTTTTGTTTCCAGTGCCAGGATCTTTTCTTCGGCGCCTAATATCTGTTCTTCGTATTCTTTTAATTCGGGAGTAATATACCGTTCGGCATTCACCAAAGTTTGCTTCCGGATCCACTCCGTTGGTACCTTATCCCTGTGACTATGAGTAACTTCCAGGTAATACCCGAACACATTATTGAAGGACACTTTCAGGGACGGAATTCCGGTTGTCTCCGCCTCACGCTTCTGGATCTCCAGTAAATAACCCTTTCCGCCAAAGGCAATCTTCCGCAGGCGGTCAAGTTCTTCATTAATCCCTTCGTTCATTACGCTGCCTTTTACCAGCATCACGGGTGGCTCGGCGCTCAGCTCTTTTTCAATCTTTTCGCAAATAAGCGTGCAGGGATTCAGTTGTGCGCTGATGGCCTGTAATGGCAGGCTCGGTGATGTTTCGCCCAGTTTTTTGATCAGACCGATAGCATTCAGGGCTTTTTTTAACTGGCAAACTTCTCTCGGGTTGGCTTTCAGGAGGCCGATTTTGGAGATCAATCGCTCCAAATCGCCTATCAGTCGGATATTTTGTTTCAGGCTTTCCCGCAAGTCTTCCTGTTCTATCAGGAACTCCACCACATTTAGCCTGTCGTTGATGGGTTTGATCTCCTTAAGCGGCATTACTATCCAGCGCCTCAGCAAACGGGCGCCCATCGGGGAGCAGGTTTGATCAAGCACCTCAACCAATGTATGTGCGTTCTCATTGGCCGAGCCCACAAGCTCCAGGTTACGTACGCTGTAGCGGTCAAGCCACAGGTAACGGTCCTCTTCTATCCTGCTGATAGCCGAAATATGCTGCAGGTTACGGTGTTCCGTCTCATTAAGGTAATGCAACGCTACACCCGCCGCCACAATACCAAGGCCAAGCTTATCGATCCCGAAACCTTTTAATGATTTTACGCCAAAATGTTTCAGCAGCACTTCGTTGGCGTAATCGCCGCTATAGGGCCATTCATCAAGAGTGTAGGTATAAAACCTGTCGCCAAACAACTCTTTAAAATCATGCCGGCGGCTTTTTGTATAGATCACTTCGCTCGGCGAGTAGCTTTGCAGCAGTTTATCAATATAACTGCTGCTGCCCTGCGCCGTTAAAAATTCACCGGTGCTGATATCTATAAACGCTACCCCGATGCTGTTTTTGTCAAAATGCAGCGACGCAAGATAATTGTTGCTTTTTTGGTGGAGAATATTGTCATTGATGGCAACCCCAGGCGTAACCAGCTCCGTCACCCCGCGCTTTACAATGGTTTTGGTGGCTTTGGGGTCTTCCAGTTGGTCGCAGATCGCCACGCGTTGCCCTGCTCTAACGAGTTTAGGCAAATAAGTATCCAGCGAATGGTGCGGAAAGCCGGCAAGCTCGATATGGGTAGCTGCACCGTTTGCCCTTCGGGTAAGCACAATTCCTAATATGCCCGCTGTTTTTATCGCATCCTCGCCAAAGGTTTCGTAAAAATCACCCACGCGAAAAAGCAGTAAAGCGCCAGGGTATTTAGCCTTTACCTGGTTATACTGCTGCATTAAAGGCGTTTCTTTCCCGGTTTCCTTTGCCAATTTTCTGTTTAGTTAAATAGGTTGTTAGGGTTGTAAAAGGTTGTAAGGTTTATTAATTGTTTACCTTTTAAACAACTACAACCTTTACAACTTCTTCAACTCACCCCAAAACCAAACGGCAAAGTTAATGCCTAAAGCCGTTTATAACCGCTTTGTGGAAAAATGATTGTTTTGTGGATTAATCCGGCGCAACATTGTACCCTTTCCGAATGCTAAATTTAACCTGGCAACAAACTACTTAAGCGCTATTTGCTTAAAATATTTTTTAAATATTGCCTTTACCTGGTGCCTGTGTTCCCGGGTGGGTACCGGGGTGTCAATGAGCGGATAGATCATACCCATGCTATCCCATTTATGGCGTCCCAACTGGTGAAAACTTATTATTTCAACCCTTTCAACGGTTTTGTAATTGGTAAAATGGCGGCACCATTCTTCAATATAGTCCGGCTGGTCCGTCCAGCCTGGTACCAATACATAGCGAAGCCACATCGGCCTCCCTGTTGACTCCCTGTAGGCTGCAAGTTCAAGCGTGGTTTTGTTGGATAAACCGGTTAGTTTATGGTGCCATTCATCGTTGATATGCTTCACATCCAGCAACAAAATGTCGGTATATTCCAGTAATTCATGTA
>NZ_CAIWNH010000556.1 GCF_903913935.1 uncultured Mucilaginibacter sp.
GAAAAAATGCATATCCAGATAGCTCCCGCCAGGACGAGGACAATTCCGATCAGCGTATTTCTTTTTGATGGTTTCATTCTACTTCCGCAATCGGCATTCCGCCTTGCAAATTCTTCAACTAATCTCTAATCTCCCGTCTCTAATCTCTAACCTCAAACTCCTGTTTCAACTGAAGATCCTCCGATGAATTCCCGATCATCACCATAAACTTTCCCGGTTCAACAGTCCAGTTCATGTTTTTATCAAGGATGGCCAGGTCATCGGGGTGCAGGGTAAAGTGCACCGTTTTCTTTTCGCCGGGGGCAAGGAGGACGCGGTCAAAGCCGCGCAGGTCATAATCGTAAACGGTTACGCTGCTATATTCCTGCTTAAGGTATAGTTCCACCACATCATCGCCGGCACGTTGCCCGGTATTGGTAACATCAACGCTTACTTCTACGTCGCCCTGCTGGTTTTCTTTTTGGGGCGATACCTGCAAGTTGCTGTAAGCAAAGGTTGTATAACTTAAACCGTAGCCAAAAGGATATAAGGCGCCATTAACGCTGGTTTTTCCCCAGCTGTTTTTGCCGCCTTGCGGGTCCTGGCTGCCGGGTTTAAAGGGGAAGTTAAACTCTATCTGCCCAACCGTTTTCGGGAAGGTGATCGGAAGCTTTCCGCCGGGGTTATTATCGCCAAAAAGTGTTTCGGCAATCACGCGCCCGCTCTCCGGCCCGGGAAACCAGGCTTCCAGTATCGCCGGTACGTATTTATTTCCCCAGTTAACTGTAAGCGGCTGCCCGTTTATCATTACCATTACCACAGGTTTACCGGTTGCCTGCAAAGCCTGGATCAATTTTAACTGGCGGCCGGGTAAATTAAGGCCGGTGCGCGATAAACTTTCGCCAACGCGGTCAACATCTTCGCCAACAACGGCAATTATAACATCCGCTTGTTTTGCTGCCGCCACGGCCGAATCAATTGAGGCTTGTTCCTGTGCGGTTAAGGGCGTTTCAATAATTTCGCTTTCCGGCCAGGTAGCGTCGATAATATTACAGCCTTTGGCATAGTTTACCAGGGCGCCACTTCCCATATAATTTTTTATCCCGTCCAGCACGCTGGTTACGGGGTTGTGCGATGGTCCGTACCGGCTGATCGCATAATTGGTTTCGGCAGCCAGCGGGCCGGTCACCAAAATGTTTTTAATGGCCGATTTATTTAACGGCAGCAAATTATTTTCATTCTTTAACAACACCATCGACTCCCGGTTCATTTTTAAACTCATCGTGCTCCCGTCTTCATTATGCACCAGTTTATCAGCTGCTTTGGGATCTTGCACATACGGATGATCAAACAAACCCAGCTTAAACTTCACCCTTAAAACGTCACCTACCCGCGAATCCAGCGTTTTCATAGATATTTTGCCTTCTTTATACAGGTTCCGCAAGGGCATGATATAGGTTTGCGGCATGGTGAAATTGGTGCGCACGTTCAGCCCTGCTTCAAAAGCCTGCCGCACCGCTTCCTCGGGGCTATCGGCAACATGATGTTTGCTGTACAGGTATTCAACCGCTTCGCTGTCCGAAACCACGTAACCGTTAAAACCAAATTTCTGGCGCAGCAATTCCGTCAGGAAAAAATAACTGCCGGTAACAGGCTCGCCGTTCCAGTCGTTATAACTGCTCATTACGCCCAACGGGTGCGCTTCCTGGATCACCCGGCGAAAGGGGTAAAGAAACATTTCATACAACTCCCTCGGCGCCACATGCGGGTCGGTCCTGTCTGCGCCATCGCGGCCGCCTTTGGGCACGCTGTAAACCGCGAAATGTTTTAAGGTAGATGCCACGCCTTCTTCCTGCACTCCCAAACACATTTGTTTGCCCATTTCGGCTATTAAAAATGGGTTTTCGCCATAGGTTTCAACCACCCGGCCCCAGCGCTGGTCGCGCGAAACATCCAGTATCGGTGTATAAATATTGGTATAGCCCAGCGCCTTAGCTTCGCGGCCTACTACCTGCCCGGCATGGCGCACCAGTTCCTTATCCCAGGTACTGCCAATGCCGATGGGGGCGGGCAGGGGCGTTGCCCTGTCGTGGTTAAGCCCGTGAATACCTTCGTTGGTAAAGTCAACCGGGATGCCCATCCGGGTTTCCTCAACAAACCACTTTTGTATGGTATTAATCGCCGCAGCATGTTTGCTGTAAGGGTAGGAGTATTGCGTCGGTGCAGCATCCGTATGCGAGGTTAAATTGTTCAGTTCCTCATCAATATTGGCGATGCCGTCTTTCCAGACTTCGTTCTTCCAGGATGGCGTAGGCATTTCTTCTTTTAAAACGCGCTTATAGCCATACAACGTAGCCAGTTGGCAGGTTTTTTCGGCCACGGTCATCTGGCTCAGCAGGTCGGCCACACGCACGTCAATTGGCTGCGAAGGATCTTCAAATACATCCATTTTGCCATTCTTGTTAAAATCTATCCATCCCTTATGATAAATATTTTTTTCCTGGGCGTGGGTTTTAGTAGTAAGTAGCAGTAGCAGTAGCAGTAGCAGGGATATTTTTTTCATGGAAGGCTGGAATTGGGTTTTTCAAATATAGAAAAGTGCCGGTAAGCTTTCTGTAAAATGTTTGATTGGGTTAGGCTGTGACGCGCCTTTATGCTAACATTTATTGTTGCTGCCTATTACCAGCCGACAGGCATCAAAAAATCCGTTAAATCTTTTTAATCCCGGTTCAGACCAAAAAAAAACGCTCCGGAAATCCGGAGCGTTTTAAAAATATTTTTAATTTATTGATTGATCTTTTCATTGACCGCTGAACTTAATCAACTCAATCCAACTCAATCAACCAATTAATTACTGCTTGCCAAATTCGCCGTTAGTGTTGATAATAACTTCGTCACTTACAATACCTGAAGGCGTGCCTGAGCCAAAGCCAAAGTCCGAACGTTTGATAACGCCGGTTAATTTAAAGCCGGCATCGTCTTTTTTGGTCATCGGGTTGGTGATCAATCCACGGAACCAAAGGTCCATACTAACCGGTTTGGTTACGCCGTGTAGGGTAAGGTTACCGGTAAGTTTGTAATGATTTGGAGAAACTGATGCAATTGCGCTGCTTGTAAATGTCATGGTTGGGAATTTAGCCACGTCGAAATATTTATCAGACCTTAAGTCCTTGTCACGATAGTCAATATCTGTATTTACTGAACTTGTATTAACAGTTAATTGGAATTTAGCATCGCTAAAGTCAGGTTTAGCGGCTACGATGGTACAGGTAAAGTCGGTGAAGATACCGTCCACGTCTGATACCATTAAGTGGGTAACGGTAAATCCAACTTTCGAGTGCATCTTGTCGTTGGTCCAGGTAGTTTGCGCAAATGCTGCAGTGCCCAGCATAACTGCCATAAATAAAATAATTGCTTTTTTCATGTTTGTTTTTTGATATGAATCTTTAAAAGTTTAATTTCTTTGTCACAAACATACTGCAATTCTAAATTAAATGTTTAAACATTTAATTTTTTGACAATAGTGTGACGTGCAGGCGCAAGTTCAGGTAAAAGTCATTTTGAAATGTTACGGTATATATTGCTTCCGCCAGCCTTATATTTGATAAAAATAAATCTATCTATGAAATACAGGGAATTAGGAAAAACCGGCGAAAAGCTTTCGGCTATTGGTTTGGGCTGCATGGGCATGAACCACGGTTACGGTACTTTTGATGACGATGAATCCATAGCGACCTTAAACCTCGCGCTCGACCTGGGTATTAACTTCTGGGACACCGCCGATATTTACGCAAATGGTCGCAACGAAGAATTGGTGGCGAAAGTGCTGGGGCCCAACCGCGACAAAGTATTTATCGCTACTAAATTTGGTTTCAGGCAACAGGATGCAAACAGCTACCGTGGCGCGCCGGGTTCGTATTTTGACGGTTCGCCTGCATATTTGAAAACAGCAGTTGAAAAAAGCCTGAAACGCTTAAATATCCACACCATAGATCTTTATTATGCCCACCGAATCGACCCAAATGTACCGGTGGAAGACATGGTTGGCGCCATGGCCGACCTTGTAAAGGAAGGAAAGGTACGTTATTTGGGCTTGTCCGAAGCATCGGTGGTATCTATCCGCAAGGCTTACGCGGTGCATCCAATCGCTGCGTTGCAAAGCGAATTCTCCTTATTAACACGCGATGTTGAGGCCGAAATATTACCCGTTTGCCGCGAACTGGGCATTTCGCTTGTTCCATTCAGCCCGCTTTCTCGTGGTTTAATCACCAATACGCTCAAAATTGATGAACTGGGTGGCAATGATTTTCGCAAAACGTTGCCGCGTTTCAGCGATGCCTATAAAGATAATAACGAGCACCTGGCAGCAGCGTTTGCTGTACTAGCCTTACAAAAAGACTGTACCGCCGCGCAGTTAGCGCTTGCCTGGGTTTTGGCCCAGGGCGACGATATTATTCCTATCCCCGGCACTAAAAGGCCAAAATACCTGCGCGAAAATGCGGCATCGGTTGATATTACCCTATCCCCGGTCGATTTACAGGATATTCAGGATGTAATTGCCAGATACCCCGATACCGGCATGCGGTACGCCGAAGGCGCGCTTAAGTTGGTGAATAATTAGTTTTTGTTGAAATAAGTGGTAAGAGTGGCAGAGGTTATAAATTACAAACCTTACAATCCAATGTCATTAAGGAAAAAGCGTAAAAATTTAATATCGAATAATGAACCTGCCTGCCGGTAGGCTGGTGTTGAATATCGAACTCCGAAGTTTTTTACTTCGTTATTTTACATTCGATATTGGGTGTTCGATATTAAAACTCTTAACTTATTGACGCTGCCTTCCTCACCTTCCACCGTTAAAACACCCCGTAAATACCGTTAAAATACCCCCCTTATTATAATTGCAGGGCAATTTTTATTGTTTTAAATTTGCTCATCCTTATCCTATGGAAACATTTGAAGTAAAAATACAGAACGATTCATTTAAAGTCTCAAAGAATACTCCTGGTAATTCTTTCAGCGTTTTTAACCACGCGACTTTTCACGTAATTAAGAAAAATGATTTTGGCGTTTGGCGCCCCATCGAACACCGTTTCGGAAAAGAGAACATCCCTATCGATGAGATCGGCGATGCCATCGATAGTTATTACAGTATGATCGCTGCACGGTCGCCCGGATTTTCCGATAAGGCCAAGTTATTGTGATCCCAATAATTCCTTTTGCGACGCTAACCCCCTGCTCTTTAAAAATGTTTTTTGATGAAAAATGCGTTCACTTTTTGGTTGAAGTCATCTGTATGCTCAATTAACGTTGGGTGTCCCGAATTTGGTACTACCCATAAATATGCTTTCGGGATGTTTTTGTAGATCAAATAAGTATGCTCAACCGGGATCAGGTCACGATCGCCGCAAATGATCAGCGAAGGGCAGGTTACCTGTTTCATTGCCGAAAGCGGGATGTTTGGCTGCTGATAGTCGAGCAAAAATATTTTCCAGTCGTTTTTTTCCTTGTCCGTGCTCCATTTTTTATTCCGCTGTTCGGCATATTGTTTTTCCATATCTTTCCACAGCGACGGGATCAGCGCGGTGGAATCCGGCCATAAATTTGCTCCTGTTGACGCCAGTTTGGTCACCTTATCCGGGTGCCGCATGGCCAGTAACAGCGCATTAATGCCGCCATCGCTCCAGCCTATTACATAGGTTTTTTTAATGTGCATGGCATCCAGCAGGGCGTTAAAATCATCGGCCATCATTTCAAAACTTAAGGAATCTTTCGGGTCGACGGATTTGCCATGGGCCCGGCTGTCAACCGCAATCACCATATATTTTTTATCAAAATATGGAATGGTCTTACTAAATGCAGCAATACTGCCGCCATTGCCGTGAATCAATAATACCGGTTGCCCTTTGCCATAAACCTCGCAATACATTTTTATGCCGCGGATGTTATAATATTTACCTGCAGCGGGGTTGTTGCCGTAGGGGATGGGTTTTGTTTGGCTAAAGCAATGAGCAGCAATTAGCTGAACAAAAAATAAAGTGATAAATAAAAGTTTCCTGTTCATGGCCGGGTAAATTATCATTGGGTTTATCTTGTTCGAAGTAATAAATATATATCTTTAAAAACCAATTTTGAATTTAATGCCCGATAAAACTGAAAATTTAACCCAAATAACTGTCCATCGGATCCGGTCCATTGTAGGCGGCTCGCTTGGCAACCTGGTTGAATGGTACGACTGGTATGTTTACTCGGCATTCACGCTTTATTTTTCAGGTGCGTTTTTTCCATCAGATAACCAAACGGTTCAACTGTTAAACACTGCAGGCATTTTTGCTATCGGTTTTTTAATGCGCCCCATTGGCGGGTGGTTAATGGGGTCTTACGCCGATAAAAAAGGCCGCAAGGCCGCGTTAACCCTATCGGTATTGCTGATGAGCGTAGGCTCGCTGATGATAGCGGTAGTGCCCGGCTATAAGCAGATAGGCGTTGCAGCCCCTTTAATTTTAGTTATAGCCCGGATCATCCAGGGCTTGAGTGTTGGCGGCGAATATGGTACCAGCGCCACTTACCTCAGCGAGATGGCCACCAAAAAGCATCGCGGTTTTTATTCCAGTTTTCAATACGTAACGCTGATTATGGGGCAACTGATTGCACTGGGCGTTTTGGTTCTGCTGCAACGTGTGTTTTTAAGCCCGGCACAGTTGCACCAATGGGGCTGGCGCATCCCATTTGGCATTGGTGCCGTGCTGGCGGTAACCGTTATGTATTTAAGGCGCAGTATGCAGGAATCAGTAGCTTTAGATGACGGTAAACAAAACACCACCCGCGGTACTTTTAAATCACTGATGCAGCATCCGCATGCAGTTTTGCTGGTCATGGGCCTAACCATTGGCGGCACTGTCGCCTTTTATACTTTTACTACATACATGCAAAAGTTTTTGGTGAACACCTCCGGTTTTTCCAAAGATACTGCCACGCTTATTTCGGCATTAACGCTCGGGGTTTTCATGCTGCTACAACCAGTTTTTGGCTTGCTGTCGGATAAGATCGGCCGCAAGCCTTTGCTCATAGCCTTTGGCGTGTTGGGCGCTTTAACTACTTACCCTATCATGAGCGCGTTAAGTACTACCAAAGATTTTTGGCCCGCTTTTGCATTAATTATGTGTGCGCTGGTAATTGTAAGCGGGTACACTTCCATCAACGCCGTTGTAAAAGCTGAGCTCTTCCCGGTTAATGTGCGTGCACTCGGCGTGGGATTTCCGTACGCTATTGCCGTATCCCTTTTTGGCGGCTCTGCAGAATATATTGCCCTCGATTTTAAGGATAAACACCACCCGGAATGGTTTTACTGGTATGTTACCGTTTGTATTGTGATTTCGCTGGTGTTGTACATCATTATGAATGATACGCAGAAATACTCAAAAATAGAGTAGATATTGTTGGAAAGTTGGAATGTTGAAAGGTTGTAATGTTATTGCAATCAGTTATGAATAAACGTCGTTATTCAACCTTCCAACCTTACAACTTTTCAACCTTACAACATTCCTCCACCAAAAACCTTATTTTTGCCGCACATTTATGACTGAACTAAAAACATTGGCCGAACAGGCACTAAGCTTGCTGCAGCAATTGATCTCAACGCCTTCTTTAAGCCGGGAAGAAAAAAACACGGCCGCGTTGTTAGAAATTTTTTTGCAGGATAAGGGTGTTAAAACCAATCGTAAGCGCAATAATATTTGGGCATGGAACAAGTATTTCGATCCAGCCAAACCAACTATTCTGCTCAATTCACATCACGATACGGTAAAGCCTAATCCTGGCTATACCCGCGATCCGTTTGAAGCTAAAATTGAGGATGGCAAATTGTACGGACTTGGGAGCAATGATGCCGGCGGTTGTTTGGTTTCGCTGATCTCGGTGTTTCTTTATTATTTTGACAAAGAAGACCTTAAATATAATTTTTGCCTGGCGGCTACCGCTGAAGAAGAGATCTCGGGTATTTACGGGCTGGAATTTATCTTGCCTGAATTAGGAACGCTTGATTTTGCCATAGTAGGGGAGCCAACCCAAATGCAATTAGCCATCGCCGAACGGGGTTTGATGGTATTGGATTGCGTTGCCCATGGAAAGGCCGGCCACGCCGCCCGTGAAGAAGGTGAAAATGCCATCTACAAAGCATTAACTGACATTGAATGGTTCCGGAACTATCGGTTCCCAAAAGAATCAGAGGCTTTCGGGCCCGTAAAAATGTCGGTGACCATTATCAATGCAGGTTCTCAGCACAATGTGGTACCGGCAACCTGCACCTTCACAGTAGATGTAAGGGTGCCCGAAACGTATCGTAACGAACAAGTTTTGGAGATCATCAAACAGCACGTAAGCTGCGATGTTACCCCGCGTTCGTTAAGGCTAAAGCCTTCAAAAATTGATAAAAGCCATCCCATTGTACAGGCGGGAATTGCCTTGGGGCGCACCACCTATGGTTCGCCAACCACATCTGACCAGGCCCTGCTGGATATTCCATCCTTAAAAATAGGCCCGGGCGATTCAGCACGGTCACATATGGCGGATGAGTTTGTTTATGTAGATGAAATAGGCGAGGGGATTGAGTTATATATCAAAATGCTGGAACAAATAATTTGATTTACGGCAAAAAAATTGTCATTGCGAGGAGGAACGACGAAGTAATCGCGAACTTACATGGTGGAAATACAAAGTTCGCAATTGCCACGCTACGCTCGCAATGACATGGAATTTTAAATATCTATAATTAATATACCATATTTGTAGCATGGCAAAAATCTGGCAAAAGTCCGTCACCGTTAATGAACTTGTAGAAAATTTCACTGTTGGTCGCGACCGCGAGTTTGACCTGCAAATGGCGGCTTTTGATGTACTGGGGTCATTGGCGCATACCCAAATGCTGGAAAGCATTGGCTTAATGAGCGCTGACGACCTGCAATTGGTGCAAACTGAACTAAAAAAGATCTATAAAGACATAGAGGAAGGTAATTTTACCATTCAGCCTGAGGTAGAGGACGTACACTCGCAGGTTGAAATGTTGCTTACCCAACGCATCGGCGATGCCGGTAAAAAGATCCATAGCGGCCGCTCGCGCAACGACCAGGTTTTGGTAGATCTGAAACTATTCTTCCGGCACGAATTGCAACAGGTAGTTGAAGAAACGGAAACCTTGTTCCGCCAGCTGATCGAACTAAGCGAAAAACATAAAGATGTTTTACTGCCTGGCTATACCCATTTGCAGGTAGCTATGCCATCCTCCTTCGGCCTGTGGTTTGGCGCCTATGCCGAAAGCCTGGCCGACGACCTGGAAATGGTTTTGGCCGCCTGGAAGATCACCAATAAAAACCCGCTGGGCTCTGCCGCAGGTTACGGATCATCTTTCCCGCTTAACCGTACTTTAACTACCAAGCTACTGGGCTTTGAAAGCCTTAATTATAACGTGGTTTATGCCCAGATGGGCCGGGGAAAAACAGAGCGCGTGATAGCGCAGGCATTATCATCCATCGCTGCTACCCTCGCTAAAATGGCAATGGATCAAGCGTTGTACTTGAGCCAGAACTTCGCCTTTGTAAGCTATCCCGATACTTTAACCACCGGCAGCAGTATAATGCCGCATAAAAAGAATCCGGATGTTTGGGAAATTATGCGCGGCAAATGCAACCGCCTGCAGGCCTTGCCGAATGATGTGGCCATGATGACCACCAACCTGCCATCCGGTTATCACCGCGAATTGCAATTGTTAAAAGAACTGCTGTTCCCGGCGTTTACAGATCTGAAAAACTGCCTGCACATGGCCACCTTTATGCTGCAAAACATCAGCGTAAATAAAGATATACTCAACGACCCAAAATACTCCTATCTCTTCAGTGTGGAAGAAGTCAACCGCATGGTGCTAAGCGGTACCCCCTTCCGTGATGCCTATAAACAGGTTGGCTATGCGATTGAAAAAGGAGAATTCAACCCGGATAAAACAGTTAACCACAACCACGAAGGCAGTATTGGTAATTTGGGGAATGAACAAATTACGACAGGTATGGATACTGTTTTGAAAAGTTTTGATTTTGATAAGGTGGAAGCGGCAATTAAACGTCTGATCTCCTAATCGGTGCAGTCAAATATAAAAATCGGTGAAATTATAAAAAATCATGCACGGACGAAATCGCGAAGATATTTACCCCGGCCTTGAAGTTGATATTATCCTTAAAAAAGATCAGCGCTCAGGAAAAAAGACCCGCGGGATCGTAAAAGACCTGTTAACCAGTTCGCCATACCATTCGCGCGGTATTAAGGTCAGGCTGGAAGACGGGCAGGTGGGGCGAGTTGCTGAAATTGTTGAAGAATAGTTCATAGTTGATGGTTAATAGTTCATAGCCAAAAAATGCTTAATTTGAGCACAGTTTTCTTATGAACTAAAAACCGCAGCTACCATTAACTATGAACCATTAACCATGAACCACCAGAACAGTTAACCAATTGAATTATGGCAAAAAAATTAACAGCAGACAAAAGACTATTTTTTCGGTTAGATGCCCACTACCGTTTATTGATCGCGCTATTTGTAGCCGCAATAGTTTTCGTATATAATTTTAACCGGACGTCGCCGCCTGCACTGGCCCTGGTAACATGGATCGGCTGTGCAATAACTATTATTGTGCTCGACTGGATCATCATTATGTCATCACATCCGCTCGAAGTGAGAAAGATCGCCAAATTGCAGGATTCAAGCCGCACACTACTCTTTGTGTTTATTTCAGCCGCGTCAATTGCCAGCCTGGTGGCAATTATATTTCTGTTAAAATCAACCAAAGGCCTGCCCGAGGCTGTTAAAACCAAACACATCCTGCTGGCGATTGGCGCCGTATTAATTTCGTGGTGGCTGCTGCATACCATATTTACATTGCGTTATGCACACTTGTATTATGATGAAAATACCGATGTGGATGGTGAGTTCAAAGGGATTGGCGGACTTCATTTTCCCGGTAAAGATCAGCCGGATTACCTCGAGTTCGTTTATTTCTCGTTTATTGTTGGTATGACGTTCCAGGTGTCTGACGTGGAGATATCCTCGCGCCGGATCCGCCGGGTCTGCCTGATGCACTCTTTAATGTCATTTGCATTTAATACAGCCATATTGGCGCTCAGTATTAACGTGATTTCGGGAATGGTATCTTAGTCTGGACACGATTTTTATGATTTCAAGGATTAGAAAAATTTATCGTATTAATCTTTAAAATCGTGTCACCCTTTATCATTATCCAAAAAATGGGGCCGTTTAAGGTCTAAGCCCAATTCCTGGTTGATTTGCTTTACCACATAATCCGCCAGCCTGGGCGAAAACTCTTCTTCGTGCTGGTGCATCAAAAACCAAACAGATTGCAGGCCCATTTGCTGCCATTGTTTAATGCGTGCCACCCATTCGTCAACACGGGCATAATCGGTGGGGTGGAGGCCATTGCCCACAAAACGTATAAAAGCATGCGGCGTTGGCAAAGTCATATGCACCACATCCCTGCGTCCGGAGGCATCGGTTATTACTGCGCCCATCTTAAGCTCATGTAACAGATTGAAAATGGAAGCCCGGTTTTCATTGTTTGCAAACCATTCTTTGTGCCGCAGCTCCAAAAATACCGGTACATCTTTTGGCAGGTATTCAAGATAGGCCTTCAAACCAGGCAGGCTTTTGGGTGTAAAATTATCACCAACCTGCAAAAACAAAGGGCCCAGGTTTTCTCCAAAGGCCATAATACCCTCATAATAACTGGTGGTGATCTCATCGGCGTTTTTCAGCCTGCGGAAATGCGTAATCGTTCTCGAAAATTTAGGGCAAAACTTAAACCCCG
This sequence comes from uncultured Mucilaginibacter sp., assembly GCF_903913935.1. Taxonomy (GTDB): domain Bacteria; phylum Bacteroidota; class Bacteroidia; order Sphingobacteriales; family Sphingobacteriaceae; genus Mucilaginibacter. Next base: position 11,844 of record NZ_CAIWNH010000556.1, read on the forward strand.
GATTTGCTGCAGCCTTTTCCTTCCAGTTCGATATCGTTTCAGGACCGTAAACTTTATAAAAAGTAGCATTCAGTTCGATACAGTCAAAATGCTTTACATATTCATCCAGAAAATTCGCCTCTTTGGTTTTTAGCGGGTAGATCTGACCCAACCATTCCTTGCGGCCCCATTTGGCGCAGCCCACATACACCTGTAAAGGCTCGTCGTTTTTGGCTTCTTTTAAGGTGCTTATCGTTAACTCAGTGTCAGGTGGAAGCGTAAAATTTATTTCTGCCAGTACTTCGGGTTTTACGCGGCCAAATTCCATATCGGTTTGTGGTTTTTTGAGGTTGCAAATTAACTAAACATATGTAAACGCCGCTCAATTAAGTCGTATTTATAACCCTAACAGATCCACTTTAAACTTCGGCGCCACCCTCTTTTTCGAAGCTTGCTCATAAGCATAAGCCAGTTTGATAATATCGCCTTCTTTATAAGCGCTGCTGATAAATGATAAACCGATTGGTAGTTCATTGAAATAACCCATTGGCACGGTAATATGGGGATAACCTGCCATTGCTGCAGGTGACGAAAACGAAAAGCCGTTATCGTAATCCCCATTCACCAGGTCGATGCAGCAGGCAAACCCGTTGGTTGGCGCGGCTATAGCGTCCAGCTTATTATCCTTTAAGATGGTATCGATGGCGGTACGGGTAATTCCCTTCGTTTTTGCAACCGCTTCAAGATATTCCTTATCATCCAGCCCGCCTTTTTTGTCGGCGAGTTCCAGGGTTTCCTGTTTAAAAAAGGGCATCGCCTGCGCCTCATGCTGTTTGTTAAAAGCGATTACTTCAGCCAGCGATTTTATTTTTGAATTGGCACCACTTAAATATTTATTCAGTCCATCTTTAAACTCATAAAGCAGTACGGTAAATGATGATTTGCCGGCATCTTTTATTTGATTGTACAGTTCAACTTCAACAATAGTGGCGCCTTTACTTTTCAGCAGTTCAATTGCTTCCTGAAATATAGGATCTATTTGAGGGCTCACTTTCAGGCCGTCTTTTTCAATGCCGATGCGTTTGCCCTGCAAGCCGCCGGCATCTAAAAACCCGGTGTAATCCGCTTCTGTTTTTTTCTTGTTGCCAGCCGTATAACTGTCCTGTGCATCTTCGCCCCCGAGTGCGCCTAATAGTATGGCGGCATCTTTTACCGTGCGCGCCATTGGTCCGGCAGTGTCCTGCGTTTTTGAAATGGGGATAATGCCCGTGCGGCTCCATAAACCTACCGTCGGTTTGATGCCAACCAATCCATTAGTGGATGATGGCGACACAATAGAGCCATCCGTTTCAGTTCCGATGGCAATGGCACACAAATTGGCCGAAGCCGCGGAACCCGACCCTGCGCTTGATCCGCTTGGGTTACGGTCTAAAATATAAGGGCATTTGGTTTGGCCACCCCGGCTGCTCCATGCGCTGGTTGAGTGCGTTGACCTGAAATTGGCCCATTCGCTTAAATTGGTCTTTCCCAATAAAACAGCTCCCGCTGCCCTAAGCTTTTGAATGATGAAAGCATCTTCTTTCATTACGTTATCTGCTATGGCTAGTGCCCCGGCCGTGGTATGCATTTTATCACCAGTACTGATGTTATCTTTTATTAATACCGGGATGCCATGCAATGGCCCACGCACTTTCCCGGCAGCGCGTTCCTTATCCATCGCCTCAGCAATAGCCAATGCATCCGGGTTTAGCTCAATCACTGAATTTAGCTTCGGGCCGTTTTTATCGATCTCTTCTATCCGTTGTAAATACATTCTGGTGATCGCTACCGAGGTATATTCCCCTTTTTGCATTTTTTGCTGGAGCAGATCAATTGTTATTTCGTTTAAAACAAAATCATCGGCCTTTTCGCGGGAGTCGCGTCTTTTCTCAACCGGTTGGGCAATAAATGATGTTGTGGCCATAGCTGTCATGGATAAACCGGCCGCGGCTCCTGTTTTAATAAAATTTCTTCGTTGCATATAGCGTTTTGTTTTGCTTCTTCAAGAAACGGAATATTTGGGAGTTAATCATTATCCGGCTAAAAATTCAATAAAATTTTGTTTGTAACAAAGTATTTAGATATTTGTCTAAACATTTAAATGGAGGTTGATTTTGAATTTATTGTTTAAAGCATTAAATGACCCTACCCGAAGAGAAATTCTTGAATTATTGAAGGAAAAGGACCTTACGGCAGGGGAGATAGCTGACCAGTTCAATATCTCGAAACCCAGTATTTCTCACCACCTCGACTTGCTCAGGCAGGTGGGTTTAGTGGTTTCCGTAAAGGAAGGGCAGTTTATGTTCTATTCTTTAAATACTACCGTTATGGATGAAATGCTGAAATGGATCATTAGTTTACAATCACAAAAAAATAACTCATCAAAATGAAAAAGTTTACCTTATTAGATGGCGCGGCACTGGTAGTATGGTTACTGCCGGTGGTTTATATATGGATTTTATTCCCAACTTTGCCGCAAACAGTACCTGTGCATTATGGCATCAACGGAACGGTGGACAGGTATGGCAGCAAAAACGAATTTTTAATCGGGCCAGTTATATTAACGGGCGTTTCGGCCCTGGTGTACCTGCTGTTAAAATATCTGCCGGCAATCGATCCGAAAAAACAGATCAAATACGGCGAAGTTACCTTCCAGAAACTGGGATTGGGCCTTGTGGTGTTTATGGCGGCCTTAAACGTAGGCATTGCCTATGCAACGGCACACCATGGATTCCCGATCGAAAAACTGCTATTTCCGGTAATAGGCCTGTTGTTTGCGTTCATCGGGAATATGATGAACAGTATTAAACCCAACTATTTTGCAGGGATCCGCACACCATGGACATTGGAAAGTGAGGATAACTGGCGGGCCACACACCGGCTGGCCGGCAAAATCTGGTTTGTTGGCGGCTTGCTGATTACTATTATCATGCTCATTTTGCCTGCAACTATCGCGACCATCCTTTTTACGGCCTTTGTAATCATCATGGCTTTTATACCCGTTATTTATTCGTTTATATATTTTAAAAAACACCAGGTAAATTAATATTTATGAAAAAATTACTCATCGCGGCATTAGCAATTTTTGTTGCCGGCCAGCTTAAAGCACAGGATGTTACAGGCAGCTGGGTAGGGGCAATTTCCGTAAGCGGTGTGAAACTACACCTGGTTTTTAACATTAAAAAAACATCGGATACCAGCTATTCCTCTACGTTTGACAGCCCCGACCAAAAGGCCTTCGGAATCGCCTGCAGCAGCACTTTTGTTAAAAAAGATAGCTTGTTTATCGGGATAGCAATTATCAAAGGTGGGTATAAAGGTGTTTTGGCCGGAAAAGATAGCATCAACGGCACGTTTAGCCAGGGCCCGGCAAAATTGCCCCTCAGTCTCAAAAAAATAAGCGATGCCGAAAAAGCAAACCTATCGGCAGATAAAGTAAGACCACAAACACCCAAACAGCCCTATGGCTACCATAGCGAAGAGGTAGAATATGATAATGCTGATAAGAGCCTGCATTATGGCGCCACCTTTATCCGCCCGGAAGGTGATGGTACATATCCTGCGGTAATCATTATCAGCGGGAGCGGCACTCAGGATAGGAATGGTACGATGATGGGGCATCAGCCTTACTGGGTGCTGGCCGATTATCTGACTAAAAACGGTATCGCAGTTTTACGGGTGGATGACAGGGGCGCAGGTAAAAGCTCCCTGGGACCAGATATTAATAACAAAACAAGCATCGATTTTTCATACGATGTGGAAGCAAGCCTTAATTACCTGGAAACAAGGCCCGATATAGATAAAAAACACCTTGGCCTTATCGGCCATAGCGAAGGCGGTATGATTGCACCGATGGTGGCCGCACGGCGTAAAGATATAGCTTTTATAGTTTTATGGGGAGGGCCGGGTGTAAACGGCGCGAAGATACTGACAGAGCAATCGGCCCGGGCGCTAAAACAGCAGGGCATGGACAGTTTGACGGTTGACGCTTATAAAAAATTACACCTGCAAATGCTGAATTTGTTTGCGACATCCGCAACCCGTGCCGATCTTGATGAAAGAATCCCCGGCGTTTTTGACGCATGGAAAAAAAATCAAACGCAAAAAGTGCTCAATGATTTAACCGTTCCGACTACAAACATGGCGGATGTGCTAAAAACATATGATCATTTGTACGATTCAGGCTGGCTGCGGTTTTTTATCTGTTACGACCCTGCCATTGCCTTAAGCAAAGTTAAATGCCCTGTTTTAGCCGTAACCGGCGGAAAGGATACGCAGGTTGACGCGGCTGAAAATTTAGGAAGAATAAAAGAAGTATTGACCAAAAGCGGCAACAAGGATTTTGAGGTAAAAACCATTCCGGGCTTAAACCATTTATTTCAAACTGCCAATACCGGTGATGTTTCGGAATATGAACAAATAACTGAAACCATGTCGCCGGTGGCGATGAATATAATTTGCAGCTGGATTAAACTTCATCTCAAATAATTGCGTTATTTAGGGTATGAAAAACGTTATTCTATCTGCATTTATACTCCTTATTTTTGTTGTTTCCGCTTTTGCGCAGTCCGGAAAAGATGGAGCACTTCGCAGCCGGATCGAAGAATTGTCAAAACCTGTTAAAGGCATCGTCGGTGTTTCCATATTAAACCTGGAAACGGGTGATACCCTTTCTTACAACGGTAAAGCCAGGCTTGTTTTACACAGCGTAATGAAGTTCCCTATTGCGCTTACAGTGATGCACATGGTTGACAGCGGGGTGTTTACTTTAAGCCAGGTAATGCACATCGCGAAACGCGACCTGGTGAAAGACACCCATAGCCCGATGCGTGATAAATATCCAAAAGGCGTTGATCTTCCTTTAAGCGAAATAGTACAATACATGGTTGCCGAAAGTGATAACAATGCCTGCGACTTCCTGTTAAAAACGATTGGAGGAACAAAAACCGTTCAGGATTATATGTTACATGTGGGAATCAGGGGCATTGCCATCCGTGCGTCTGAGGCTGATATGGCATCCATGTGGGAACTGCAATATACCAACTGGTGCAAACCCGTTGAAATGACTATGCTGCTCGATGAGTTTTACCGCGGCAAAATTTTGGCTAAACCCACTACGGATACCTTATACCATATAATGACGGAAACTACTACCGGCCCTAACAGGTTAAAAGGGCTTTTGCCTGCAGGAACAGTTGTCGCCCATAAAACTGGTTCTTCGCCAACCAATGCCGAAGGTTTATCCCCCGCGACAAATGATGTGGGCATTATCACTTTGCCCAATGGCAAACACCTCATTATTTCGGTTTTTGTTTGCAACGCTACGAATGATGAAGCCACCCGTGAAGGCGTAATCGCAAAAATTACAAAGGCGGCGTTTGATTATTATTCAAATTGATTTTTTGTAGAGACGCAATAGTTTGCGTCTCCACCCTACTTCTCTCAAGGGTGGAGCCTCTCGCGAATGGCTAAAGTAAGTTATTTGTACGCTATTTCAATTTAATCAAAAAAAACACCATCTTTACCTATTGACCTCACAATTATAATCATGAAGAAATTATATACCCTTGTATTTTTCCTGTTCCCTATTTTTGCGTTTGCCCAAAATGCCGATTCGGTTTGGCTGGTAAATAATTATACCAAAACAGAAGTAAACATCCCGATGCGCGACGGGGTAAAGCTGTTTATTTCCGCTTACCTGCCAAAGGATAATACTGAAAAGCATCCCATTTTGATGGAACGCACACCATATTCCTGCGCACCTTATGGGAAAGATCAGTTTCGCCCGTTTTGGGTAAACCATTTGATACAGTATTGCAAAAAGGGATACATCATGGTGATCGCTGATGTAAGGGGCCGGTGGAACAGCGAGGGGGAATTTGCCGACGTGCGCCCCTTCAACCCAAATAAAAAAACAAACAAAGATATTGATGAGGCCAGCGATACGTATGATACCATCGACTGGATGATAAAAAACCTGCCAAATAATAATGGTAATGTTGGCGTATTTGGGATTTCTTATCCGGGCTTTTATTCCACCATGGCATCGTTGAGCGGCCACCCGGCATTAAAGGCTGTAAGCCCCGAGGCGCCGGTTACGGATTGGTTTGTGGGGGATGATTTTCATCATAACGGCGCTTTTTTCCAGATGGATGCCTTCGCGTTTTACAAGCAATTTGGTTTTGGAGTACCTCACCCCCGCCCCACTACTGTAGCAGCGCCAACTTATGACCCGGCAATACACGATAATTACCAGTTTTTTTTGAGTGAAGGCGCATTGCCCAACCTCACCAAACTGGCGGGCGACAGCCTTAAATTCTGGAACGAAATGATGAACCATCCTAACCGTGATGCCTGGTGGATGGCCCGTAATGCCAGGGTTGGTGTTAAAGATGTAAAACCAGCCATGTTGGTAGTGGGAGGGGAATTTGATGCCGAAGACTGCTTTGGCGCCTGGAATTTGTATAAAGCGATTGATAAACAAAGCCCGGCTACCAATAACCGCCTGGTGATGGGCCCCTGGTACCACGAGCAATGGCGCAATAATGATGGCACCCACCTCGGTAACGCGCAGTGGGGCAGTAATACCAGCGAATGGTATGCTAATAATATCGAGATCCCGTTTTTTGAATTTTACCTGCGTGGAAAAGGTTCCGTCGAACCCATCAGCAAAGCCAACGTATTTTTTACCGGCGAAAACAAATGGCACCAATTGCCACAATGGCCGCCAGCGGATGTTATGCCAACCGATATTTATCTTGGACAAAATGGAAATTTGTCGTTTACAGCCTCCAAAACCAGCCAGCCAACATTCGATACTTATATCAGCGACCCGGCAAAACCGGTGCCTTATACCCAGGATGTGCATTATAACCGCACCCGTAATTATATGACCGACGACCAGCGTTTTGCCGCCCGCCGTACTGATGTTTTGACTTATCAAACCGAGACCTTAACCAGCGATGTTACCCTTGCCGGCCCTGTTATTGCCGATCTGCTGGTGAGTATTTCCAACACCGACGCAGATTTTGTAGTAAAACTGGTAGATGTTTTCCCGGATAAGGGCAGTTACAATGATGTAGATATTTATGCCGAAACTGACCCCGTTTTAAAATACCCGATGGGCGGCTACCAGATGCTTGTCCGTGCCGAAATTATGCGGGGCCGGTACCGCAACAGCTATTCAAACCCCGAGGCTTTTGTGCCCAATAAACCAACAGAGGTAAAATATACCATGCCTGATGTTGCCCATACCTTTAAAAAGGGCCACCGCATTATGGTACAGGTGCAAAGCAGCTGGTTCCCCCTGGTTGATAGAAACCCCCAGCAGTTTATTGATATTTATCACGCAAAGGATGCGGACTTCTTAAAGGAAACTATTAATGTTTACGATAATCAATCAAAACTGATTTTGCCGGTAGTGAAATGATTCCGTCGAAGACTTACGAAGTTTTTAAAACTTCGTAAGTCTGTTTTTGTCCTAATCTCTACCCTTTAACGCCTGCGCAATAGCCTTTTCAGCAATCGGCTCCATCATTTTGTAACCGGTAAGGTTAGGGTGCACACCATCCCCGGATAAGTTTGCCGGCAACCCCCTGCGCCCGTCGGCCATAGCGGTAAAATAATCGCAATAAACCATATGGTTTTGATCGCAATAATCTTTGATCATGGTATTCAGTTTGGCTATGCCGGGGACAGGGTCAATGGCGGGCCGCCAGGGGAAACGGAAAGCCGGCATAACGGAGCATAACACTACTTTTATATGGGCCGCTTTGGCGAGCACAGCCATAGATACGATATTGCCCAAAACATCCTCCAGTTTTGATGGTCCGTTGTTTTCTGCAATGTCATTTATACCGGCCATGATTAGCACCACCTTTGGTTTCAGGTTGATGACATCTTCCCGAAAACGCACCAGCATTTGCCCTGATGTTTGCCCGCTGATGCCGCGGTCATAATATGGTTTTCCCGTAAAGAATACAGGGTTACCCCAGCTGTTCCAGCCCTCGGTAATGGAGTTGCCCATAAAAACAACACGATCTTCGTCCGCTGCGGGGGCAGGCACTTTACTATTTTCTTCCTCGTATTTTTTGATAAATGCCCAGTCCTTTGCGGGCCGTTCGGCGTTAATTTTCCTGTTTTTTTCATCCTCTTCAAGGTGAGTCACCACTTTTGGGTCGATAGGTTTCAAAAGGCCCAGTTCGCCCAGCCAGTCGCCAAAGCGGTCAATCCAGGTATCCGTAGGGATATTTTGCTTCTTCATCCCAAAACCATGGCCACCTTTTACATAAATATGCAATTCAGCCGAATGTTTTGAAGTAAGCAATTTTGAATACAGGTTAACGCTGTGCTGCGCCAGGCTAAGTTCGTCATCCGTAGCCGCTACGACAAAGAATGGGGGCTCATCACCTGCCACGGCGGCACCCTGTATTTCTGGAGGAACATAAGGGGAAATAGGCGCCACGAAATCCGGGCGGTCATTTGCTGTATAGTTAAAGCCGCTGGCAGCAGTAACAGTAGCCCCCGCCGAAAACCCAACTATGCCGATGCGCGATGGCGACAAGTTGTAATCTGCAGCGTGGGTGCGTACATAGGTAATTGCGGCCCTGCCATCGGCAACCGCCGTAGCAACCATGGGTTTTATGATCTCATTAAAGTCATTTTTGTGCAGGTTTTCCGATAACTCTTTTCCAGGGTCCGTTGTTAAACTCTGCCCGGTACGGTATTTTAAAACAAAGGCGGCTATTCCTCTTTGATTCAACCATTTGGCCACATCGGTACCTTCATCCCGGATGCTCAATATATAAAAGTCGCCGCCAGGACAAATAATTACACCGGTGCCGGTGGCAACTGCGGGATCTGGCAAATAAGCGGTTAGCGTTGGATGCGATACATCGTAAACCAATGGCGTGCCGCCAGCCGTGTATTCCTGCTCGTTATAGGTCCAGTTTTCAGAACCCGGCGCAACACCATTATAAAGCTGGATCACTTTCTGCTGGGCATTTACGATCGCAGCAAAAAGTAAAAGAAACAATGTAATTATCCTGGTCTTTGTCATTGGTTTTGGGGTTTTCAAATGTAAAGTTTCTATTTAAATTGGAAATCGGCGTATTTTTTTTTAATTTACACATTAAACTTATTGATAGACAAATGGTCTAATGCATAATTTTCCTGAAGGGGCATAGGGGTAATAGCCATTTTTAGATATTTATCTTAAACGTATGATCCGTGCCATGGCATTTACTCATCCAAAACGTATGCTTGCTTTTTTTGTTAAAGCGATAATAGCCCCCCTTTTTTTAGCCCCTCTTTTTTTTCAATCCTGCAAACACGAAAAAAAAATTTACCAGAGCAATTGCAACGACGACTTAAGCTATAAACACTTAGGTTTTAGACAGCTGATCGATAGTATTCAAATGTACGATCACCAGTATGTTGAAATAGACGGTACCTACATAGAAGGCAATGAAGAATCGGCATTAGTGAACGACAGCCTTTTTGCCGACCATTCGACCCAGCACGCCCTTTGGGTAAATTTCAGCCAGGATTGCCCGCTGGTTTTAAAAGGCACCAATAGAGGCATCTTTGAAATTAACGATGGCAAATTCACACAACTAAATAATAAAAGCGTTACCATTCGCGGGAAGATAGATGTGCGCCATAAAGGGCATTTGGGAAGCTATAGGGGATCTATTGACAGGATCAGTTATGTGAAGTTGTGATTGGTTGATTAAGTTGACTAAGTTGACTAAGTTGATTGAGTGTGCTGTTGTTGAAATGAGAAGGCTATGGAACGATTTTTAACTTAATCAACTTAGTCAACTTAATCTAACCCAATCAACCTCTCCAAACTAAATGTCCAGCTCCAGCCCGTCATAAGCTAACTCAATACCGGCAGGAAGCATTTCGGAAATCTCAGCATGTTTTCCAAGGCGGTGGCTGATATGTGTTAAGTATGTTTTCTCCGCCCCGATATCCTGTGCAAAAGCTATCGCTTCGTCAAAAGTAAAATGTGAGATATGTTCCTCCTTTTGCAGGGCGTTTACTACCAGTATTTTTGACCCTCTTATTTTTTCTTTTTCGGCCGCACTAACCGTTTTGGCATCGGTTATATAAGTAAAATCCTTTATTCTGAAACCTAATATGGGCAATTTGTAATGCATCACCTCAATAGGGGTAAACGTTATTTCGCCTATATTAAAAGGGTCGCCATAAAGGGTATGCATATTAAGCTGGGGGATGCCGGGGTATTTAAATTCACGAAAGATATAATGAAACTCCTTTTTTAAAGCTTCCTGTACCCGGGCGTCAGCATAAACATCAATAGGCCCTTGCTGCTTGTAATTAAATGCCCTGATGTCATCCAGGCCGGCGACATGGTCTTTATGTTCATGAGTAAATACAATGGCATCCAGGCGCTGCACTTTGGCGCGCAGCATCTGGTACCTGAAATCAGGTCCCGAATCAATTACCACTACCTTTTGTTCGCCTTCAATCAGAATAGAGGTGCGCAAACGCTTATCGAGTGGGTCAACAGAGATGCAAACCTCGCAGCCGCAAGCGATAACAGGTACACCCTGCGAAGTTCCGGTGCCTAAAAAAGTTACCCTCAAAATTCAAGTGTTGTTTGTTTCAACTGGTGCAAAAATGCGGCCTGCTTTTCGTCCAGCAGGCTAAGGTCCATTTCGAGCGTCCTCGCCAGTTCAGTTAATCCCAATATTTTACTCTCCAGCCCCGAAAATTTATTTACAACCACTATTTTGCTGTTTAGTAATAAACAGGCCCCGGTTTTAAAATTCCCTTTTTCGTACCTCACCTTATAGCCGGTTGTCCGGAGTAACATTTCCAGCTTTTCGAGGGTATGGTTGGTAATAGTAAGCATTGATGGTCAAAAATAGGAAGAATAGTTCATGGTTCATAGCTCATGGTTCATGGTTTTTGTCCATAGACGATGGTCCATAGCAAAAATGTTTTTATTCTTTCCACCGTGGTCCACCGGCCATGGACTATGGACTTTTTCCTAATCTCTAATCTTCAGCCTCTAATCTCTAACCCTGACTTCATAAATTATTTAAAAAAGTTTTGATGTTTAATAATAAAACTCAAATAATTTATATCTTGTCGCATATTTCCTGAATTAAACTTTAAACTTATTTTTAAACTATGGAACAAAGCCCTAACCGGTTTCTTTCGCTGGATGTTTTTCGCGGAATGACGATCGTTTTTATGATCATTGTTAATACTGCCGGAAGCGGTGCGGCCCCATTTGCCCCGCTTGAACATGCCAAATGGTTTGGTTTTACCCCGACGGACCTGGTATTTCCATCCTTTTTATTTGCGGTGGGCAACGCGATGAGTTTTGCGATGAAAAAGTTTGATACTTTAGGAACCGGTGCAGTAGTTTTCAGGATCTTTAAACGGGCGGCAATCATCTTTTTGCTGGGCTACCTGATGTATTGGTTCCCCTTTGTGCAACATGACGCTACCGGCTACCACCTGGCGCCAATCAGTACAACCCGTATTTTTGGCGTATTGCAGCGCATTGCCCTTTGTTATCTTTTTGCTTCGCTTATTATCTATTTTATTAAATCAAAAACGGCTGTTGTGGTCATCAGCATAGCAATGCTTTTGGGTTACTGGTTTATACTGCTCATTTTCGGCGATCATAGTGACCCGTATGGCATGCTTACTAATTTCGGTACCACGCTTGATAAATGGGTGTTGGGCGATGCGCATCTCTACCATGGCGAAGGTGTTGCCTTTGACCCGGAAGGTATTTTAAGCACCCTGCCGGCCATTGTAAATGTGATCTGCGGATATTATGCCGGTAAGTTCATCCAGGAAAAAGGCAAAGGATATGAGACGATTTCAAAGCTGATGTTATACGGCTTCCTGTTTATTTTTATCGCGCTTTGCTGGAATATGACCTTCCCGATCGCTAAAAAATTATGGACAAGCCCATTCGTATTGTTAACTGTGGGGATCGATTTGGTGCTGATCTCAGCGCTGATTTATATCGTAGAGATAAAATTATGGAACCAGCGAAACTGGACAAAGTTTTTTACTACAGTAGGAAAAAACCCGCTGCCTGTATACCTGTTTTCCGAGCTTTTTGTGGTGATCCTATATATGATTCATATCGGGCCTAAAAGCTTTTATGAATGGATCAATAGTGTGTTTTTCCAGGTGATAGCGCCGGGTGCAATAGGATCATTGCTATTTGCGATATGCTATATGCTTGTTTGCTGGACCTTTGGTAAAATACTGGATAAAAACAAGATCTACATCAGGGTTTAAAACCAGGTAAATATGGAACAAAACAATAACAGGTTTACCTCGCTGGATGTATTCCGCGGGATGACCATTTGTTTTATGATCATCGTGAACAATCCCGGCAGCGATATATCGTTTGCCCCATTGGATCATGCCAAATGGTTCGGCTTTACACCTACTGACCTGGTGTTCCCATCCTTCCTGTTCGCCATGGGAAATGCGATGAGCTTCGCCATGAAAAAATTTGAGGGGTTAAGCAGCGGCTCGGTTATTCTAAAAATTCTAAAAAGGTCGGTATTGATCTTCCTGGTTGCTTACTGCCTTGAGTTTTTAGGTTCCATCCGCCACAACGTTGCCGGGGGCTGGTCAGTCGGCTCAATCGACCATTTGCGGATCCTGGGTGTTTTACCACGTATTGCGCTCTGTTACTTGTTTGCAGCATTGATGGTATATTTTATTAAGTCGAAGAATGTTATCATTGTTATCAGTATATTACTATTGCTGGGTTATTGGGTGATCCTGCGGATCTTCGGTGATCCGGGTAATCATTTTGGTATGCTCACCAACGTCGGTACCTATATTGATAAGGCAGTGCTGGGTGAAAACCATATGTACCACGGCGAGGGCGTCGCCTTTGACCCGGAAGGTATTTTAAGTACGCTGCCGTCCATTGTAAATGTTATTTGCGGTTATTATGCAGGTAAGTTTATCCAGGAAAAAGGGAAATCGTTTGAAATGATCTCTAAACTATTGATGGTTGGGTTCCTGTTTATTTTTCTCGCGCTTTGCTGGAATATGAGTTTCCCTATTGCCAAAAAATTATGGACAAGTTCTTTCGTGTTGTTAACCGTAGGTATCGACCTCGTATTGATTTCTGTGTTGGTTTATATGGTTGAAATGCAGAAATGGAACCCATTGAACTGGACCTCCTTTTTCACCACCTTCGGTAAAAACCCGCTGGCTATTTATATTTTTGGCGATTTTTTTGGGTTTGTAGTTGGTTGGTTTTATATCAATAAAATGAATTTTAACGAGATCATGAGTGTAAAAGTGTTCCAGGTAGTGGCGCCCGGCGCAATAGGCTCGTTATTATTTGCTATTTATTACATGCTGGTGTGCTGGTTGTTTGGTAAGATATTGGATAATAGGAAGATTTATATTCGTGTTTAGGTTGATTGAGTTGACTAAGTGAGTAGTTGATCGAGTTATTTTATAAGTAATATAGACTTCTATTTTCCTTTGTGCACTTTGTGCCTCCTTTGCGCTCTTTGTTGTAAAATTTTCAATCCTAAGATTTATTTTGAGAGGATTTTTATATGAAAAAGTTAAGTTTTTTATCATTTCTGCTTATTGCCGCAGTGGCCGTATCCGCGCAGGAAACAAAAACCTATGCCGAAAAATTGGGCTGGCCCAAGGGGGCCAGGGTACTGATCCTGCATGTGGATGATGCAGGTATGTCACATGAGTCGGATGAAGGGGTTGAAAAAGCGATTTCTGAAGGGGTGTCTACCTCCACCAGCGTGATGATGCCCTGCCCCTTTGTACCCGAGATTGTAAAGTATATCAAAGAACACCCCGGCTTTGATGCCGGTTTGCATTTAACCTTAACATCCGAATGGAATAATTACAGGTGGGGGCCGCTTGCCGGAAAAGCCGCTGTGCCGGGTCTGGTGGATAAACAGGGGTGTTTATACTCTTCTGTTGAAGGCGTTTACTTTAGCGCGTCTGCCGATGAGGTGGATAAAGAAATGCGCGCCCAGTTGGACAGGGCGTTAACTATGGGATTTAAACCCACCCACCTCGATTCACACATGGGGACGCTTTTTGCAAAAGAATCCTACATGCAAAAATATTTACAACTGGGGATAGAAAAACAGATCCCCGTGATGTTTCCGGGTGGGAATGATTTGTTTTACAGGTATGAAGCCAAAGCGGCCACCATTGCCGAACTCAAAAAACAAGGCAAATACACCGAAGGAATGAAAATAGGCGAACCTGCCGCCCTGGACAAAGCCAAAGCGATAGGGGAGTACTTATGGAAAAACGGCCTGCCGGTTTTGGATGACCTGCACAATTCGAGCTATGACTGGAATATGGCAGATGTGGACCATAAAACAGATGCCGAAATTCAAAAATGGTACACCGATCATTATATCGAAAGTATCGGCAGGCTGAGCCCCGGCTTAACCATGGTGATTATGCATTGCACTATGCCATCGGCCAATTTTAAATACATATCTGATACCGGGAACAAACGCAAAGGCGACCTGCTGGCCATGCTTGACCCGCGTTTAAAGAAATTTTTAAAAGATAACGGTTTTATTTTGACCACCTGGCGGGAAGTGATGGAGCGAAGGATAAAGGTGGGGAATACCGAATAAAATAACTAATACCGAACGAAATGCCCGACAGCAATTCTGTAGAAATTCTTATCAACTATTTCAGCAACATACTCGATGACTATACCTCCGAAACTATACAGGCGGGAGTAGTCAATGAGGAGTTCGGCTACTATCAACTGAAAAGTCTTCCCATTTATGCACCCGGGCTGGCCATTGACGACGTCGTTTGGGCCCAATATAAAGCAACAGAAAGCATGCTGGTTTACAGGAAGACAGTTGAACATTCGGGTAATTCAACCATTCATGCGGTTGTTTTAAATGACCTGAACGATCCGGACGTAATGATTGGACTCTTTGAAAATGCAGGTTGCTTAATAAAAAAGCTAAATGCGAAGTATTTTGTTATCGGGATTCCTTCTTCAATCCAATATATACCTATAAAAAGCCTGCTTGATGAACTGAAGAGGAAAAAGGTTTTGGATTATGCTGAATCGTGCTTATCCAACAAACATCAGTATAAAAACATCTCAATGCCTTAGCCTTTTGTTTGAAGCAGCAAATTCTCTTTATCGCAAATCTACCACCTCAACACCTTTATGCGCCTTTGGGTCGAAACTGAAAGTATTATCCGGTACCTGGATGTTCGGTACAAAGCCCATGATGGTATAAGTATAGCGGTTGCCGTTTTTGTCGAAGATCAGTGCGCTGTAGATCTGTTTTTTTACTTTGTCGATCTCTAAACGTACTTTAAAAAATTGTTTGTCTTCTTCAGGGGTCAGGTCAATTTCCTGGTAGGTTTTTCCGGCAATCTTTACTTCGCCGTTGTAAATGTATTTGTAGCCCTTCTCGTAAATGGTAAATATTTGTGCCGGGTTGATCCCGTTACCGCTATTGTCTACATTATTTACCTGTACTTCATTGTCTTTTTTAAGATAGGTCCATTGCGTTTTTCCATCGCTGATCACTTCCTGCTCCACATCAGCCTTTGAGGACGGGCTTGCGCTATAAATGGTAACTTTAAACTTATTGGCTTTGGATCGGGCTATCAAAGTGCCGTTACGGGTTTCTTTTATCCTGGCCTGCTGGTTATCCAGGGTAAAATCAAAATCAGTTTTTACCACATCATAAAGGCGGTATTTTTCGCTTACTTTATTGAGTATGGCTTTTGCTGCGGCATCTTTTTGGGCGAATGTGTAAGTACTTATCAGTAACAGTAGGGGTAATAGAATTAGCTTTTTCATTTGTTTTATTTGGGTGTTCTCACCGATTATTTATTTTGTGATTTCACCGATTATTTGGGAGTGATTTCACCGATTTTATATTTTGTGATTTCACCGATTATTTGGGAGTGATTTCACCGATTTTATATTTTGTGATTTCACCGA
>NZ_CAIWNH010000557.1 GCF_903913935.1 uncultured Mucilaginibacter sp.
CGGGCGATCTGAGCGGCGGCGAGCCCACCACTGTTGCCCCGGCCTTTACCAGTGCAACAATCTTTGTAAGCAAAGCCGGCGTCATGGTTTTCACTGCCGGCAACACCAGCAGGTGATAGGATGCCCCACCCGGAAATATGATCAGCCCGTTTTTTACGCTGGCCTTGTACAACTGACCCGGCGCACAACCGTCAAAGTTATACCCCCGCCTGTCGGGAATGGTATCGTTGCCTGTTAAGGCTGAAGATGGCGGGCGAAATACGTGTGGCGCACCTTCGGGTGTAAGGTATAAAACATCGGCCACGGCCCTGCCCTGCTGCAAAACATACTGGCAGCGCGAAATATAGTTGTGGTAGCCGGATGCCATCGGCCACCAGGTTTGCCCCCTGTCCCAATGCACGCCATAAGGGCCCATGGTCATCCCGGGCCGCAAGGTATCATTTAATACCTGGTTGATAAAGGTGTGAAAAACAAACCTGTTGATGCCTGTTGCGAAGGCCCAGTCACCCTGGTTTTTCATTGCGCCGGGGTATTGCCGCCAGCCCTCATCGTTTTGCGCCGTAAATGATTCGGAGGGCATTATCCGCTGGCCATTAACATGCGCCACCGAAGTTGCTTCGATACAACTGAACGATGAATTAAAACCATAGCCTTTACTCCAAAACTCGCACATCGCCAGGTCAGCTACTGCGCCCAGTTCAAGATCGGCAGTTGGGTTCATATCGTAGGGCTCGATAGACAAGCTCAGGCCGTTTTTACGGGCATATTTTTTTACCTGCCCGGCATGGTATTCCAAAACCAGATCCTGCGCGGTTTGGCGCAGATCCCATAAAAACCTTTCGCTTATTTCAGGGCTCTCCACGATATTACCGGCGTAAACGGGGTAAAATGGCAGCGGGTCGTAACCCCGCCTTTTGATAAACTCAGCGCGAAAATGCCCTGTCCAGTTTTGCGAGCCCATTTCCCAGCTGTCCATGTGCAGGCGTTTTAAGCCGCCGGCCTGGCGCGGGTCTGGCTTACCTATCTTTTTTAATAAGCGGCCAATGTAATTTTCCAGGTGGGCATTTAAAGCAACGGTATCAAACTTATCCGATTCAAAACCAAGGCCGGTTACCGGCGCCGGGCGGGTGATGGCGCCGTTATTGCGGCTTACAAAGCGTACAATGGTCCATTTACCCGGTGGCACATCCCAGGCGAGTGTTCCATCCGGCTGAAGTTTGGTCGTAATATTGATGATATTTTTTTGTGCGATGACTGCCCCCTTCGGAACCTCATCAAAATATACCGGCGACGGCAAAAATTGTTTAACCCCGTTTACGGATGAATACGGCGCCCTGTAGTAAAGCGCTTTTTCATCGATGTCCTTTATTTTACTATCGCCTGATGGTGTTGGGTAGGCCAATACGGCAACATCTTTATAAAAATCCAGCCACTGCTTTTTTAATTCGGGGGTAAATACGCCCTGCCCGAAATAGGGCTCCTTCGGTAAGGGTAGCGGCAGTTTTATTTTTTGCTTTTGGCCGCCGGTAACGGTAAGAGATGCGGACACGAGGTCCTGCATGGATTGATCAGCAGGCACCCATGGGCCACCGCTCCCTGTCCAGCCCGGGCCTATGCCCAGCGTGATCTCGATCCCCAGGCGTTTGCTTTCCTGTACGGCATGTTTAAAAATATCCTGCCATTGCGCGCTTAAAAAATCAACAGGGCCAACAGGCAGGCCCACGTTAACCTCCAGGAAGATCACATTCCCGATCCCGGCCTTTTTCATGGATTCAAGGTCGGCGGTGATGGATTTTTTGTTCATATTGCCATCCATAAAATACCAATACACGCCCGGCCTGGCTGATGCCGGCGGATTTAAAAACCCGCCCCTTACATTGCCCATTTTATCCTGACCGAAAACAGTGGCGCATGTAGTGATTAACAGCAGCGACAGCAAATATTTTTTTACGGAGACAGTCATTATTTTAATTTGATTTTTTATCGTCTTCAATACCTTCTGCAAATTACACAAGAGTTAATAAAGCGGGGGTAATTTTTTATTAAATCGACTGTATAAAGCATTGCATTAGTACCAGGGTGGTAACCATTTCTGGTCGTTACTGCTAATTTCGCGAATGTGCCTGTCAGTGTACACCGACTTTCAGGGTTCTGTCCATAATAAGGGTTTAGCTAAATTTTGAAAATTGATTATAACTAGGGTAATGGTTTATTTCAGCTTTAAAATGGCGAAGCAGATGGATTGCACAGCATTAAAACAATTTTGTAATTTATATGTTACATTTTATTGTACAATAATAATTAATTAACTAATACTACTATGAAATACTACTTTCTATTATTTGCTGTGGCTCTTTGCCTAACTATAACAGCGTGCACAAAGAACAATACACCTTCGGGCAGCGGGACCACCCACGTCACCGTTAAGATGACTGATGCCCCGGGATTATACGATGCTGTTATTTTAAGTATCAAAAGCGTGGTTGTGGTTACTGATAAAGGTGAGCAAACCATTAACGTAGGTGGAGGCCCCATTAATATCCTTCATTTCAGGCTTGGAAAAGACACCCTGCTTGCTTCACAGGATCTTCCATCAGGCAGCATTCAGCAAATACGCCTTGTATTAAATGATTCAGGTAACCGTGTTGTTATTAACGGTGTATCCTATGACCTGACCACACCAAGCGGACAAACATCGGGCGTAAAATTAAATGTTCATGATAATTTGGTTGCTGGTATTGATTATACGCTGAGGCTTGATTTTGATGCTGCGTCGTCCATCGTATTAACCGGGAACGGTAAATATATTTTAAAACCGGTAATACGTGCCATTCCGGCAGCGGTATCTGGCGCTTTAACAGGTATGATTACCCCTGCTATTTCATTTCCCAAGGTTTATGCCATCACTGGGACTGATACTGTAGGCACTATTGCTGATGCCACAGGCGCGTTTTATTTCCCGGGCCTTGCGGCAGGAACATACAGTGTCAATTTTATACCGGTTAGCCCATATTTAACCAAAACTGTTGGCAATGCAGTGGTAACCACCGGTGCTGTACAGGACATGGGTACCGTAACGATCACCCAATAATTTATTTAGTTTAAAATCTAACGACTCTAACAAAAAATGAAAAAAATAATTTTCTTTTCGCTTCTTATACTAATTACTGTTGTTACTTTTTCGTGTAAAAAGAATAACTCTCACGTTGTAAAATACACCATTCAGGGTACAGCTAAATCCACAGTTACTTATACCGACCAAAACGGGAATACGCAAACTGTAACTAACGCCGATGCAAGCTGGACGACCAGCTTTGCTTCAACCGAGCATGGAATAGCGCTTAAACTAACTGTGATTAGTATCGACGGCAGTAACGTTGGTGGCAAGATCTTTATTGACGGCAATCAAACCGCCCAGAATAACGGCAATTCAAGTAACGTATCTATTACTGCAACACTTCCTTAGGGTAAGGCCGGTTTTCACAAATAGAAAAAGAGGCGGCCCAATGGGCAGTCTTTTTTGTAGTTGTGGGGGTGGCGTGATCTTATCCCGAACAGGATTGTAACAGCAATCAGGCGGGCCAGGTTTAAGTTGGATTAAGGATTTGAAAGCTCAAACATCCTGAGGAAATGGATGTTATGCAATCAAATTTATTTGCCTGTTGCATAAATATTTACTTATATTTGATTACCATCTTATAAAACCACTTAAAATCATGAAAAAGTATCTATTATCTCTCGCCATTGTTTTAGCCTTCGGCGTATCATTTGCGTCAAGAGTTGACGGTGTTCATTTGACCGGAGTTATCGAAGATTCAACCTGTGCCGCAAGTAAAACCCAAATGTCACCTGCTACTTCGCGCGTTGCCTGCGTAAAAAAATGCATTAAAAATGGCGCTTCGGCCGTTTTGGTTGTGGGCGACAAGGTTTATAAAATATCCAACCAAAAGGCAGTTTTAAAATTTGCCGGTCAGGATGTAGCTGTTGACGGCGTTGTTACCGGTGATTCTATCGAAGTAACCAAAATCACTGCAGAAAAAGCTTAAGGTTACACAATCTTTTAAAGTACAAGCTCCGGTCTTAATAGTTCCGGGGCTTTTTTTTGCCCTGCCTGCCCGCGGCAGCCTTCATTTACACAAACGGTTAAGGGTATTGCAAGGCATTTAAACTTCCGGGGCTACCTGTTTAAATACAGTCGCCGCTGTAAGGCCGGTAATAAAACGGCGTGCAAGCGGGCCTCCGCGTTTGCCGTATTGATTACACCTATTGAATAACCCCGGAATTGTAATTCATATCATAGGTATTGATATGCGTAATGATGCCTTCGCCGCTGCCCTGCATTATTACGTTCCCATTGCGTGTCAATTTAAATTGCTGCGCTCCGGGCTTAAAAGGAACTTGGATATTTGAAATGCCTTGTTTAACATGAAAGACTTTTTCTGTACCACCTGTTTCAACAACCAAATCAGCAGGTGCGGTAAGCATAACAGTGATATATAAATTATCTTTAATATCCCCATTCTTTATCAAACTTTTACCTATTGAATCATTTGGCGCAACCGCATTGTTTGGGTGGGTTCTGTAAAAATAAAACACCCTGTCATTTTGTATGGCAGGCTGCCGGCCTGATTTATACCAATCTATGTAATATTTATTAAGCGCTGCATACCCTGCATGTGATTTATAAAACCCACTTTCCTGGTGCCTTACATGTATTGAGTATTTTTCGATATTAAGCATCGGACTAAAATAAGTACTTTCGTCCCAATCATTCCAGGTTACCAATTCAACCCATTCTGGCTTTTGAATATTAATGATAGAATTCCATTGGGCTATTAATCCCTCGCCTCCCGGATAGTCGAAATATCTCGGCGCCCTACCGTTTGGAATTTTTTTTGATTGAAAGACAAGTGGAGTCACATCCGCCATATATGTTAACCCATTTTGATGACAAGCCCTTGCGATTTCTTCGCCGGTTTTCAAAATCGAGGTATTGCCTTTGCTGTAGGAAGGAAAACCGGTAGTCCCGAAATGAAAATAACCATTGATGGTTTTCTTCCACTGATCAAAACTGCTCACATCTTCATCATTAGTGGGCATTTCTTTCCTGTTGGGTGCGAAATAAGGAACAAAATAAATAGGATACCCTGAATTTTTAAGCGGCAACAAGACATTAGATCTCCATTGTTCTGCTGATCCCTGCGGATCCCATGCGGACAGGAAAAACTCGCCGTGATACCTGAAATAATTTTTATTATTATAATATTGCTTTATAACGTCAACAATAACGCTATCCTTCATCTGGATCGCTTTATCAAAAGAAAAGAAAAAAACAA
>NZ_CAIWNH010000558.1 GCF_903913935.1 uncultured Mucilaginibacter sp.
CAGCCATACAATTTAGGCAAGGATACCGTTTGTACGCTTTTAAAAACCGGCATCAACGATTCCTTTTTAATAAAGGATGGCGCCATGAAATATGTATACAGGGTTTATAGCCTTAATTGGAGAACAAGAACGGAAATTCTTGAAGAGATCAGGCTGCTTAATTTGCTGCATTCAAATCATATCCCGGTTTCCTATCCCTTGCTAAACATTCATGGCGAATATATTGAGGAACTAAAAGCACCTGAAGGACTACGATTTGGCGTATTGTTTACTTTTGCCAGGGGCGAAAAGTTGTTGAACTTTCCGGCTGATCTGCATTTTAAAGCAGGTGAAATTATGGCAAAAATGCACCGCCTCACTAATAGCATTAAACTCGACCGGGTAAACTATACACCTGGAGTGATCCTGGAAGATTCATTTGAACACCTCAAAAAATTTCTACCTGCGGGTACGGCCGAAATGGATTTTATGGTATCGGCCCAAAAATGCCTGCTGGATGAATTTGCACACTTTGATGAAGGCCAATTGCGAAAAGGCGCGGTTCATATGGATATCTGGTTTAATAATATCAGCATTGACCATGAAACCGGTATCACCCTGTTTGATTTTGATTTTTGCGGTAACGGCTGGCTCTGCTATGATGTGGCCTATTATATTTTACAATTAAACAGCACCGAAAAGGATGAAGCTGAATGCAAATTAAAAACTGATGCATTTTTAAGCGGCTATGAATCGATTACAAAGCTAACGACTGAAGAAAAACGGATCATCCCTCACCTGGGTGTGGCATTATACTTTTTTTACCTGGGCATCCAGTGCCAAAGGTTTGATAATTGGTCGAATACGTTTTTAAACGAAATGTATTTAAAGCGGTTTATCAATTTACTGGTAAAAAGGTATTTTGAGAAGAATGGGTTGGGGTGAGAAAGATCAATTCTACTTCTGCCTAACCAGTTTGTATTTAAGCTTACCCAGTACTAATTCCGTTGAATCGGCATTTTCTCCGGTTTCGTACAGCTTCAAAGTGTCTGCAATTATTTTGAAAGAATACCAAACTTGGCGTTTGGTGTCAATATTGAAACCAATTTCATCAAGGTTGTCATTAGCATCAGAATTTAGATCAATATTGATAAAGTAAGTTTTGCAATTCAAAAGGCCAATTACTTTTCCATCTTCAGTGAAAGATATTTTAGAGGTGGAGCCCCGGCTATCGGTTAATTTATAGTTGCCTGCTACAAGTGATTTATTAACATAATTATATAAACCGTAGCCTAATTTTTTATCGGGCTGCCTTTGTAAAATCCGCTTGAATTTAGTTTTAAAATACTGTTTTTTTGCTTCATCATATTGCGGCACCAGTAAAGTGGTATCTCCATTTTCAATTGAATAGCTTAGATCTTGTCCATTAAACAAAATGGTTCCAGGGGCTTTACCCGGCTGAAATTTAATGGTAACATCTCCACTATCATGATTCCCATAGCCGGCAATAAATTTGATGCTGTCTCCCGTAATTTGATCTGTGTTTACGTAAAAAGTTGTAATCCATGTAGCCAGATCGGCTGCCGCCAATGGTGATTTGGTTCTTATTACTTTTTCAACATAATCTGCGTTTACCCACACCCCCTGTACTATCGGTTTAAATTTTTTGATCAATTCCTCCGATTGATTTTTGGCAGATGAATTATTTGCTAAAGAATCTTTACCAGGTTTTTTACTATTGCTTTTACAGGATATAAACACATAAAAACATATAAGTATCAAATGGTGATTTTCATTGTGATAAGCTATAAGCTGCTACTAAAGTAAAAATAATTCGTAAGCAAAGTAAAAGACTTCCGAAGTTTTGAAAACTTCGGAAGTCTGCGAACCACGCAGCATTACAACCTTTCAACTTTCCAACATTACAACAAACCTATTTTGTATTTTTGTACTATGAATACTGCTTCCATCAAAACGCTGCCGGGCCGTTATTGTAATTCGCTAACCGAATACTCGCGTTTTGTAACGCGGGAAGTGACTATCGGCGATGTGCCGATGGGCGGCATCAACCCCATCCGCATCCAAAGCATGACCACCACCGATACCATGGATACCATTGGCACGGTGGAGCAATCGATCAGGATGATAGAAGCAGGCTGCGACTACGTGCGCATCACCGCGCCGAGTATTAAGGAAGCAAAAAACCTGGCCGAGATCAAAAAACAACTCCGGGCCCGGGGTTATACGGCGCCTTTGGTGGCCGATATCCACTTTACGCCAAATGCAGCTGAGGTTGCCGCAAGGATCGTAGAAAAAGTAAGGGTAAACCCCGGCAATTATGCAGATAAAAAGAAATTCGACCAGATAGATTATACAGATGCTGAATACCAGGGCGAACTGGAGCGTATTTACCAGAAATTTGCGCCGCTGGTAAAAATTTGCAAAGAATATGGCACGGCCATGCGCATCGGCACCAACCACGGCTCGCTGAGCGACAGGATCATGAGCCGCTATGGCGACACGCCGCGGGGTATGGTAGAATCGGCGATGGAATTTATGCGGATGTGTGAAACGCTGAACTATTACAGTCTGGTGGTCAGCATGAAATCGAGCAACCCGCAGGTAATGGTGCAGGCCTACCGCCTCCTGGTGGAGACCATGGTTGCCGAAGGGATGAACTACCCGCTGCACCTGGGTGTTACTGAAGCCGGCGACGGCGAAGATGGCCGCATCAAATCAGCTGTAGGGATCGGTACCCTGCTGGAAGATGGCCTGGGCGATACTGTACGCGTATCCCTAACCGAAGAACCCGAAGCAGAAGCCCCGGTGGCGATTGCACTCGTTAATCGGTATGTTGAAAGGGCAAAAGCCGAAAGGCAAAAGGCGAAAGGTAACGCGGGTGAAAAACCCCTTTCACCTTTCACCTTTCGCCTTTCACCTCAGACGCATAATCCCTACGAATACAAACGTCGCCACACTTATGAAGCCAACGCTTTCATCGGTGGCCATATGGTGCCTAGGGTTGTGGTTGATCTATCCAACAAAAACTTAAAAGACCCGGCGGTGTTAAATGCAGCCGGTTACCTGTACGCGCCGCTGCTGGATAAATACAATATGGCCGAACAGTCGGTTGACTTTGTTTATTTGGGGGATAGTTTACCATCATTCAATTTTCCCGGCAACTTAAAACAGTTGTACAATTATGCTACCTGGTTAAAACTGGCGGATAAAACCATGTGCCACCCGGTATTTACACTCAACGAATTTGTAAACGCAGCCGACCGCTCATCAGCGTTAAAACTGGTGAAGCTAAAACATACCGACCTTGATTCAGATGATTTTGGTGCCTTGCCGTTTGATCCCTCGCTGATATTTGTTTTGGAGACTGATGAGCTGCATGGAATGGCTGAACAGCGTGCCTTCTTTTTTAAGCTCGAAGAAATGGGTTTAGATGTACCGGTGATCATTAAACGTAATTACGCTTTTTCGACTGTAGACTCAATACTTCAGACTCAAGACTTACAACTTCACGCCGCCACTGATCTCGGCGCTTTGCTGGTTGATGGCTTCGGCGATGGCATCTGGATAGAAGCCCCGGAAGTTGAAACTAAAGTGATCACCTCAACCGCCTTTGGCATTTTACAGGCCACCCGTTCACGGATCTCAAAAACCGAATATATCAGTTGCCCCAGTTGCGGCCGTACGCTGTTCGACCTGATGGAAACCACGCAGATGATCCGCAGCCGGACAAGTCACCTTAAAGGATTAAAAATCGGCATTATGGGCTGTATCGTAAATGGCCCCGGCGAAATGGCCGATGCTGATTATGGTTATGTCGGCTCCGGTCCGGGTAAGGTTACGCTTTATCGCGGCAAAGAGGCCGTGAAGAAAAATATATCCTCAACGAATGCGCTTGACGAACTGATCGGAATTATCGTTGAAGACGGCAATTGGATAGAAAACAGCGACTTATAATAATATATTTCACCGTTTTTTTGGCAAATTCGGGAATAAGTCTTAAACTTATGGTATGAAATTTCCTAAACTTCAATATGTAATAATACTATGGGGTTTAATAGTAATAAATAACAGTTCTTTTGGGCAAAATTACCCGAGAGGGCTTGACTTTAATGACTCGGCTTACGCCACGGTGCCACGTAAAGCTCCTTTGTTGCGGTCTTTAGATACCATACCTTCCAAATTTTCCTTAAAAGACTATGCGCCTCATCCAAAAAGCCAGGGCGAATACCTTACATGCACCGCATGGGCATGTGCCTATTGTGCACGCACTATGGTTGATGCCATAAAATATAACTGGACCAACAAAGATTCGATAACTGCCAAAGCTTTTTCTCCGGCCTTTTTGTTTCGTTTGCTCAGCCCTGGTAATAATGGTTGCTCGGCAGAAACTGATATGGATGTTGCTCTGCAGCTGATGAAAAACAAGGGTTGCATCCCATACCTTGAGTTGCCATCTATGTGTGTGCCTGCCGTTAGTACGGATCAGATCGGAAAAGCAACTAATTATAAAATAAGGGACTTTGCGCGTCTTTTTGATGTAGGCTCTTTCGCTAACCTGAAAATTCAGGCAGTTAAGAAAGCGATATCCGAAAAAAAACCGGTTATGGTGGGTATTATTTGCCCCCTTCGTTTAATCATGCCTATCATACCTGGCAGCCGACTGAACAGCCCCTTTCAAGTTTTGGTGGCCATGCATTATGTGTAGTTGGCTATGATGATAATCAATATGGTGGCGCCTTTGAAGTGCAAAACAGCTGGGGTGAAAACTGGGGATTTGAAGGATATACCTGGATAAACTACCAGGATTTTGCCCGGTTTGTACGCTATGGGTATGAGCTGATAGACTTGCCAGACGTAAAGCCGGATGTAGCGGACCTTTCAGGCTCGATAAAGCTGATGCTAACATCAGGCGAGGAAATGCCTGCCAATCTTTCAGTTACAACCCGGGGCTTAATTGCCGTGTCTGCCCAAAAATCGCCAGACCCATTAACCGTTTATCAAACAGCCAATTCCTATGCATCTGGCACCCGCTTTAATGTTTTTGTAGCAAACGATCAACCGGCTTATGTTTACGCCATCGGTTCGGATCTTGGCAATAACGATGTTGTATTATTCCCTTTCGAAAAGAATATCAGCGCAGCCCTTACTTATAAAAAAAGTACTTTCGCGATACCCCAAAATGGCTACATTGAGTTTGATAAAAAGCCAGGTAAGGATTTTTTGTGTGTGTTATACAGCAGGAGCGAACTAAATATCAATGACATTATCACAAAATTAGGTGCAGAGCAGGGCTCCTTTAATCAAAGGATATATAAAGTGATGGCTAACCGAATAGTTGACCCGGGGGATGTGAAATTTGCAAATGATAAAATTGCCTTCCAGGCACATAGCAAAGGGAAAGAGGTACTGGCAATGATGGTAGAACTAGATCATAAATAGAACACTCCGATGATAAAAAGGCGAATAAGCTTATTGGTATTTTTTCTGACGATTTCCGCGTCGCTGATGGCACAAACCGTTTACCAGCAAAATTTCAGGGAGGTAGATCCACAGTGGTCTGAGCATGACGACATGTACACCCATGAGAAAATTGAGAACCACAAATTTGTCATTACCCAAAAGAACATTAAATACTCCTACCAGGCGGTAGAGATTCCGCTGGAGGATGGAAAGGATTATAGTATTGAAACAATAGTTACCCACATAGCAGGCGGCGAAATGGATCCTTATGGGCTTGTTTTTGCAGGGGAAGGGGCAACGGATAATTATATTTTTGCTATTTCCGCAAATGGCCGGTTTATTTTTGGAAGCCAAACCAACGGATTGTTTACGCCTATTATAAGATGGACGGAATCAAATGTGGTAAAACGGGGAAATAGCCAGCCAAACAAACTACGCATTGAAACGGCAGGCGACAAATTGAAACTCATTATTAACGACCGACAGGTTGCTAAAATAGCTATGATACAACCTTTTGGCAACGAAGTTGGTTTTGTGGTTGGTAAGCCTCAAACTGCCGCATTTGAATATTTGCTGGTAAGTTATATGGCTGATCCATCAAATGAAACCGTTAATAAGCCAACTAAACAACCATCCGTTTTGCCGCGCGCTGATTCCGTTAGGCGCGTAGTTGTTGCCCCAGCCAAGGCAATTGACAGCCCGCCGAATCCTGACGTCGCAAAAATAGCTCCCATAGCGGTGTCTGCCCCGGTTTTACCGGAAAGCTCCGGCCGTGATTCTATAAAAAAACCGGTAAATGCCGTAACGATTAATGAACGTAAACCTACTGCGGCGGATTCGGTTAAAAATACCATTGCCCAACCCGTCAATACCGTAGTTGTTTCGCCACCTGCTCCAACGCCTGCCGGAACAGCCAATGCTGTCGTGACCATACCAGTTAATCCTTCAATTATCAACCCTGTTATTTCTTCTGCTTCTGTGCCTGTCGACGCCCAGGCTGCCAGACCTGTTAATTCAGTCGTTACCGCACCAGCGGGCGCCTCTATTATTGATACGGCAAGGAGTGTTCACAATACGATTCCGGCGGTAGCTGCAATAGACACAGCAAAAAAAGCCGTTAACCAGGCGGTTAATTCAGTAGTCAATCAGCGGCTTAACGCGGTAATTACTGACACCGCTTTTTATGCTGATTTTAATGCCGGCGACAAAAAAAAGTGGGTTTTAAATCAGTCGGATTCTACATCACAAGTTATAAGCACGGGTACGTTGAGAATATCGCACAGGGCCAAATTTGGATTTACAGATGCAATCGCTATTTGTAGCCCTAAAGTGGATATGCACCGCGACTTTTTGATCAATACAACAACTGTACATTTTTCGGGGAGGAGGAATTACGGTTACGGCATTGAGTTTGGCGCCGATAGTGCCCATCAATATCATTTTTGGATCACCGCAAGCGGCTATTATAATATAAGTAAAACGGATGATAAAGGCTTTACAACTACAATAAGCTACAATAGCAGTGATTTTATAAAAAAGGGCGATAGTGTAAAAAATATGCTTGGCATTGAGCACAAAGGCGGCCAGCTTTATTTTTTTGTTAATGGCCAGCAAGTCGAGAAACACCCCGATATTGATTTTTCCGGTCATATGTTCGGCGTGTCTGTGGCATCAAGTCAGTTTGTCGGTTTTGACAAATTTACCTTCGGCTTTATTGATAAACCGGCGTCTGCTGTAGCCTCAGACACAGTTTCGACACCCCAAATTACGGTTACCTCGCCTGAGGTCCCGCGCGGATTAAAGGTGGTGCAGAACAGCGATATGCTGCATGTAGTTGGAAAAGCTAAAGATAAGGCAGGTATAATCTCCATCAAAGTAAACGATGTGCCGGCAAGCTTTGATGATAATGGAAATTTTATGGTAGATATACCAATGGCTGTTGGCGAAAATGTCTTAAAGATAGTGGCGCAGAATGCTGAAATGAGATTGGGCTTTTATACATTTCATGTAACGCGAAATGTTATACCCGCTGTTGAACAGGCCGTGGTGAAACAAGTTGCCTCAGAAGGTAAATACTTCGCATTGCTGATTGGTGAACAGGACTACCTGGATCAGCGCATACCGAGCCTGGAACAACCGGTTATTGATGCCAACAACTTGTCAAATGCCCTGGTGAATAATTATACATTCGCACCCGAAAATATCAGTATCCTGCAAAACCCCTCCCGAAAGGATTTTTTTAAAGCCCTCGAGGATATGAAAAGTAAAGTAAATAGCGAGGACAATGTGCTTATATTTTATGCTGGCCACGGCAAGTATGACGATGACCAGCTGCAGGGCTATTGGTTTCCGTCAGACGCAATGATTGACAGGCGCGATACATGGATCTCAAACTCCGACCTGATCGGTTATTTAAGAGCCATAAAATCAAAGCACACCTTATTGATCAGCGACGCTTGTTTTTCGGGGAGTATTTTTAAAGGCCGTGGAATAGAGTTTGCCTCAAAGGGAATACAAGAGTTATATAAATTACCAAGCCGGAAAGCAATGACCAGCGGGATGATGAAGCCGGTAGCCGACAAAAGCATCTTTATTCAATACCTTGTAAAACGGCTTAATGACAATACCGATAAATTTTTGTCATCCGAGCAATTGTTCTTTCGGTTTAAGGAAGCTGTTGTTAACAATAGTGCAACCGGGCAAATCCCTCAGTTTGGAGAGATCAGGGAGGCTGGTGACGAGGGTGGCGATTTTATTTTCATCCGGAAAGAATAAAAACAGGCCGCAACAATACCCGGTCGTGACAGTAGCAGATCATTGTTTTAATCGTTTTAAAGTCAAATGATTAATAAACAATGACTTATCTACTCCTCTTTCATGATTCTTTTTACAGCAATACCGCTGCCCTGTTTTACCTGCAGGTAGTAAATACCGTTTAAACCGAGAACAAAACTCTTTGTAAAGCTGGTGCCCGTTGTTTTTTCAGCCCACAGTTCTTTGCCTTCGCTGTTAATCAGTTTAACAGATGCAGCTCCTTTTGAAGGTAGTGTAAACAGCAAGAAAGTTTTGCCTGTCGAAAACTCGGGAACGATATTCAAGTCAGTAATATCAAGTCTTGGGCCTTCAACAGGCGGCATTTTTTTCAGGTCATCGTTGGTTACATCCGAAATATTGAAGCTCACGCGCGTGCTGATGTCGTTATTGTCAGTATTAATATAGGTAAAATTCTGGCTGTTCCTGTGATCGGGTCGCATCATAGGTCTCCTCATCGGGCCGTTTACATCACCATTTCTCCATTCCATTCTCTCCTGCATTTGGTCCGGGTTGTTATATTTAATAGTCACGCGGTTGTTCATGCCTCCCCGTGTCTCTGAACGTGTTTCAACCATATTGCCAAGGCTATCTTTATTGATCACAATATTTTCGGTAATCATCTGCCGTCCGCCATCATTTTTCATCGCAGTATCCCTGCGTTTAAAAACAAAAACCCGCTGCTTGCTATCACCACCTGGTGCCATATCTCCTGATAAATGTTTAATGTCCCTGAGCGCATTCGCCCTGTCTTTTGGCGATAGTGTTTTAATGTTATTGCCGTTAATGGTCGTATCGCCGTTTTCTATTTTTATTTCAATATCCTTTTTATTTTGGGCCATCAGCATTGGCGGTAATCCGAGTATCGCCATCATGCTTAAGGCAAAAATGAATTCAAAGCCGGGTCTGGAAAATTGGGTTTTCATGTATATTGGGATTTAAGGTTCAAAATTAGCAAACAACTATAACCCAAAACGTTAATTGGGTATATTTAATTGTTAAAATTTGTTAAAAGCCAATAATGTCCGGTTATTTAAAATAATTTTGTTTTTGGCATGAAAACAAAAAGCATCGCGCTGATCATAGGTTTGATGGGTTTTGCACTATTAGGTGTAATGGCTATGCAATTGTATTTTTTGCGCCAGTCGTACCAAATGCAATCGGAACTTTTTGACCGCTCGGTAAATGAGGCCCTTGGTAATGTCGTTGCTAAAATAAGTAAGCAGGACGCCCTGAATTTTCTGAAAGTAAAAGCAAAGGGGGGCGACGCCTATAAACCGGTGTGGAACGGTATTCAAAATAATATCAGCATCAGTAAAGGTGTTACAGACAATAACCTTGTCGCAAATGCTAATCTTGCAACCAGGCATAAATTAACAAGCCGGGAACGGAAGATAGCTGTTTGGCGCGATAGCCTGAGGCGGATGATCCTGCATAAAAGGATGGACGATGAAATGGCCAGGCTATTACAAGGCGGATCGGTTGACCTGCAGATCCATTTGGAAGAATTTACTGATGAATTTGGCAATGTTCACGGTAGTGTGACCCCGGTACTGGTTAGGAACCCGGCACCCGTTTTAAATAAGCATCAGAAGCTGCATAAATATGATAC
This sequence comes from uncultured Mucilaginibacter sp., assembly GCF_903913935.1. Lineage (GTDB taxonomy): Bacteria > Bacteroidota > Bacteroidia > Sphingobacteriales > Sphingobacteriaceae > Mucilaginibacter. The sequence goes on from NZ_CAIWNH010000558.1 coordinate 9,884, forward strand.
AGTACGTTATACCTATATGGACCCGCAATTTGGGAAACAGGTAATTTCTATACCACATTTGAATGTACAGTGGCAGCAGGAACAGCAAAGAAAACAAAAGGAAAGGCAGTTACGCGAACTGCAGAGAATGTTGGCAAATGATTCGCTGCAAAATACACCAAGGGGTAAAACAACGGTAATTGAAAATCTGGCCGAAGAATACGGAAAGTATGGCGAGCCATTAAAAATGCGTTTGAACCCTTTTTGGATAGATACGCTGATAAGGTTTGAACTGCATAATAAAGGGATCGATCTGCCGATTAGTTACGACGTAATGACTGCCAACAGCGACTCCGTTATTTTTTCCAAAGCAAATGATGTTAGCGGCGCTCAGCCTACATTTAAAAATATCACCGTTTATCAAACGCCTATCTTCAGCAGGGATGTGATTAATGATCCGGGTTTGATCAGGCTCGCGTTTCCGCAAAAAAACTCATTGATCATTAACAAGATGACCGCCTCATTGGCTACAACAGGTGGTTTACTGATGGTACTGGTTTTTTGCTTTGGTTATACCATTTTCTCGATACTTCGTCAAAAAAAGGTGTCCGAAATGAAAACAGATTTTATCAATAACATGACCCACGAGTTTAAAACTCCTGTATCAACTATCATGATCGCCAGCGAAGCCCTGAAAGACAGTGAGATTGCAGTTGACAGAAGCAGGGTGGCAAGGCTCGCCAATATCATTTATGAAGAAAACGAGCGTTTAGGGAGCCATATCGAAAGGGTGTTGAACATTGCGCGGATCGAGAAAGATGACTTTAAACTCGAAAAAAGGCCACTGGATGTAAATGAAATGATAGCCGTTGTGGTTGATAGCATGGAGCTGAAACTGCAAAAATGCAATGCTAAAACCACCTTACAACTGGATGCGGAAAATGCAGTGATCAGCGCTGACGAATTGCACTTTTCCAACGTGATTTATAACCTTATAGACAATGCCATTAAATATAGCGCAGGCGATCCTGAAATTACTATCAGCACCCAAAACAAAAACGGGCAGGTGGTTATAAAAGTAGCTGATAAGGGCATAGGCATGAGCCGCGACCAGCAAACAAAAATATTTGAACAGTTTTACCGCATACCAACCGGCAACCTGCACGATGTTAAAGGGTTTGGGTTAGGCCTGAGTTATGTAAATACTGTTGTGAAAAGGCTTAACGGTATGATCAGCGTAAAATCGGAAAAGGAAAAAGGATCGGAATTTGAATTGAAGTTCCAGGTAACGTAGGGGGAAGTCCGGAAGAAGCTTCGTGGAGCGGTATTAACTGTTCGGGTGAAATACTACATACTTTATAAATAATCAATCTTTCGGACTTTCGGACTTTCCGGACTTTCGGACTTAAAACAATCAACCTTCGGACTTTCGGGCTTTTCCGACTTCCGGACTTAAAACAATCTTTCGAACTTCCGGCTTTCCGGACTTAAATAATCACATGAAAAAAATACTATTGGTTGAAGATGATCCGAATTTAGGACTGTTGTTACAGGATTACCTGCAACTGAAAGGCAAGTTCGACGTTGTTTTGTGTAAAGACGGCGAAGAAGGCTTGCGCAACTTCACAAAAAACACCTACGACTTGTTGATCCTGGATGTAATGATGCCCAAGAAAGATGGCTTTACGTTGGGAAAGGATATCAGGAAAATAAACAGCCACGTACCGATCATTTTTGCGACCGCCAAGGGGATGATAGAAGACAAAACCCAGGCTTTTAATTTGGGGGGAGACGATTATATTACCAAGCCTTTTCGTATTGAAGAGTTGCTGCTCCGTATAAACGCCCTGTTAAAAAGAGCGGGCAATTCTGAAAAACATGAAGAAGAAAAGCAAACCATATTTAAAATAGGCCGTTACACTTTTGACTATACCCAACAGGTAATTACGATAGGTGACAGCCCGCAAAAACTATCTACTAAAGAGGCGGAACTGTTGCGTTTGCTGTGCCTGCGTAAAAACGAGGTGCTTACCCGCGAAGAAGCCTTGCTGAATATCTGGCACGATGATAACTATTTTAACGGCCGTAGCATGGACGTGTTTTTAAGTAAAATACGCAAGTATTTAAAGGATGATCCGAGTGTGGAGATCATTAACGTGCATGGCCGGGGGTATAAATTGCTGATCAATTAAGCGCGGTTTTAAAATAACCGCTCAAATAATATTTGTTTGTCTTGGTGCCTTTTTTGCCGTTTTGTATTATTTCAATAAACCCGGCTTTTATGTATCCGCTTATGTTGGTTGCCAGGGCGTAGTTTTTCTGATATAGGACCAGTTGGCACAGGGTAACTTTATAAACTATTTTCTCATCCATGATTAACTCGGGATATACAACCCTGGGATTGAAGTTGACGGTATTGTTGCTTAGTGTAAAATTAAACTCATTGGCGTAAGCTGGCATCCCGCCGCTAAAGTTCAGTCTGATAGTTGCCCCCATTCTTTTAGCATAACAATACTTTACTGTATAACCACCCTGTACATTTGTTTTGCAATTAGTCGTGAAATATTGATGTACAGTATCCGCCGGTTCAATTTTTTCGCCGTCTATTTTCTCAAATGTGCCATCGTCATGTTTTATAATATCTTCTTTATAATCCCATTTTTTTGTGAATGAAAATACGCCTTCCGGTGCTTCCTTAAAAACAACAACCGGAAAATGCTGACCAAATGCAGGTTGTGCTACAGAGAAACAATAGGCGACTACTATCAACAACCGGGACTTCATTTGATTTAGTGAGTTATTTCCGTGATCTCATGCTAAACGCAGTTTTATCCATTCGTGGCGGTTCACTTTCAGGATAATTATAGGCAATGCTATTTAAATAATTAGCAATCCGCAGGCGCTCCTGCCATGTTAAGTTTTTTATAATAAGCAGCATGGTTTGAAGCTTCTTCGGCTGTTTGCATTTTAAATGCCGTTCTGTCTAAACGATATGAACCCATAATTCAAATATACTTCAAATTAATTATCGCTTGAAAAAGGAATCAAGAACCGGGTTCAGGACAGAAGAAATATAGGTTGATCATCAACGTCAACACAAAAAACTATCGATTTGTTGTTGATACTTCTTTTTTAGTCTTGATTCTTGACTCTATCATTGTAACAAACATTTTAAACAGCAGACGAGATATTGCAGTTTTTAATAAATAAGTTTGTTCCAACTGATCTTAAATATTAAAAATGAATAAAAAACTACTTTCATTGTGCCTGCTTGTGGCAGGTGCTGTTGGCGGCGCGTTTGCGCAGGAGCCTGTTGACACAGCTATGGTAAAAAAAATCCGCGAGGAGGGATTGAACCATTCAAAGGTGATGGAAACAGCGTTTTACCTTATAGATGTGTCGGGGCCGCGTTTATCCGGTTCGCCTGAATTAAAGCATGCCCAGGAATGGGCGGTTAACCAGTTAAAATTTTGGGGGATGGTAAACGCGCAGCGCGAACCCTGGGGAAAATTCGGGAAAGGCTGGGAGGTTCAAAAAAACTATGCGGCCATCACCCTGCCGTATTACCACGCCATAATTGCTATCCCCAAAGCCTGGACACCGGGCACGAACGGCCTCATAAAAAGTAATGTTGTGCTTATTAAAGCAGATACCATTACCGACCTGGACAAATATAAAGGTACCCTGCAGGGGAAAATTGTAATTATTGATGCTAAAGCAGGTGCCGAACGCACTTTTAAAACGGATGCATCACGGGCTACCGATGAAGAGCTGGATGCCATGGCCAAAGCAAAACCGGAAACTGCTGCGCCACGCAGGGCTATTGACCGCAATTCGCCGGCATTCCGCGCCAGGGCATTACGTACGGCAATTAACACGTTTTTAAAAGATCAAAATGCCGGGTTGGTATTGAGCCAGGCCCGTGGCAGCGATGGTACCGTTTTTACCACTAACGGCGCATCCTATGCGGATACGGCAAAAGCTGTGTCACCTGAACTTGAGGTGAGCGGGGAGGATTTTCAGCGTATTTTGCGTTTGGTAAAAGCGGGTATACGCGTTGAAATGGAAGCCGATATAAAAACACAATTTTATTCAGATGATTTACAAGGCTATGATGTTGTAGCCGAAATACCCGGAACTGATAAAAAGCTGAAAGACCAGGTAGTAATGATTGGTGGCCATCTCGACTCCTGGCATGCGGCAACCGGCGGAACGGATAACGCCGCCGGGAGCGCCGTAATGATGGAAGTAATGCGCATCCTGAAAGCAGTAAACTTTAAACCCCGCCGCACCATTCGCATCGCCTTGTGGAGCTCAGAAGAACAGGGTTTATTTGGTTCAAGAGGATATGTGCTCAACCATTTTGGCGATCCAAAAACGATGGAACTTAAACCTGAACAGGCAAAACTTTCAGCCTATTACAACCTTGATAACGGTTCAGGAAAGATCCGCGGCATTTTTTTGCAGGGTGACTCGTTGGCGGGGCCAATATTTAAAACCTGGCTTGATCCGTTTAAAGACCTTGGTGCATCGACCGTTACTATTCGAAATACTGGAAGTACGGATCACGTATCATTTGACGCCATAGGGATTCCTGGGTTCCAATTTATACAGGACGGTCTGGACTATGGTAGCCGTACCCACCACAGTAACCAGGATACATATGATAAATTAAGTGAGGATGATTTGAAACAGGCGGCAACTATCGTTGCATCCTTTGTTTACCATACTTCCCAGCGTGAGGAAATGATACCAAGAAAAGAATTGCCCAAGCCGCAACCGCCGGCTGTCCGCAATTAAAAAGTATGGCCCCCCGCGAAAACGGGGGGCTTTTTATTTTTAAGGCGAAAATAGCTTGGGTTTAACAGGGAATCCTGGTTTGTTCAAACATGTACGGCTTTTGTTTTGAGGTGTTTACCTGTTAGGGATATTATTACCTAATCAAATAACTTTTATATTTGATGTAGCACATGATAATGAATCATCGTATAACTTGTCAATACCTCTTTGAACAATTATAAACCGAATTCCTGAACGTATTTAATTTTTGCTCATGAAGACTTCTTATGGTAAATACATTGCCCCGGGGGCTTTGGTTGCACTTACTTTAACCTTTTCGTGTAAAAAACTGCTTAACCAGGCGCCAGTCGGCTCGTTAAACGGCGCGGTCTTGGCCAACAAGGCGGGGCTTGACGGTTTATTGATCGGTGCCTACTCCATGCTGGATGGTTATACCAACACTTCCGGCACTGAATGGGAATCGGGTATTGATAATTGGGCCTATGGCGGAGTTGCAGCTGACGATGCTTTTAAAGGGTCGAATTCCACCGACCAAACAGCGGTAGCACCCATCGCTAACCATACAGTAGATCCCTCAAACGAATATATTGCCGAGAAATGGGCCGCATTTTACAACGCTATTCAGCGTGCAAATGACGTGATCCGCGAACTTCCTCAAATAAAAGATGGTTCGGTATCCCCGGATTACGCAAAAGAAGTAACAGCCGAAGCGAAATTTTTGCGCGGTGTGTTCCACTTCGAATTGGCAAAAATGTTCAGGAATGTACCTTATGTAGATGAGTCGATCACTTACGGCGCAGGTAACTTCAACGTACCAAACCCTGGCCCGATATGGGACAAAATTGAAGCTGATTTTACTGCTGCAATGGCTGGTTTACCAAAAACACAGGGACAGATTGGCCGTGCCAACTATTACGCAGCCGAAGCTTTTTTAGCAAAAGCTTACCTTTGGGATCACCAATATGCTAAAGCAAAAACAGCTTTGGATGACCTGATCAACAATGGCGAAACTGCCGGCGGTACCAAATATGCATTGAGCGCTAATTATGAAGATAATTACAATGCGGTTAAAAAGAATGGTCCTGAATCTGTATTCGCTGTTCAGATGACTGTTAATGATGGCTCAAACGGATCGAATGACAATGCTGGTGAGGGCTTAAACTTCCCTGCAGGTACCTATACAGGTTGCTGCGGTTTCTATCAGCCGTCATATACTTTGGCTAACGCCTTTAAAGTGGATGAAAATGGCTTGCCCATGTTAGGCACAACAAGTATGTCTGTTGCTGATTTCACCGGTGATAACAAAACAACTACCAACGTTACTGCTAACATTCCAAATTCAAGCGTTCAAAACTTAGGTAATGACCATGGATTAGGTGCGGCGGATGCATTCACTCCTCCGTCTGATGCATTAGATCCCCGTATCGACTGGACAGTTGGCCGTCGTGGTATCCCATATCTTGACTGGGGCCTTTGCGGTGGTGAACAATGGTCACGTGGCGACCTTTGCCCATACAACCCGATCAAAAACGTGTTCTACAACTCACAACAAGCTTCAACTGCTGATAATAACGGTGGTTGGGCCAGTAACCAGGGTACAGCTGATAACTACAACCTGATCACTCTTGCTGACCTTTATTTATGGCGTGCAGAGTGTGAGGTTGAATCAAGCGACCTTGCCGGTGCAATGGCCGATGTGAACATGGTAAGGGCCCGTATGCAAAACCCTGCAGGCTGGGTACACACTTATATTGATAACAGCAACCCTAGTGCTGGTTTCACTGATGTGCCGGCTGCTAACTATAAGATTGGTTTGTATACCACATTTGCTTCACAATCATATGCCCGCGAAGCGGTTCATATGGAAGAGCAGTTAGAGTTTGGTATGGAAGGTCACCGTTTCTTCGACTTACAGCGCTGGGATCCTATTTATGGTGGTCCTGAGCCTGCAGGTTACATGGCTGGCGTAGTTAACGGCCATATTGCAGCTGTTACCCGCATTGCTAACCCTGTGTTAGACGGTCACTCATTCACCGCAGGTAAAAATGAGCTTTATCCAATACCACTTCAACAGGTTACTCTTGAAAATGGTCAATTGAAACAAAATCCTAAATACTAAGGATAAATACTTTAAAAAAGAGGTGGTGATGTATATCACCGCCTCTTTTTTTTTAACTTAGCGAGCTGTTTTTGCTGTAAAGCAACCCAATTCAAAACTATTTTTGATACCGGGTTTGTTGTACACAAAAAAAATCACTGAGAAGAAATTTTGTCCCTCAAAGGATACTATATACCCCAAATGTTTAAGTTGATGAGAAAAAACCTTTATCTATTGCTTGGTTTATTTTTTCTATTAATAGTATCATGCAAAAAAAAGGATACACTTTTTGAAACGATCCCATCATCATTTTCGGGCGTTAATTTTAATAATAAGATTGTTGAAAATGACTCGATCAATCCTTTAGATAAGCTCAATATTTACAACGGCGGCGGCGTAGGAATCGGCGATTTTAACAACGATGGCTTACAGGATATTTATTTGGTAGGCAACGCGGTACCCAACAGGTTATACATTAATAAAGGTAATTTTAAGTTTCAGGATGTTACTAAGGAGGCTGGCGTAGGCGGCAAGGGGGGCTGGGGAAGAGGTGTAGCAGTTGTTGACATAAATAATGATGGTTTATTAGATATTTATGTTTGCAATACATTGCTAAGTGATTCCAATAAACGGACAAACCTGCTTTACATCAACCAGGGGCCCGATAAAAACGGGGTGCCCCATTTTAAAGAAATGGCCAAAGAATATGGCCTTGATATAAAGTTACATTCTACGATGGCGTCATTTTTTGATTATGATAATGATGGCGACCTGGATATGTACCTTACCGTAAATGATGCAGAATCATCAGATAATACAAGCACATTCAGGCCTATTATACGGGATGGAACAGGAAAAAGCACCGGGCATCTTTACCGTAATGATTGGGATCCTGTGTTAAAACATCCTGTTTTTCATGATGTATCAAAACAGGCGGGAATCTTGATGGAAGGGTATGGTCACGCTACCACTACGGTTGATATTAACCGGGATGGCTGGAAAGATATCTATGTAACCAACGATTTTTTGCCCGAAAACATATTATACATTAATAATCATGATGGTACATTTACCGATCGGTCAAAGGAATATTTTAAACATACATCAACCAGTTCGATGGGACAGGATATTGAGGACCTGAATAATGATGGCCTGGCCGACGTTTTTGAGCTGGACATGTTCCCTGAGGACAATTACCGGAAAAAGATGTTTATGAGTTCAAACTCATACCAGGTTTTCAGAAATTATGATTATTACGGTTACCAGTACCAATATAACCGGAATACATTACAAATTAACCAGGGGCCGCGCCCCGGACAGAATGACTCAATTGGCGAGCCAGCCTTCAGTGAAACCAGTTTTTTAAGTGGGGTATCGCAAACCGACTGGAGCTGGTGCCCTTTGATAACCGATTTTGATAACGATGGCTTTAGGGATATTGTTATTACTAATGGCTATCCGCGTGATGTAAATGACCATGATTTTACAACTTTTAGAGCTGAAGCTTATATGGTGGCTTCAAAAAAACAAATACTTGACCAAATACCAATTATTAAAATACCAAATTATGCCTTTAAAAACGGCGGCAACCTTCAATTCGCGGATGTAACTAAAAGCTGGGGGCTTGATGTACCTACATTTTCAAATGGCGCTGCCTATGCTGATCTTGATAATGACGGTGATATGGACCTGGTGATCAACAACATTAACGATGAAGTGCTGATCTACAAAAATACAGCAAGAGAAAAAAATAAAAGCGATAGTCATTACCTGAACATAAAGTTTGCCGGTGGCAGCCAAAACAAGGACGGGATAGGTGCATGGGCCGATATTTATTATAGTAATAACAAACACCAGGTGTATGAAAACACGCCCTATCGGGGTTATCTTTCTACAATACAAAATATAGCACATTTTGGCGTTGGCAGGGATAGCCTGCTTGATTCGGTGGTGATCAAATGGCCAAATGGTAAAAAACAATGCCTTGCAAAAGTAAAGGCCGATCAGCTGCTGAAAGTAAAAATGGCAGATGCAAAAGATAATTTCACGTTCGATCTGCCTAAAATAAATACACAATCTTTATTTAAAGAAGTAACCCGCAATGTTGGAGTTACCTACAAACACAAAGAAGACGACCTGGCTGATTTTAATATCCAAAAGCTGATCCCTCATAAATTGTCGCAGTATTCTCCAGCTATTGCTGTAGGGGATGTTGATGGCAACGGGTATGATGATATGGTGATTGGCGGAACTTCAAAATATCCTGCCCAGTTACTGTTGCAGCAATCCGACGGCAAATTTATCCAACGCGATTTGCTTCCCAAAGGAGCAGATAACCTTAAAGATCATTTTAAAGATGAAGGGTTACTGTTGTTTGATGCCAATGGAGATGGCCAGCCTGACCTTTATATAGCAAGTGGTGGCTACGAAAATAAGCCAGGCTCCCCGTATTACCAGGACAGGCTTTACATAAATGATGGTAAAGGCAACTTCACCGAGGCTGTTGATGCACTTCCTAAAAACTACACCAGTAAGCTATGTGTGAAAGCAATAGATTATAATAAGGACGGTAAGATGGATTTGTTTGTTTCCGGCCGTGTTGAGCCCTGGCATTACCCGAAACCAGTGTCAAGCATGATCCTTCGCAATGACAGTAAGAACGGGAAAATAAAGTTTACCGATGTTACGGCAACTGTAGCAAAAGACCTGCAAAACATCGGGCTGGTTTGTGATGCAACTTTTTCTGATTTCGATAATGACGGCTGGCCTGATCTGATACTTACCGGTGAGTGGATGCCGGTAACGTTTTTGAAAAATGACCACGGTATATTTAAGAATGTTACGACCAATACCGGAATAAGTGATAAATTGGGCTGGTGGAATACCATAGCGGCCGGCGATTTTAACCATGACGGTAAAATTGATTACATTGTTGGTAACACGGGGTTAAATACTTTTTATAAAGCTTCGGATAAATATCCGGTTTATATCACTGCTAAAGATTTTGATAATAATGGTAGTTATGATGCTTTTCCTTCACTGTTTTTAAAAGATCAAAGTGGTGAAATGCAGGAGTTTCCGGTGAATACGCGCGATGATATCATCAAACAGATGATAGGTATGCGGGTAAAATTTCAGAATTACAAATCCTATGCCGTAGCGACAATGGATTCAGTTATCACTCCCGAGATGCGGCAGGAAGCTTTACGGCTGAAGGTAAACACCATGGAATCCTGTTATTTGCGTAATGATGGAGATGGGAAATTCACAATGACCCCTTTGCCGCTTGAGGCCCAGGTTTCGCAGCTTAATGGGATGGTAGTAGATGATTTTGATGGGGATGGAAACCTGGACATTGCTTTAAACGGTAACGACTATGGAACTGAAGTTGGGACCGGGCGCTATGACGCATTTAACGGACTAATGTTAAAGGGCGATGGGCACGGAAATTTCACACCGCTGACGCTTCAGAAGAGTGGTATTTACATTCCGGGGGATGGAAAGGCCCTTGTAAAATTAATGGGCGCAAAAGGCGACTATTTGATTGCTGCGAGCCAAAACAGGGATGTACTTAAAATATTTGAACTAAAACGGGCGGTTCATCCGCTTAAAATCGAACCCACAGACGCCTACGCTATAATAAAATATAAAAACGGGAAAATAACCAAATTGGAATTTTATAACGGCACGTCTTTTTTGTCGCAGTCAGGCAGGTTTTTTAATGTTGATAATACCATGGAATCAGTAAAAATTACTGACAATATGGGTCGGGGTAGGAATGTTCTGTTAAACCAATATATGAAATGAGAAATGTTAAATTAACGGCAGTTTTGCTTTTAGCATTAGTTGCCGTGGGTTGTTCCCACAAAAACAAATCAGTACCAATAAATGATGCTGATGTGCTGCATGAAAATGAGCACCAGTTAACACAGGTAATTATTTACGATGTGTTTACTCCGCCCGTAGCGTCACGTATTTATGGTTACACGGCACTTGCATCGTATGAGGCGATGCGTTATGCCGACCCGAAATTTAGTTCAATTATTACCCAGCTCAAAGGCTTTGGTAATCCGCCCGTACCCCAAAAAGGCAAAGACTACAATTTTGCCTTAGCCGCAACCAAGGCATTTTTTACGGTGGCACATAAGGTAACCTTTTCTATAGACTCTTTAAAAAAGTATGAAAATGGTGTTTACCAGATGTACAAAGATAATCTTGACGACTCCACATATGCGCGTTCGGTTGATTTTGGCGAACAAATTGGGAAATTAATATTAAAAAGAGCCGATGTTGACGATTACCCCCAAACCAGGGGAAAACCGAAATATTTAGGTGAAACCAGCCCTGCAAAATGGCGCCCTACTCCGCCGGATTATATGGATGGCGTTGAATTTTGCTGGGGTGATATGAAAGTTTTGGCTGTTGATTCCTCAAAACAGTTTTTTCCGGGTCCGCCGCCGGCTTATAGTGAGGATAAAAATAGTGCATTTGTTAAGCAATATATGGAGGTATATAACAAAAACAAAAGCTTAACTGACGAGGAAAAACTAACTGCCGCTTACTGGGATGATAACCCGTTTGTAATTCAACATAGCGGTCATTTAATGTTTGCTGATAAAAAGATCACTCCCGGCGGGCACTGGATAGGTATTACTACCATAGCCTGTAAGCAAAGTCATGCTAACGCAGTTAAAACTGCGCAAGCCTATGCGCTTACTTCAATAGGTTTGTATGATGCATTTATATGCTGCTGGGAAGTAAAATATAAATACAGCTATGCAAGGCCGGTGACTAATATTAACGAGAAAGTCGATCATTACTGGCTGCCTTTATTGCAAACGCCTCCATTCCCTGAATATACTGCCGGCCACTCCACCATCAGCGCTGCGGCAGCAGTTTTGTTAACACATTAATTTGGCGACAATTTTGCCTTTCAGGATACAAGTGATCTTCATTACATAGGCAAACAACGGCATTTTGACTCTTTTATTAAAGCGGCTGATGAAACTGCCCTGAGCCGGTTTTATGGTGGGATCCATTATCTTAACAGTTCACTGGTAGGTGAGGCCCAGGGTAAACAAATCGGCGATTTTATCTGGAATAAATTAAAACTGACTAATTAAACGATTTATAATTTGCAATGAACTTTAAAAAGCCTTATTTATTTACATTCTACCTTATTTTGTTGGTCGGGTTATTCTCCGGTTGCTTATTGATCAACGGTTGTTCCTCAAACGGACCCGCTGCGTACACAATTACGGGCGATACCCTTGTTGATGGCAAAAAGCTAGTGGAGATCAATTGTGCCAAATGCCATGCGCTGGTACCGGCAAATGCGCTTAATAAAAACGTTTGGAGCCACCATACGCTACCACATATGGCGCACTACGTGGGACTGTCTTCTTATCTTGGCGGATATTATAAAAGTGAAAAAGATACAGGAGGAATGTCATTGTCTGAATGGCAAATCATCGTCGGTTATTACCGAAAGCTGGCCCCTGATACCATACTATCTATCCCAAAGCCAACCCCCTTACTAAATGATTGGGCTGGATTTACGTTGAAAAAACCAGAACAGGCTAAGTTTTCGACCTATACAACCATGGCAATGGTAAATCCGTTTACCCATAAAATTTATACTTCAGATGCTTTGACGGACAGGTTGCTTGAGTGGGATAGCAATTTTAACGCGCGAAAAGTAACAACGTTGCCATCAACAACTGTGAACGCAATCTTTAAAAAGGATGACAAAGGAAATAACATTGGCATTTTTTCGAGTATTGGCCAGATACAGGCTGTTGATTTTCCGAATGGCAGGGTGTTAAATATTAACCTTGATTCAAAAACTGATACAACTGCAAACCTGGTTGCCGATGACCTGGCCAGGCCGGTTCAGACGCTGGAAGGTGATTTTAATAAAGATGGCCTAACCGATGTAGTAATACTGGGGCAGGGACATTATAGGGGTGGCGTTTATCTATTTAAACAAAATCCTGACCACAGCTATGCCCAATCCAATATTTCAAATAAAGCCGGTGCTGTTCAGGCGGTAGCAGGTGATTTTAACAATGATGGCTGGCAGGATCTGATGATATTGTTTGGCAGCGGCGATGAGGGTTTATGTTTGTTTTTGAATGACCATAAGGGTGGTTTCACCGAGAAGAATTTGCTGCGTTTTCCGCCTGTTTATGGATCAACCAGCTTTCAGCTGGCCGATATGGACCATGATGGCAAACCTGACCTAATTTATACAAGTGGTTATAATTTTAATGATTCGCGAATATTAAAGCCCTATCACGGTGTGTATATTTTTAAGAATATGGGTAACTGGGATTTTAAACAAAAATGGTTCTACCCGTTAGATGGTTGTACAAAAGCTATCGCAGCTGATTTTGATGGAGATGGCGACCTGGATATTGCGGTAAGTTCATTTTATGCAGATCTGCAACATAATCCAGAGGCGGGGTTTGTGTATTTTGAACAGGTAAGCCCTTTTAACTTTAAAGCCCATGCGATCCCTGTTAGTAAAAATGGACGCTGGTTTACTATGGATGTAGGCGATTACAACGGTGATGGCAAGCCCGATATAGTTTTAGGTAACTACAGTACCGGGTTTATGATACAGGGAGTTAAACCGTTCTGGGATGCAAAAACTCCTTTTATAGTACTGGAGAATAATTTCAAAAAGTAAAGCTTAAATGATAGACGGTAAGTTGGATCAATAATTCAACTTACCATCTATTAAATCGGCATCAGGTCGCCATTGTTGGTTATCGGAGATGAATGGGCCCGCCACTATTTTGATCTTAAGATCTCAAGATGTGCTTGTTTTCTATCCTGTCGCAAATTTATAGCTGCATTTGTAAAATAATAATGGCTCTCGAAAAACGACACCTGCAACTTATTCCATTCATCGATGTTTTTTACTACGCCGCCATAAGCAAATTCCTTATAGAGGAGATCGCTGATCCGGAAAAAATCGTCCCTGCCAAGGTAATCGAGATCAGCATCCGCTATAATCTGTTCTAATAGGTTTTTCGGCGTTTGCGGTAGCCGCGTTGCCATAATCATACCACTGATTTTTTCAATGTCGCCAGTTCCAAAGCCGAAGTTTGGTAAGTACAATTCTGCTATCCGGCATGAGCCTTCTTCGTGATTAGCTGCTCCTTCAATAAATCCGGAATCGTGAAATAAAGCTGCGGTAAGCAATAATTGCATTTCATGTATAGTAATGTTTTCAAGTTTGCCTAAATTTTCAGCAGCCTCGCAAACATCCATTACATGATCGTAACTATGGTAGGTGAGGTGAGCCGGTAGCTCCCTTTTAAGTTTGTTTAATATGAATTCCTTCGCTGCCTGAAACTGCATATGATAACCGTCAAAGCTTTTATCTGATTTAATTCAGCCTGTTGAAATAATATGAATTTGAATAATCTGACCTTACCTTTCTTTAACGTTATTTATGGGATAAAGTTCATCCAAAATAATACAATAAAACGGTAAATTAGTACAGTTTCTCCTTCATTATAGTTAAGTAGATTTACTGCCGTAAATTGTGTGTAGATGAAACACTATGCATTCCCGGACTAAAAAAAATTAAACCAGTTGATGGGTAGTTTCATCTTCAATTAAAAATAAGGTATATCAATGAAAAAAGCTTTTTATTTACTTACTATTGCTTTAATAATCATTTCTTTTTTGCCTGCTTATCTTTTTGCGCAAAACGGAACTGTTAAACAAGTCAAACTTACAAATTTTGATTTGCAATCATCATCCCAGGTAAGCGCTTCAGGCGAGGAGTTATCAAAGAGCAATTATAAGTACAAGGGTTATTGGTTCCCTGTTAAAGTTCCCTCGACAGTTCTTACCGGCCTGGTGGCGAATCATATTTATCCTGATCCGTATCAGGGCCTTAATAATATGCTGATTCCTGATGCTTCTGATCAGTTTAACAAAGAATATAACCTCGAGCAATACAGCTATTTGCCCAATGAACCCAACCCCTGGAAAAAACCGTATTGGTATCGCACCACCTTTAAAGTACCTGCGGGTGACAAAGGCCGTCACTTCCAGCTAATTTTTGAGGGAATAAATTATCGTGCAGCGGTTTGGGTAAATGGGACACAAATAGCCGACTCCACCCAAATGGCCGGCATGTTTGCTGATTATAACCTGGATGTAACTAATGCTATAACAACGGGGTGCGAAAATACCCTTGCAGTAAAAATTTACCCGCTTGATTATGCAGGCTATCCTGCAAAAGAACAATTACAAGCCTTGGGCCCATTTTTTGAAAACGGGGGACCAACAGGCGATATTGGTAAAAACGTAACCATGTTATGTTCGGTAGGGTGGGACTGGATCCCGCCCGTTCGTGATCGTAATATGGGGATCTGGCAGCCCGTTTACCTGCGTACAACCGGCGCAGTAACCATCGGGCATCCAAAATTAGTTACTGAATTGCCAAATCTGCCCGATACAAGTGTTGCCAAATTATCATTAAACCTCTCTCTCAGCAATCACGGTGCAACTGAGCAAAAAGGGAAATTAAGCATCAGCATAAAACCTGAAAATTTTGCAGGATTACCGGTTCAATTCATTCAAAACGAAACGGTTGCAGCGAACGGTATCACAATGGTGGATTTGAATGCCGAAAAGATCAGCCAATTGCTTATTCATCAGCCGCATTTATGGTGGCCTAATGGTTATGGTAAGGCCAATTTATACCGCATCCGATTGCAGTTTATGGACGGAAAGGGGATCGCTGATGATACTTCATTTGTTTTTGGGATCCGTACTGCCAGTTCGACGGCCACAAATGTTAGGGGTTTTGTTAGGCGCGATTTTTATGTTAACGGCAAAAAAGTACACCTAAACGGTGGTGCCTGGGTACCCGATATGATGGTGAACCGCGATTCGGCGCGTTATGATTATGAAATGCACTTGTGCCGTAATGCTAATGTCAATCTGGTACGGATCTGGGGCGGGGGCGTAACACCACCGGACGCGTTTTGGAATGCTGCCGACAAATATGGTGAGATGGTATGGTCAGACTTTTGGGTTACAGGCGATACCCAGGGCGAGTTTAAGGGTTCGCCGGACTGGCCCATTGAGGGGAACGTTTTTGTGAAAAACATAGTAAGCACCATTTATAGGATCCGCAACCACCCCAGCTTATTGGTATGGACAGGCGGTAATGAGGGCCACGCCCGTAAAGAATTATACGATGCTATGCGCGATAATATTATAGCCATGGATGGTACACGGCCTTTTATACCCAGTTCATCGGGCTATGCCAAATTGCCTGCAGGATGGAAAGGTTCGTACCCGGATGATATGCCATCAGGTGTTTACAGCGGAGGGCCGTATCAATGGGAAGATCCAAAAGTGTATTATAAAAAGGCGGATTTCGGTGGCGATTGGGTATTTAAAGATGAAACCGGTATCCCCTCGCAACCACCTTATACCACGCTCGCTAAAACCATTCCCGACCTGGTTTGGGATACTAAATTGCCATACCCTTTAAATAATAGCTGGGGTTACCACGATGCTTGTACCGGCGCGGCTCAATATGACAAATATTATAACGAAATGGTAAAACGGTATGGACAGCCGTCAACGCTGGTGAATTTTTCCGATAAAATGCAGCTAATGAACTGGGTGGGTTACCAGGGTATTTTTGAAGCTGCCGGGCATAAACTGAATGAGACAGGCGGGGTAATGTTGTGGAAACTAAATTCGGCCCTGCCAAGTGTGGTATGGCAAATATATGATTGGTACCTGGAACCGAATGCGGGTTATTACGCCATGCAAAACGCGGTTGAACCACTACATATCCAGTTTAACCAGGATGATTCAACGGCGGCCGTTATCAACCGTATGCATCGCGCCACAGGTTTGTTAACCGCAACGGCCGACATTTATGATATTAACAGCAAGTTGGTAAAAACATTTAGTGTAAATCACATCGGCCTTGCTGAAGCCGGTACGCAGGAGGTGATCCATTTAAAAGAAATTTTAAAAACTGCGAAAGGCGTAAGTTTTGTTGTGTTGAATTTAACGAACGCTACAGGTAAAACGGTGTCGCACAACGTTTACTGGATGGCGCCTGGTGATGATTTGACTGGCTTTAACAGCCTGCAGCAAGCGCAGGTGCAGGTAAAAGTATTAAAAGCCGAAAAGGGTATCAGCGAAAACAAATGGACACTGCAGGTTAGCAACAAGACAGATAAAATAGCCTTTTTTGTACGCCCGCAGTTGATGCAAAATGGTGAAGAAGTTATGCCAAGTTACTGGACCGGCAATTACTTTACGCTGGCGCCCAATGAGCGCATCACTATATCGGTGAGTGCGCCGGTAGCCAAACTGGGAAAGGAGCAACCCACTGTTTTATTAGAAGGCTGGAACATCCCGAAGCAGGTAATATCTTTAACTGTAAAATAGAAATCAATCAATCTAAATAATCAAGTCAGGCAAGGCCTCCCCGAAACGGGAGGCTTTTGTTTTAAGCAGGGTTATAGGCTGCAAGGCATTTGATCGCAGCGTATCTGCCAACTTCAACCATTTCTTCGGCCCTGTAAAAATCAAAAGTACCACAAGCGTGCCGTGAAACATCTACCAAAATATCAGGTGTATAGTTGTCCAGCGTCATCTGTGTGATATGATAGGTCATGAAACTGAGCGTTTTATTGATCAGGTTAAAGTATCCCAATTTTTCTTCGCCATTGGATTTTTCTTCATTGCCCGATGGATGTAAAATATGCAGCTGGTTGTAAAAATCTTTGAGTTTTTTTTGATAAGTGGATTGTATGGCCACCGTTTCAGTTTTCGCAATAGGTGGTTTTTCAACAGGGATATCGGCATTTACATTCACAGCGATCAATATATCGCCAGGCGTTCTTTTTATACGATTGATAGGCATATTATTAATGATACCGCCGTCGATAAGCAGGCCGTCTTCAAACTTTACAGGCGTAAAAACAGTGGGAATAGCCATGGATGCCCGTATGGCCTCAAATAAACTGCCTGTGGTAAAAACAACCTCTTTTTTATGAATGATATCGGCTGCTACGGCCGCATAGGGAATATCCAGGTCTTCAATATTTGCATCCGGGATAAATGTTTTAACACTATTAAGCAGTTTATCGCCTTTAACCAATCCCTGCGAACTAAGTGTAAAATCCACCAGGCTAAAGAGCTTTATTTTATCAAGGGTATAAAGCCAGTTTTTATATTCCTCCAGCTTCCCCAGCGCATAAACCCCGCCAACTACTGCACCCATGGAGGTGCCTGCAATTGAGGTGATATCAAATCCTTTCTTTACCAGTTCCTCTATGACACCAATGTGGGCTATGCCACGCGCGCCACCCCCTGATAATACTAATGCAGCTTTTTGTTTCATTTTATTTATTACCGGTACTCTATCTTTCCCGCTGGTTAAGCAAAGCCCAAGTTTCCGCGCTTCACCGTTTCGGCATATAAATCCGTTGGTAATTTAATTTAAATTCATCATTAAAGATCAATCTTATTGTTTATTGCCTATCCTTTTCTTTCAGTCATTAAACTTGCATATTTTTATAGATACGTTTTGAACCCATCAGTTTTTTAAGTCAATATATGAAACAAGCTATAACTATTTTATGCGCCTTATTATTGTTTAATATCTGTAAGGCACAGGATGTCGTCGGGTTAATATACCCGGTTGATCCGGCACAACAAGCGCACCCGGATATACCGAAAGGCGAAGTTTTAAAGTTTGATTTTAATACATCTGCCATTTACCCGGGCACCAAACGAAGTTATTGGGTTTATATCCCGGCTGAATATAAGCCCGATAAACCCGCGTGTTTATACGTGGATATGGACGGCGTGCAGTTTAACGCGCCAACTGTTTTTGATTACCTGATCAGCAAGGGCGAAATGCCGGTTACGATAGGCGTTTTTGTAAGCTCGGGTTCAGTAATGAAAAATGATACGGATGCCATCCGGTATAACCGCAGCCATGAGTTTGACAGCATGAATAACGATTTTGTGAACTTTTTGATCACTGAACTTTTGTCGGACGTTGAAAAGAAGAAGTCTTCGGATGGTAGAGTTATTAATATTTCAAAGGACGCAAATGATCACGCTATTGCTGGAGCCAGCAGCGGCGCAATATGTGCTTTTACCGCAGCCTGGCAGCGCCCGGATATGTTTAGCCGGGTATACAGTGCTATTGGTACCTATGTAGGCATGCGCGGGGGCAACGATTACCCCGTTTTGATCAGGAAAACAGAGCCTAAACCCATAAGAATATTTTTACAGGACGGCCTGAATGATGCCTGGAACCCGCTATTCAGCAACTGGTATACCTCCAACTTAAACATGGAGGCTGCATTAAGTTTTGCCGGGTACGAGGTTAACCACGCTTGGGGCAACGGTGGGCATGATGGCGTACAGGCCACCGCCATTTTCCCGGATGCAATGCGCTGGTTGTGGAAGGGCTGGCCCCAAAAAGTGCTGGGAGGAAAAAGCAATAACGATATGCTGCCCACTATTTTGCCGGAAGGTGAAATATGGCAGCGCTTTGATGAGCAAGAAGATCACGCGATTTCAATTAGTAATGGCCCGGGTGGCGAATTATTTGTACTTGGAAATCCGGGCTGGATAGAGAAAATTGATAAAAATGGAAAAGTGATCGAAGTTATTAAACACGGAGTTGAAGCTATGGCATCTGATTTGAATGGCAAACTCGATTTTATTGGAGAGGGTGGCGCAGGATTATTTACTTTATCACCAAGCAGCAAACCTTATGTTGTTTCAAAAAACATACATGGTGACCATTTAGTGGTAGCTGACAATGGATATATTTATGTCTCACAACCATCAACAAACACAAATTCTTCTGGGAAAATATGGCTTATAAAGCCGGGTGCTAAACCAATTGCAGTTGATTCCGGTCTGCGTTTTGCATCCGCCATTACCATTTCTCCCGACAGGAGTATGTTGCTGGTTGCCGAAGATAATACCAATTGGATTTACAACTATGTGATCAACGCTGACGGTTCATTGAAATTTAAAGAGCGCTGGTACTGGCTGCACCAAACGGACAATTTCGGCTACAGCCAGGTGGGCAGTATCGAAATGGATAACCAGGGCAATTTATACGCGGCGACAAACCTGGGCGTGCAAGTCTGCGACCAGAATGGCCGCGTACGTGCCATATTGCAAATACCGGGAGGACCGGTAACCGGTTTATGCTTTGGCGGCGCCAATTTTGATACTCTTTATGTAATTTGCAACGGCAAACTTTACAAACGAAAACTCAAGGTAAATGGCGTACCGGCCTGGGCCGAACCGGTTCACCCTAAGGAAACTGGGGCGGGGTAATTTGAATTCAAACGTTCTTTTCCAAATACGCTTCCCCGGAGATAACCGGCGACATATGTTCAGCTTCCTCATCATTAAAAAGCCTCGAACGGATCATAAAACGCAAACCGAGGGGGATCTCGAGCGAAAAACTTGAGCCACGGCCTTTGGTAACATCAAGGGTAAGATGGGTGTGCTGCCAGTATTCAAACTGGTCGCGGCTCATAAAAAAACCACAACCGGCCACATCCCCCAGGTAAGCATCGCTTTCGCCAACCCTGAACTCGCCTTTCTCAAAACACATCGGCTGCGAACCATCGCAACAACCGCCGCTTTGATGAAACATTAGTTCGCCATGTTGTTTGCGTAACTGTTCAATCAATTCAACAGCTTCGGGGGTTGCTGCTATTCGTGCTGTTTTTTCCATCGTTCCAAATAAAAAAGGAGTTACAGCCGAAGCCATAACGCCTTTAAATCAATCGTAATTAAAAGAATCCTAACTTTTTCTTGTCGTAAGAAATAAGCATGTTTTTATTCTGGCGGTAGTGGTTTAGCATCATTTTGTGCGTTTCGCGACCAAAACCTGATTTTTTATACCCACCGAATGGCGCGTGTGCAGGATAAGCATGGTAGCAATTCACCCAAACACGACCGGCCTGTATTGCACGTGGAATTTGATACAACTCGTGTGCATCTCTTGTCCACAAACCTGCTCCAAGCCCGTAAAGAGAATCATTAGCGATCTCGATCGCTTCTTCGGTAGTTTTAAAGGTAGTAACACAAACGACAGGTCCAAAAATCTCTTCCTGGAAAACCCTCATTTTGTTATGCCCCTTAAGCAGTGTTGGCTGGATATAATAACCTTCGCTCAAGCCCGAGCCGTCAAGATATTTTGCACCGCCGCCTGTTAATACTTCTGCACCTTCTTCTTTGCCTATTTCGATATAGGAAAGAATTTTCTCGTACTGATCCTGTGAGGCCTGTGCGCCCATCATGGTTTCAGGGTTAAGCGGATGACCCATCTTTATCTTTTCTACACGTTCAATTACGCGTTTAATAAAGCGATGATAGATAGATTCATGAATTAGCATGCGTGAAGGGCAGGTGCATACTTCACCCTGGTTAAGGGCGAACATCGCCGATCCTTCCAAACACTTGTCAAAAAACTCATCATCGGCATCCATTACGCTTGGCATAAATATGTTTGGCGATTTACCACCCAGTTCCATCGTAACCGGGTTAAGGTTTTCGGATGCATATTGCATGATCAATCGCCCCGTGGTGGTTTCGCCGGTGAAGGCGACTTTCGCTACCCTTGGAGAACTTGCCAATGGTTTGCCCGCTTCAAGGCCAAAACCTGTAACGATGTTTACCACACCTGCAGGGATCACATCTTTAATCAAATCCATCAGGATCAATATCCCGACAGGTGTTTGTTCAGCGGGTTTCATTACCACGGTACAACCTGCTGCAATGGCAGGGGCCATTTTCCATGCAGCCATAAGTAATGGAAAGTTCCATGGGATGATCTGCCCGACGACGCCGAGTGGCTCGTTGATGTTAAGAGAGACAGTGTTTGCGTCGAGTTCACTAACGGTACTTTCTTCTGATCTTATCACTCCTGCATAATACCTGAAGTGGTCAATAGCCAACGGCAGGTCGGCTGCCATGGTTTCCCTTATTGGTTTACCATTGTCGATAGTTTCAATTGCTGCCAGGTAGTTAAGATTATCCTCCATAACCTGTGCAATTTTCAATAATACGTTGCTTCTTTCTGTGGGCGAGGAATTCGACCAGGTGGCAAATGCTTTATGTGCAGCGTCCAGGGCCAGCTCGATATCTTCCTTGCCCGAGCGGGGAACTTTAGTGAAAGCCTGCCCGTCAATAGGCGATATACTGTCAAAATACTCGCCTTTTACCGGCGATTTCCATTCGCCGCCAATAAAGTTGTCATAATGATCTTTAAACGAAGGGCGCGCAACCAGCCTTTCGGTTTCCAAAAGTGTTTCCATAAAAAAATTTAGTTTAGTTATAAATTGGTGATTATAAAATTAGGGCACAGGCACCTAACTGTTATGCACTATTGTATCAGGTTTATGCATTAAAATATTAATAATTTAGAAACGTTATTTATAAAATAACTCGCTATCTTTATTTTAACCAATTAGCTGCTTTAATTGCAGCAGCATTACAGATTCGCCTCTACTTTTTATGCAGCAGAAGTTTAAACCTCAGCTAGTGCCTTTGCAGGCCGAAAAGGACTTGAAGACCCTTGTCGAGAACAGGTCGGTTTATACAATGCAGCATTGTGAGCTAAATGTTTTTGAAACCCGGCAGCAATCAGAAAAAGTAAAACTGGTTTTTGATGATATGGTGCTTACCACTATGCTGCGCGGTAAAAAAGTGATGCACCTTTTTGGTTCCGAGCATTTTGATTATTTGCCCGGCGAATCGGTAATTGTACCGGATAAGGAGGAAATGATCATTGATTTCCCTGAAGCAGACTTGCTTAACCCCACGCAATGCATTGCCCTGGCAGTAGAGGCAACAATGCTGAAAGATACGCTTAACCTGCTCAACGAAAAATATCCTAAAACTGAAAAACAGGAGAGCTGGAATATTGATATCTCTTGCTTCCACCTGCAAAATTCTATGGAAATTACCTCGGCGGTGAACAGGCTGATCAACATCAGTACCGAAAATATTGCGGGGAAAGACGTATTGGTTGATTTTACGCTGAAAGAACTGCTCATCCGCCTGATGCAAACCCAGGCCCGTAAATTGATCCTTGACAGCTATAATAACTACACTGCCACCAACCGTTTTGCTTCTGCCGTACAATATATAAAGGCACATATCAGTGAAGAAATTACTATAGATACGCTCAGCAACCTTTGCTGCATGAGTAAACCCACTTTTTTCAGGTGTTTTAAGCGTGAATTTGGTATCAGCCCGGTTGATTTTATTCTGCACGAGCGCATAAAAATAGCCTGTACTATGTTGCGCGACCAGAATGTAACCATTAGTGAGGCCTGCTACGCAGTAGGGATAAACAATTTAAGCTACTTTTTTAAATTGTTTAAGCGGATAGAGGGCAAAACGCCAAACGAATTCCGCAAGGGGTTGAATTAAAATAAAACCAAGTTGCTTAACTTTGGATTTTCGCTAATTAATCAATCTTTTTTTACTTATCAATGGATTTTACGCCAGATAATTCGCAATTGACAAATGCCCAGGCATTTAAAAGCCTGCATGAGCGCGACGGCATTTTTGTAGTTCCTAACCCCTGGGATGCAGGTTCGGCAAAAATGCTGGAAAGTATCGGGTTTAAGGCCCTGGCTACAACAAGTGCAGGTCTTGCTTTCTCATTGGCGAAAGCTGACGGAGAAGGTTCAGTTACTCTTCAGGAGACATTGGAAAATGCCCGCCGCATCGTTTCCGCAGTAAATATCCCTGTTTCAGCCGATCTTGAAAATGGCTATGGTATTGATCCGGAAGTTTGCGCGGAAACCATATTGCTGGCGGCCCGGGCCGGTCTTGCAGGTGGCTCTATTGAGGATACCACCGGTCGCCCGGAGTATCCGATCCTGCCTTTTGATCTTTCGGTTGAGCGGATCAAAGCTGCCGTAAACGCTGCCAAAAGCCTTCCTTTTCCGTTTATGTTAACAGCCAGGGCCGAAAATTTGATCTATGGAAGACAGGATCTTAAAGACACTGTCAGACGCCTGGAGGCATTTGCTGATGCGGGCGCCGATGTGCTTTTCGCACCGGGTATAAAAACGCCCGACGAAATTGCTTTAGTAGTAAAAGCAGTGGCCCCGCGGCCTGTTAATGTTGTTATGGGGTTAAATAATTGCAATTTATCGCTGACGCAGTTGGAGGACCTTGGGGTTAAGCGCGTTAGTCTTGGTTCTTCGCTTGCAAGGGCTGCCTACAGCGCCTTTATTAATGGTGCAAAAGAGATTTTCCAGCATGGAACCTTTGATTTCGCAGGTAATGCCATCTCTTATGCCGAAATCAATAAGCTATTCAAATAATCAGCATTCATAATACCATTTCTATATTTACATCAGCAAACAAGCAATATGACTAAGGCTGACATTTTAATTATCGGCGCCGGCGCTACGGGTTTAATGGCTGCCGTCACGTTAGCTAAGGCGGGCAAAATGGTAATTGTGCTGGAAGCCCGTAACCGTTGCGGTGGGCGCATCCATACCATTAACCAGGGCTTGTTTTTTAAGGATACAGAACTTGGAGCGGAATTTATCCATGGCGACTTGCCGGTAACATTAAGTCTGTTAAAAGAGGCGGGTATTGCATTTGATACCGCTTCAGGGGAAATGGTGCATTATAAAAATGGGAAATTCAATAATGATGAGGGCGTTGAAGGATGGGACCTGTTGATGCAAAAACTCAAAACCATAGATAAAGACATTAGTATTAATGAGTTTTTGGATAGAGAATTTGGCAGCGAAGCATACCATGACTTGAAAAATTCAGTGCGCCAATTTGCTGCAGGCTATGATTCAGCCGATCCGGATCGGGGAAGTACTTTTGCGCTGCGAAATGAATGGCTGAATGATGATGAGGATGCACAATACAGGGTTAAAGGCGGTTATGTGAAAATAGTGGACTATTTGGAAGACAGGATAAAAAATGCGGGCGGAAGCATTTTTTTGAATTCGGCCGTTAAAGAGATTAAATGGAAGCCGGGGTATGTGAAAGTGATTACCAATGACGGTGTTGTTTATGGGGCAGGTCAGTTGCTCATTGCACTGCCTTTGGGGGTTTTGCAGGCAGATAAAGACCAATTGGGGGCATTAACCTTTAACCCGCAGATCTCTGAACAGATGGCAGCTATTAACCAAATGGGTTTTGGCGCTGTTATTAAAATACTGCTTGAATTTGATGAGCCTTTCTGGATAGATAAACAAACGGAATTACAGGCAGGTAAGAACCTGGAAAATATGATTTTCTTACTATCTGACGAAGAGATCCCCACCTGGTGGACACAGACTCCGGATCCAAGTCCTGTAATTACAGGCTGGTTAGGTGGCCCGCCCGCTGCGGCTAAGAAAGATGTTCCGGATGAGGAAGTTTTACGGCAATCGTTGCAATCGTTAAGCAATATATTTAAAAGGAACATCGAAGATCTAAAAGCAAAGGTGGTTGCATCCCGAATTGTAAACTGGACCAATGATCCTTTTACGATGGGGTCTTACGCTTATGATACCGTTAATGCTTCTGCCTTTCGCGAAATATTGAAGCAGCCTGTCGATAATACACTGTTTTTTGCAGGTGAATATCTATATGATGGCGCTGCAATGGGAACCGTAGAAGCAGCGTTAACAAGCGGGGAGGAAGTGGCGAAAAAGATGATTCCAAAATAGTCGGACAAGTTTATTAATTTAAACGTGAGCTGCTTTATTTGTGTTTATAAAAACTTCAGCAGGAATCCCCAAAAACGAGTGTAGTTTTTTCACCATCTTTAAAGTAAGCTCCTTTTTTCCGGATAATACAGACGAAACATGCCCTTTTGAGCCAATTATTGGTTCAAGATCTTTCATTTTTAAACCCCTTTCATTTAGCTTAAGTTTAATGACTTCCAAAGGGTCAGGCGTAGGAATGAAAATATTTTTATCCTCGTAGTCTTTTACCAAAACTAAAAGCATATCCAATTCATCTGCTTCAGCAGTGCCATCTTCTGCATGGAAAATTTCAATTGTTCTCTCAATCGCCTCCCTGTAGTCAGCATCGGATTTTAAGACCTTCCATTGTTTAGTTTCAGTTCTCATATTAGTGATCTGTTATAAAGTGTATTTTACGGTAGCTGCATCAATTTTATCATATTCTGAATGGGTTCCAAACCAAATGATATAGGCCGCTTGCCGTTTAAAATTAATAGAAATAATTAACCTGTAATCGTTGCCCTTGATGTTAAAAATTACTCTTTCATTTGAAACTATACTTGCATTGCCATATGTGGATTTTAATTGATTGAAATTTTCAAAAGAGGCCTTGATAAATTCCTGATACCAATTAAGCAGAGCCGTTCTTGCATTGGGATATTTATTAATAAAAAGCAAAATTGTCCCTC
>NZ_CAIWNH010000559.1 GCF_903913935.1 uncultured Mucilaginibacter sp.
AGTGATTCGATTTATACTTCAAAGAACAAGACCTATGCAAAAACAATAAATAAATTAACAAATGACCAAGATTCTGTTAAAATAGGGAACAAGGAATATGGTTTTTTGGAGCTTTTGAAATTGTATAATCAAGTCGAAGACAAGAATTATGTACTCAGAGATTCAATAAGACTTTTGAAAGAAATCAACATTCTTTTGAATCAACAAGGGCAGATGTATAAAAAGATTCAAGCTGCCGATGGAAAATACGAAAATATATTGCGAAGTTTTTCCGACACAGCTGGTGTAAATTATAAATCATTGTATAATCTTGCAAAAAAAGAATATGGCTTTGACTTTATTGTAAAAAAGGACACTACGAGTAAACACGGTGTAATAATCAGTTCTAAGTTTGGCAGAGCTGATTCTGCAGCGTTACTTTTTAAATATTTTAGAAATAGATTAAAAGAAACAAAGCCAGGTTACTTTGTAGTTGATTTAAGTGGTAACAAGTGAAAGAAAAATAGAAAAAATGACAGTATACGTTATAGTAGTAGGTGGAACCGACAATGTATTGGGGGTTTATGACTCGGAATGGTTAGCGTTTAAGCGAAAGGCATATTTTGATATAATTTATAAAAATGATGAAATTAAAATCATTGAAAAGTATATGGAATATGCAGATCGGGAGTAAACATAACCTTGCGCGAAAATGACGGGCAAGGCCTGCGGGCAAAGGCTTCTCGTGCCCCGCTGACAGGTAGCCAGCACACATCCTACAATCCTTAAATCCTAAGAATCATAGTTCAGACAAAAGGGCAATGAGCGCAAATATTGTCTGAACCCGAATTTATAGAATTTAGGAATTTATCGAATTCTGTTGATTCTTTAATTCGAAAAATTCGAGTTCAGACCGTCCGCCCGGCCGTTTACTGGCGCACCCTATCACGGACGGACACCAATACATCATCCAACCCATCCGCACATCTGCACATCAAAAACATCTGCACATCAATCCGTGTAATCTTTTTACAATCAGTGCAATCAAAATAATACCTTTGCATCCTTAATAATGAAATTTAACTTAACAGCACAGGATCCGCATTCAAAAGCCCGGGCGGGTGAACTCACCACCGATCACGGCACCATTCAAACGCCTATATTTATGCCTGTGGGTACAGCAGGCACGGTAAAAGCCGTTCACCAGCGCGAATTACGGGATGATATTAAAGCACAGATCATCCTGGGCAATACCTACCACCTGTATTTAAGGCCGGGACTGGATACGATTGAAAAAGCCGGCGGTTTGCATAAATTTAACGGTTGGGAGAAGCCGATACTCACCGACAGCGGCGGCTACCAGGTATATTCGTTGACCGATGTGCGTAAAATAAAGGAGGAAGGCGTTACCTTCCGCTCACATATTGATGGGTCAAAACACCTGTTTACGCCGGAAAACGTGATGGATATACAGCGCATCATCGGCGCCGATATCATTATGGCCTTTGACGAGTGTACACCTTACCCCTGCGATTACAACTACGCCAAACGGTCTATCGAGATGACGCACCGCTGGCTAAAACGCTGCTGCGACCGCTTTGACAGCACCGAACCTAAGTATGGTTACAGCCAGACGCTGTTCCCTATTGTACAGGGATCAGTGTATAAAGATCTGCGGGTACGCTCTGCTGAATTTATCGCTTCCATGGACCGCGAAGGCAATGCTATTGGCGGTTTATCTGTCGGCGAACCAGCAGAAGAGATGTACGCCATGACAGAAATTGTTTGCAATATATTACCGGAGCAAAAACCACGTTATTTAATGGGCGTAGGTACGCCTGTTAACATATTGGAAAATATAGCCTTAGGAATTGATATGTTTGATTGTGTAATGCCGACGCGTAATGCGCGCAACGGCATGCTTTTTACCAAAAACGGTATCATCAACATTAAAAATGAAAAATGGAAGAACGATTTTTCTGCCATTGAAGAAGACAGCGACCTGTTTTCGGATACTGCGTACTCAAAATCGTATTTACGCCATTTAATTCATTCGGGCGAGATGTTGGGCGCACAAATTGCTACCTTGCACAACCTCCATTTTTATTTATGGCTGGTAACCGAAGCACGAAATAAGATCATCGCAGGCGAGTTTTACAACTGGAAAAGCATCATGGTAAACCGCCTCGGGCAACGACTATAAATGAAGGCATTTTTTTACAGGCATATCAAGGTAATTGACCGGTATATCATCAAAAAATACCTGGGCACTTTTGTATTTACGCTGGGCATCTTCCTGGTGGTAATGGTGATTTTTGATGTTTCCGAGCATTTGGATAACTTCCTCAAATACCATTCATCGCTGCATGATATTGTATTCAAATACTATGCAGGGTTTGTCCCTTTTTATCTGAATTTCCTGTCGCCGCTCATTAACTTTTTAGCGGTAATTTACTTTACTTCCAAAATGGCCAACCAAACAGAAATTGTGCCAATTTTGAGTGGAAAGGTAAGTTTTAACCGTTTTTTAAGGCCCTATTTTATTTGCGCGGGATTGATATTTACGGTATCGTTCCTCGCCAACATTTTTCTGATCCCCTATACCAATAAGCTTAAGATCTCGTTCGAAAACTCGCATTCATTTAATGGCGATGACCCTACAAAAAGCGAGGTACACATCCAGCTGGATAAGCATACCTATGTATACGTGCAATCGTACGATAACAGCATCCACACCGGCTACCAGTTTGTTATGGAGAAATTTGACGGCGATGATTTAAAGGAAAAGCTGGTTGCCAATACCGTGGTTTATGACTCGTTGAAACGTAAATGGACCATTACTGGCTATACCATCAGGTATATTAACGGGTTAAAAGAGAAGTGGGTTGATGGCATTACCAAAAAAATTGATACCGTTTTGGATATGCGCCCAACAGATTTTATTGTATACGATAACCAGTTTACCGCCATGTCGACCAGCGACCTGGCCAGGAATATTACCAAGGAAAAGATAAGGGGTACCGGGCAAATCAAAGAAATGCGGTATGATTATGACCAGCGTTTTGTATATCCGTTTTCGGCTTTTGTGCTCACATTGATTGCCGTTTCCATCTCGTCAAGAAAGGTGCGCGGAGGGATAGGACTGCCCCTCGGGATCGGTATTTTCCTTTGCTTTACCTATATAGTGGTGGACCGTTTTGCATTTGTTTTTGCCGTAAAAGGCGACATGCCGGCTATTATTGCGGTTTGTATCCCGAACGGGATCTTCGGCCTGGTCGGCTTATATTTACTTAAACAAGCACCCAAATAATGCAACCGGCAGGTGCTTCAAAAACGGTAAATAAAAACCTGTTATTACTGCACGGCACAGTGATTATCTGGGGCTTTACGGGCACCCTTGGCAAACTCATCTCCATACCCGCAACGGGCCTTGTTTGGTACCGCGTACTTATCGCATCGGTATCCTTATTACTCTATTTTATCGCCGTAAAAAAGGACTTCAGGGTGAATAAAATTACCTTGTTAAAGTTTGTTACCAACGGGGCGCTGGTAGGTGCACACTGGATATTATTCTTTGCATCCATTAAATTATCTACGGTTGCGGTAACACTGGTTTGCCTGTCATCTATCACTTTATTCACTGCTATATTTGAGCCGATCATCAACAAAAAGAGAATCTCCAGGCTCGAAATCATGGCAGGCATGTTGATCATTACCGGCATCATCCTGATCTTTAAATTTGAAACTAATTACACTAAGGGCATTATTGCAGGCTTACTGAGCGCCGTTTTTGCAAGTCTTTTTGCCATCATCAACTCCAAACTGGTGAAGTACCACCAGGCCCCGGTGATCGCATTTTACGAACTATCGGGCGCCTTTTTATGGATCACTATTTACCTGTTTGCATCCTCGGGTTTCAACCATAAAATGGTTCCGGACACTGCCGATATAGGTTACCTTTTTTTACTGGGCACCATCTGCACCTCCCTTGCCTATGTTGCCGGGGTATACGTAATGCGCGAGCTTTCGGCTTTCAGGGTAGCCCTCATCACCAACCTTGAACCCGTTTACGGCATCCTGATCGCCTTCTTTTTCTTTGGCGATCTGAACAAAATGTCTGCCGGTTTTTGGGCCGGGGCGGTCATTATTTTATCAACTATACTGCTTTATCCGGTCACCCAAAAGCAGCTCAACAAGCGCAGGCAGCGCAGGATAGCGAAGGCATAGCTGCCAGATCAGCCGCAATACTACCGCAGTTATGATAGCCTACCACACTACATTCCCAACGCTCCTCCGGTATTTCTTCCCGGGGTAGGGCAGGGTGAGACGTCAAATCGAGGCATTTTAAAGCCCTGTAACGAACTTTAACTTTAAACCACACCCCATCATTCCCATCGCACAAATCATTCAATTAAGGGGCTTTTTATCAGCCAGACTAAGTGTAACAAACGCTGTAATTAGAAAAATACTAATTATGGGATTTTTTGATAAAAAAACAT
>NZ_CAIWNH010000560.1 GCF_903913935.1 uncultured Mucilaginibacter sp.
AAGCCGAAATAATCGAGCCATAGTAACGAGAAGTTAAGCCAGTCTCAATCGATGTTCCTGAGTCAATCTGCGCCCAGTTCACGTTGGAAGCAACCGAGTAAGTTACCGACCAGGCATCAGCGACTACACCACCACGAGTAGTAGTTGAAATACCAGTGATTGCAGTAGAAGCCGTAGCCACTCTTTGCTGGATGTTAAATCCACCATTCGTAATAACGTTACGGTCTACAAGTCCGTGATTGTTTAATACGTTAATAATCCCCGCCGCGTCAATCTGGTTTGTGCGGATAGCAGTCGAATCAACATAAATGTTATTTATTGTTGATGCGGGCGTACTTGGTGCCGCTGTATTTACTAACCCTAAATTACTCATAAAATCCTCATTGTTGCGCCTAAGCCTATTGAAGTGGTTGTGCCTAATGGAATCTGATAATAATCAGCTACAATTAAAGAACCATTCGCCGGTATTGAACTACTTGAATCGGGAAGCTTTGTATCTATTACTCCACCGTT
The DNA here is from genome assembly GCF_903913935.1 of uncultured Mucilaginibacter sp. GTDB lineage: Bacteria > Bacteroidota > Bacteroidia > Sphingobacteriales > Sphingobacteriaceae > Mucilaginibacter. The sequence goes on from NZ_CAIWNH010000560.1 coordinate 514, forward strand.
TACACTCCAGAATCCGGTAGCACTAATACCACCACGATTATTAGCTGCTAATGTTCCACCAGTATTAAAAATTAATGACTTTGCAGACACTGAAACCAAATTGAGATCAGCTAATGAAGTAAACAGTGGATAATTAAGCTTCCTTAAAACGTCCTGAGAAACCAATTCAAAAATTTCTATTTCTTCTTTCGTCAGCTCCTTATGGAATTTGCCTGTATTGTTACTAATGATCGGTTTTTCAAGATTTTGCCACATTTCACCGGCGGCCGCAGTAGTTTTTGATTCGTTAGAGTGATAAAAATCAAGCATGTTCTCAGAATAAGGTATATCCAAAAATCTGCACAATTTCCTGATAACCGCTTCAGGCTGTTGGATCAGCGTTTCATAATTAAGAGAAAAAAAACGATCCTCACCTATTGATTCAGCTAATTTTATGCAGGCTGCCTGGTCTTTCGTCCATTGACTGGCCAGGTTATAAATATGTTTTTCTCCAACTATCGTTTTTTTAAAGGATACCGCTACATCTCTGCCATCCCTGTACAGATAGATATATTTTAAACCTGGGTTATACTTTTCCAGTTCATCGGCATAATGAACGTTCGCCATGCTTTTGCAGCACCAGTATTTTGCGTTTTTATGAATAGCGGCTTGTTCATAAACAAGCCTGTTTATTTCAAAAAGGCTATAGCTTTGAGAATTCTCAAATATCCAATCCCTGTTAAGCTTTATGCCCTCCCATGGAACCGGGTTAGCCTCAACATAACTAACCACATCGTTTATCAGTGCTTTATAAGTGTTTGTATCAAGCTCTCCATAAAGCTGCAATAAGGGAACAAACGTAACCAGTATATGCGGCGGATGCGGCGATGCGATCTCAGCCGATTGATCCAATATTACCCTTAACAGGTTTGAACCCGATCTTTGGGTGCCGATTATTTGAATACCGGATGGTTTTTTGAAATTGCTCATGTTAAATATACTTTGTTATTACGCCTAATGATATTGACGCTATGATTAAATAAACCGGGCTTATTTTATATTTAAAACTCAGAATTAATGCAGCTACGGCTATTAATATGATGCTTATTGATAGGGGCTGCAATATTAAGATCCGTACTGCAGATGAGATGATAAGGCCGATAACCACCACCTTTATACCAACGATCATGTTTTTAACCAAGTGATGATCTTTTGTTTTCTTAAACGCTTTGGCAACTATTATCATTAAAATTGCCGAAGGTGCGAACATGGCGATGGTTGCGACTATCGCTCCAAAAATACCCGCCAGTTTGTAGCCGATAAATGTAGCGCTCACCAGAATGGGCCCCGGGGTAGCCTGGCTAAACGCGATGGCATCAATAAATTCCCTTGAAGTAAGCCAGTGCAGATCATTTACAAATAAAGATTGCATTAATGGGATCATCACATAGCCACCTCCAAATAAAGAAAGGCTTATTCCCGAAAAAGCTACTACTATTTTCAGTAGTGAGTTATTAAAATTCCTGAAAGTGTTAGTGATAAATAAAAACTCATTAACAGCTAATAAGCCAATAAGCAGGGCATAAACCGGGCGAACTTTACTTTTGACATTTAGGCGATCAAGCGTTAAAGCATTGGCATATTTATCCTGTTCAATAAAAAGGCCAAGGATTGCCCCCGTACAGATAAAAGCGATAGTGATTAAATAATTATTTGTTATAGAGATAATTACGACAGTAAAAAAACAAAGTGCCGCCTTTTTGTAGTTTCTCCCAATCTCCTTTTTATATAGCTGAAAGCCTGTTGATAAGATAATTCCGCTTACCACTGCACCAACATAATACATGATCTGGGCCCACTCAATTTTATAAGCGTAGGTAAAATAAGTCCATGATAAAATGAGCATCAAGGTACAGGCGGGCAATAAAACAGCCAGCGTACTGACAATGGCCCCAATTTTGCCTTTAAGATGATAACCAATATAGGCCACAATATTTACCGCTACCGGGCCTGGCAGCAGGCTGGCTACGGTTATACTATCGAGTATAACCTCATTATTTACAGTTTCATCTTCGTCAACCATAATGCGCTGCACCAACGAAACCAGTGCCATGTAACCACCAAAACTTACGCAGCCAATTTTCAAAAAAGTATAAAAAAGGTAGCCAAGGCTTATCTTTTCTTTCTCATACCTGTTTAAAATATTTTCTGCCAATTGCATTGGGATTGCAAATTTCTGTCCTTAACTGTCAAATTGTAGTAGTAAGTTTTTTTGAATTTACCTATAAGCCCTTTTATTTAACTTGATAGCTTAACGCAAACGTTTG
>NZ_CAIWNH010000561.1 GCF_903913935.1 uncultured Mucilaginibacter sp.
CATACAATTGTGATTTAATGGCTCCAGTGGAGCCCCCTGTTTTAAAAGCGATTTCCCTGCTGATAAGATGATTAAATCTCTCTGCCCGGATCCCAGTTTTCAAGATAATCGGCCACCCTTCTAACGAAGGAACCGCCAAGGGCTCCATCTACTACCCTATGGTCATATGATAAAGATAAAAACATCATGTGCCTGATGCCGATCATGTCGCCCTGCAGGGTTTCAATTACCGCCGGTTTCTTTTTAATCGCACCTACAGCCAAAATAGCCACCTGTGGCTGGTTAATAATAGGTGTGCCCATCACATTACCGAAGGACCCCACATTGGTTATAGTAAAAGTGCCGCCCTGTACGTCATCGGGTTTCAATTTCCCGGTGCGTGCCCTGTTTGCCAGGTCGTTAACAGACTTGGTAAGCCCGATCAGGTTTAATTCATCTGCCCTTTTTATAACTGGCACAATAAGGTTTCCACTTGGTAAAGCGGTGGCCATGCTTATATTGATGTCTTTCTTTTTAATGATCTGGGTACCATTAACCTGAATATTGATCATCGGCATTTCCTTTATCGCCCTTACTACTGCCTCAATAAATATCGGCGTAAAGGTGATCTTCTCTCCTTCGCGTTTTTCAAACGCATTTTTTATTTTCTCACGCCATAACACCAGGTTGGTAACATCGGCTTCAACAAATGAAGTTACATGCGGCGAAGTTTGCTTGCTCATCACCATGTGATCGGCTATCAGGCGGCGCATCCTGTCCATCTCAATGATCTCGTCATTGCCGGACATTGACGCCGATGATTTAACCGCACTTTCTGCAGCTTGCTGACTTACCGGCTCAACTTTGGTTTGTTCAAAAACTGGTTCTGGTTTTGGCGCTTCCACAACCGGTTCAGGTTTCGGAGCCTCAAATACAGGCGCTAGCGGAGGCGCTTCAAAAACCGGTTCTGTAACAGGTGTCTCTTTAACGGGTTCAGGCACCAGAGGCGAGGCAACCGGTTCCGGTTCGTTTGTATCGGTTACAGATGGTGTTTCTTCAATAGGCTCATTAATGGTTGGCGAAGTTATTGTATACCTGTTCTCAATATAATTTAACAAATCATCTTTAGTTAAACGTCCTTCTGCACCTGTACCCGGAATCTTATCGAGTTCGGCATTGCTGATGCCTTCCTGAGCCGCTATGTTCTTAACTAAAGGAGAATAAAACCTTAAACCATTTTTAAGGCCATCTTCCGGTTTGGACCCGGCATTATTTTCAAGCTGTTCGGTATACGGAACAGGCTGCGCCAATTCTTCCCGCTGTTCGGCAAATACAGGTTGCTTAATTTCTACTACCGGCTTGACTTCCGGTTGTGGCGCATGATACACTGGGGCTGGTACTTCGGCTACCGGAGCATGTTGCTGAACTTCAACCACCGGGGCGGCAATATGAATTTCAGGTACGGGAGGGGTTGCTTGTATAGCTTCGACCACAGGAGCATTAGCTGTTACCTGTTGTGTAACAATCTCCTCCGGGTCGGCAGTTTCAATGATCGCGATCACCGCGCCAACCTGCACCACATCGTTATCTTTATAAAACCGTTCCAGCAATTTGCCTGAAACAGGTGACGGTACCTCAGAATCAACTTTATCAGTAGCGATCTCCATTACTGTATCGTCTGCTTCCACATGATCCCCCGGATTTTTGGTCCATCTGATCACGGTTGCTTCCGCAACGCTTTCCCCCATTTTAGGCAATAACAGTTTGTATTTGGCCATAGACAATAATTATCGTAGAGCCCAAAATTAGCTGTTTTTATCCTAATTTTCCACTATCATGAAGTAAAGTATTCAACATATTTAAGGCCGAAATTGCGCTTCTTTCAATGTTTTGACGGCGTTTATTACCAAATGTTAATTTCTTTACTATGGTTTTGTTAACATTTGCCACAGCGATGTAAACCGTGCCGACAGGCTTTTCGGCAGTACCCCCATCAGGCCCGGCAATACCCGTAACTGCAATAGCATAATCCGACATAAAATTCCGCAACGCACCCTCAACCATCTCTGTCGCAACTTCTTTGCTTACAGCCCCAAATTGTGCAAGGGTATCTTTTTTTACCCCTAAAATTATCTCTTTCAGCTCATTTGAATAGGTAACCCCGCCACCAAAAAAAACCCGGGAGGCCCCCGCATGCTGTGTAAACAGTTGCGAGATATAACCACCCGTGCAGCTTTCGGCAATGGATAAAGTAAGCTCCTTTTTATCCATAAAATCCAGAATAGCTTTCTCTATAGGGATATCTTCTTCGGCAGCAACCACATTGGCAACCCGCCCAATTATTTTTTGCGCATATTCATTAACCTCTTGCTTCAGCAAGGCTTCATTTTCGCCATATCCGCTCAGGCGGAGCCTTACCTGGCCCAACTTAGGTAAATAAGCAAGTTTTATATGAGCCGGAAGTGAATCTTCAATATCTGATATCCTTTCTGCAAGATAAGATTCCCCTTCTCCTACAGTTAAAATCGTTTTGTGGATAATGACTGGTAGCACCAAAGAAGACTTTAGTTTTGGGATCACATCCCCTTCCATCATATACATCATCTCATGAGGCACGCCGGGCATTGAAACAAATATTTTCACTTTTACATTAAACCACATCCCCGGCGCTGTACCATTTTTATTTTGTATAACCACGCAGTTTTGGGGTACCAGTGCCTGCTGTTTATTTACTTCCAGCAGCTCTGACAACGTCCCCCTTAACCTTTTGAAAATATTTTGCACATTGTCCAGTGCCTCCTGGTTCAACACCAAACCGACGCCAAAATATTCGCAAAGCGTTTTTTTGGTGATGTCATCTTTAGTTGGCCCTAGGCCCCCAGTTATTAAAATAACATCGGCCCTTCCTGCTGCCTCATCAAGGGCAGTAAGGATATGTTGCCTGTCATCAGATACCGATGAGATTTGTTTGATACGGATACCTATATTATTCAGCTCATGAGCCATCCAGGCTGAATTGGTATCAACAATCTGGCCGATCAATATTTCGTCGCCAATGGTAATTATTTCTGCTAGCATTATTGCGTAAAGCTTTGATTGCTGGTATAGTCGCTTCTTTTGCTGAGTTTCAAATCCTGCAAAATGGAAGC
>NZ_CAIWNH010000562.1 GCF_903913935.1 uncultured Mucilaginibacter sp.
AAAACAATACCGTTCTGGCTTTATTTGCTGATAAGGACCATAACCTATGGATGGGGCTTGACGATGGAGTTGATTACAATGCTTACAACACTGCCATCAAACATATTTATCCTGAAAAATTGAATGAAGGAACCGGCTACAGCGCAAGGCTGTTTAACCGTTCACTTTACATAGGTACATCCAACTGGTTATACACTTTGCCGGTTGACAACAGCAAAGATTTAAGTACAATTAAAGGAACATTTAAACCGGTGGATAATACCAAAGGCCCTGCCTGGGGACTTTTTGACCTTGATAATAACCTGCTGCTGGCCCACCACGACGGTGCGTTTCAAATTAAAGGAAACAAAGCCATACCGATAAATACGAGCTTTGGCTACTGGGGCTTTACACCGGAAAATAATAGTTCGCCTTCCGTCAATCTGTTAGCGGGAAACTATGAGGGGATCGATATTATTCGCCATAGCAAACATTCATTTATCTCAGAAGGGAATATAAAATTCAACGAATCGGCGCGATATGTCATCATAAAAAATGGTATCGCCTGGGTTTCGCACAATTACAAAGGAATCTTTAAAATTGATCTTCATTCGCCGGCAAATCTGCAAACCAGGTTATATACTGAGAACGACGGCCTGCCCTCAAATTTTAAAGACCGCCTTTTCACCATCAAAAACCGGATGGTGGCCGCTACTGAAAAAGGCATTTATGAATACGATGCAAAAACCGACCGGTTTGAGCCTTCCGCATATTTTAAGCCGGTGTTTCAGCAAAAGGATCTTCGTTATTTGAAGGAGGATAGCCAAGGAAATATTTGGTTTATTGAAGGCAAAGCGCTGGGCGTAGTGGATTACTCGGGGACCTCGCCACGTTTGATCTATTTCCCGGAATTGAATGGCCAGCTGGTAAGCGATTTTGAAAATATTTATCCTTTGGATGAAGAAAATATCTTTATAGGGGCAGAAAAGGGATTTTACCATATCAATTACCGTCAATACAAAACAAGCAAGAGCACCGTCAGCGTTCTTGTGCGGCTGGTTAAAGCATCCGGCGATGCTGACAGTATTTTAAATGGCGGCTATATTACAAGCCTGAATAGTGGGTTAAACCAGCTCAGGAGCCAGCAAAACAGCCTCCATTTTGAATATTCGGCGCCATCTTATCAAAAACAAAGCAATATTGAGTATAGCTACCTTTTAAGGGGGTTTGATAAAGAGTGGTCAGCCTGGTCGAAACATAGCGAAAAGGATTATACCAATTTACCTGACGGCCATTATACTTTCCAGATCAGGGCGAGGGGTAATTTGGGTGACGAGTCAGCTATCACCCGCTATTCTTTTAATATACTGCCTCCATGGTATAAAACCAGTTGCGCTTACGTGTTTTATGGTTTTCTTTTTATGGCTTTCAATTATTTGTTTTACCGCCTGCTGCAAAGGAAATTCGGTAAACAAAGGCAGGTATACAAAGAAGAAGAAAAACGACTCAAGTACCTGCACCAGCTGGAAATGGATCGTTCGGAAAAAGAAATTATCGCTCTGAAAAATGAAAAATTGGAATCGGAAATATTAGGCAAGAACTCCGAACTGGCTGCCGTTGCTATGCATTTACTGCAAAAAGGCGAACTGTTAGCCAAAATAAAGGAAGAAATAGTGCAACTACGTAAAGACACGAACGATCTGCCATCGGAAGAATTAAAAAAACTGATCAGGATCCTGAACCAGGAAAGCAAGGTGGACAAAGACTGGGAACAGTTTGTTACTTATTTTGACAATACCCACAGCGATTTTTTACAAACCCTGAAGAAAACCCATCCCCTGCTCAGCCCACACGATCTGAAATTATGTGCTTACTTACGGATGAACCTTTCGAGCAAAGAAATAGCGCAGTTGTTGAATATTTCAGTCAGGGGTGTGGAAATCAGCCGCTACCGGCTGAGGAAAAAACTCCAATTGCCAACTGAGCTAAACCTGTATAATTATTTCACGGATTTTTCAATAGAGAAGAAGGAGAAGACAGAATAATCGATTTTTTACGTTCAAACTGCGCTTTCATTATTAACCTCTACTCCGGTCATCTCCATCAGATCAATATCCTCCAGACCTTGTGGATCGGAAAACTTGAGGTTAATACTTTTGATATTGGCAATCAGGTAACTCATCCATAAAAGTAAAACAGGCACCATCACATCCAGCTGGCGTGGATATGAGCTTAACGCCCCGCTTAACGCCAGGTAAACACCAGTAAGCAGCAGCATAAACTTCATCGGCGAAATGATACGACGCCAGTTAAGCCAGCTCAAAATAATACCTGCGACTGATGCCCATAAAATTAAGGAACCAATAATTATGTTTTCAACAATAGCTCCATCCTGGTAGGAATAGGAATATGGGAAGTTAAACAGCATCCTCGAAAAATTGTAATAATAGTTTTTCAGAAATTTAAAAGGATGGTTTTTGATATTATCGATTGCTTTTTGCTTGAAAAGCACGTCCTGTTCAAATTCATCATGTTTCAAAATAGCCTTGATCTCTTTTGAATGGTTTTTCTTTAAAAGATTAACGGCCTCTGCTGATTTAAAGAGTACCGGGTATTGATTATTGGTCAGGTCGGGAACTTTCCAGTCGCCATATTCATGGTCATAGGGCGAGCTCATCCAGTACAAACTCATGCCGCCTGAATCGCCCCAGTAAAACGCTTTGCCTGTAAGGGAATAAGTGTAAACTAAATAAGGCAGCGTTACCACAAACGCTATGAGTAATATTTTTACCGGGTTGAGGTAATAAGCCCGGCTTTTTTTAAACAGGAGCATGAATAAACAGGCAGCTAAACAAATAATGAGCACATAGCCAAAAATAATTTTTGTTAGGGTGATAAAGCCCAACACCAGGCCCGCGAGGACAATAAACTTTGATTTTTCTTTTGTATACCCAACAGCAACAAAGTATATAAGCAACGACACCATGAAACTGGTAAAAGCTTCGGTATATAAAATCGGAAGAACTGCCTGATCGTCGGGATAAACAGCTAAAAGCAAGGCAGCAATAAGGGCGATCCTATGGCTTGTAATTAATTTTGATGCTTTGTATAAAAACACCACTGCCAGGTACTGGTATACCGCGTTTAATAAGGTAATGTATAAAACAGGAACATGTACCGCAATAAAGGGCACGAGGATGATTGGATAACCAGGACCGTTCCAAAGGTTAATATGAGGCGGCGAAGGCGAATAATACCCGTGGATCAGGTTATGGGCAAAATCCACATACCTGATTTCGTCGCCATATAAAGTTGGCCACTTGTTGATGATAACTACATATGCATAATAAAAAAGAAACGGAAGGAATATGAACCAGGGGTTACGGGTAAGTTTCTTTATCATGACAAGCGATCTGCAAATAAATATACAATTTATTTGTTTTGCAAGGTATTAAATGGCTAAAGCACACGCTTTATAATATTTGGTGCAGTTAATTTTCCAGTTTGCCTATCACTCAGGATTGTTTAAGATAATTGCCGGAAAACTCTAATCCATTATATTTGCCGGCGGACAAGCAGCCTGGGTTAAAATAAGAGGAATTTAAATTGACAGAGAGCGTAATTTTAGTTGACGGGCAAGATCATATGACCGGGACCATGGAAAAAATGGAGGCCCACAGGCTTGGTGTACTTCACCGGGCGTTCTCCGTTTTTATTTTTAATAAAAAGGGTCAATTATTGCTGCAGCAAAGGGCTCTTGATAAATACCACTCAGGCGGCAAATGGACAAATACCTGCTGCAGTCATCCAAACCCCGGGGAAGAAACTATTGAAGCTGCTCACCGCCGGCTGAAAGAAGAGATGGGTATAGAGTGTACATTGCATTATGCCTTCAGTTTTATTTACCAGGCTGAGCTTGAAGATGGCCTCTCGGAACATGAATTTGACCATGTATTTTGGGGTATAAACGATAGTGAGCCAATACCTGAGCCAAAGGAAGCTGCTGCATTTAAATTTTTAAGTATGAAAGAACTTGCTAGTGACCTGAAATTAAATCCTGGCTATTACACCGAATGGCTGAAAATTTGCTTTGACAGGGTTATCGAAGTTCACAAAAAAATATTTTAAGCACCAGTGAAAAAATTAGTAATTATCTGGTTGCTAAGGTCACCGGTTTAACATCCGTTTTGTTCTGCATCATTTCAAATATGCCATCTGCGTCAGTTTTTGAACACAACTGCGTACCTGGCTTAAGTGTTGCCGCCGAGCCGCATGCAACACCATACCGAACAGCGTCCTCAATACTTTTGCCTTCCTCTAAACTCAGTACAATACCGGCCACCAGGCTGTCTCCTGCCCCTACTGTGCTTTTTATATCTAACTCAGGAGGTGTTATTTTCAACACATCGGTTTTGGTCACCATTAAGGCGCCAAGGGCCCCCATTGAAACCACAATTACCTCGCTGCCCCCGCTATCAATCAATTCCCTTGCAAAATCAACCGCATGCTCCGGCTCAAGGGTTTCTTCGCCTACAAGCAGCGCCAGTTCACGCAGGTTTGGCTTTATTAAGTACACCCCTTCTTGCAAAGCAAGGTTTAAAGCATCGCCTGAGGTATCCACTATCAATTTTGCACCTTTTCTTTTTGCAATACGAGCTATCCTGGCAAAAACATCAACCGGAACAGAATCAGGCAGGCTCCCGCTTGCGACGATAAATTTCACCCCCTTCACCAGTTCAATGCGATGCAAAAAGGCTGAAACCTCCTCTTCTGTAATCTTGGGTCCGGGCATATCAAAAAGGTACTGTACCTGTACCGAGTTCTCGAAAACCACCAGGTTTTCCCTTGTTTTGCCGTCAATTTCTGTAACCATTGTTCCAACCTGTTCATCCGCAAGTAAACGGCCAATCTCTTTTCCTGCATCGCCGCCAGCAAGGAAACATGCTACTGCGCTACCGCCAAGTTTCATGATTGCCCTGGCAACATTAATACCGCCGCCGCCTGGTTCGTATATCGGGCTTGTACATTTTAGTTTTTTCTCCGGGATCAACGCCTCAACCGTCACACTTTTATCAAGCGCCGGGTTAAATGTTATCGTAATAATTGATGGCATCATATTTTTTACTAATTACTGTAATATTCAACCAGGGCGATGTGTTCATAATTATTAAGTGACCCATTGTCAACAAATTCAACTTCACCGCCACTTTCCAATACTTTTTCAATCACCTCGTCAACAGCATCCTTTATGTAAAAAGGCCGGTTTAAACTTATATCCTCCTGGTAGATACTGTCAGTTGAAGGACCAAGGTGCGCTGGATACATAAAATCTTTTTCAACTACCAGCAAACGGGTGTTTTTATGCGCAGCTGCCTGCCAAACCTCTTTAATGCCAATGGCCAGTTTTTTCTGATCCAGGGCCTTTTCCAATTCCCTTAAAACATTGCGCTCAATGACACTTTCCCAATTGGTTGTGTACGGTTTCATCAGTTCAAGAATTTCCGGTTCTGTTGAATCCACGAAATTACCATGTATGAAATGCACTATATTTTTTTCGTTTTTTGTAATTTTTTTGAAATGCCCCAGTGTCCTTTCAGCGCCAGCAATAAATACCGGTAAATGAAATTCCTTCAGGACATCAGTGAGGCCATGATCAATGTGCTGAACATACTTGTTTAATACATCTTCTTTCCGATTATCGGGATCAGAAAAGTTCGAAACCCGTTCGCTTATGTCGTTCTCATAAGCATGTATATTCTCCGGTACGGTAGATTTTAGGTGAATAAATTCAGTCCCGGTAATGCGGAACATTTTGGATGTTTCAGCACTTAAGATCAGCAGGATATATTTAAGGACTTCCTTCTCATTGTAAACAAGGTCGCGGATCTCAAATGATTCGTCAATGATCAGTTTCTCTTTCACCTCGATATCAAGGTAAATTACTTTTTCAGTTAATGGTGAAACAAAAATCGCTATGCTTTTTTTAGCCATATCATATTTTAAACCGGCAATCAGCTTTTGTAGTTTATTAATCACCACATAGGCCTTTTCATCAGGGTAAACTGACAAAAGTTGCCGTTTAACTTTCTCAATCGCGATCTTCAGTTTATGATCCATTTCGCTTTTTAAGGATATTTTTGAGTCGAACGGTAAAATAATGGATACGGCCGGCCTGTATTTTATTGCTGCTATTACCTGATTTTCATCATTGGTTGTTATCGCATTCATATCAGTTAGTTTTTAGATGATCAAAGGTATTTTCAAATAATTTATCAATTCATGACAGGCGTCATTTAATAGATTGATGTTGGGCACAAAGCAACGGCGGCCTGCTGCCGGTTTAATTATTATCTTTTATCGGGAGAGATATGGTAAATGTTGTACCGACGCCCGGGTGACTGGATACGTCAATTGTTCCGCCTAATGATTCGACCTGGTTTTTTGTCATATACAAACCCAAACCCCTGCCTTCTTTGCTGAAATTAAACCGTTTATATAAGCCAAAAAGGTCGGCACCTGCTTTATCAAGATCGATCCCGATCCCATAGTCAGTTACAACAAGTAGATGTCTGCCGTTAAATTTTTTTGCTTTAATGATGATAGTGGGGTGAATATCCCTTTTACTATATTTAACCGCATTACTCACCAGGTTGAAAATAATGCTGTTGACGTAGCTTTTAATTGAATAAAAATCCATCGCATCTTCATCAATATATATTTGCAACGAAGTGCCTGATTCACGTATCTGCGTTTCAAGGTTATCTCGTACAGAATTAATAATCCCGGGTAAATTTACAATTTCAATGTTTTGATTTTCGGCCCTGCTAACCGATAAAATATTGGTCAGGTCGTTAATAACTTCATCCAGTGATATTGCTGAATCGGTTAAATACTTAATCAGGACGTGTGCGTTATAATCATTATTAACACATTCATCTTTCAGAAGATCGATCAGGCTTATGATCTTAGCGATTGGCGCCCTTATATTATGCGACACAATATAATTAAATTGCATCATATCATTATACTTGCTGGTCATATCAATCAGCAACTGCTCTTTTTCCTGTTCAAGGTCTTTTCTTTCTGTGATCAGTGTCCTTATGGAGAGATATTGGACCACATCTCCATTATCGTTAAAAATTGGCGAAATTGTAGTATCTACCCAATAATAACTACCGTCTTTAGCTTTGTTTTTAATTTCGCCGCGCCATACTTTTCCGCTCACAATAACCTTCCATAAGCCCTTAAAAAAATCAGGGGGATGAAAGCCGCTGTTAATAATACGATGATTTTTACCTAATAATTCTTTACGGTTATACTTTGAAATTTTACAAAAAAGATCGTTTACGTATAAAATTTTTCCGCCTTTATCGGTGATTGAAACGATCGCTGCTGTATTTACCGCTTTTTGATACGCATTTAATGAATGAAGCAAATTTTGCTTTGCATCGAATGCAGTGATCATGCTATTCCAATCCATTTTCGATTTTCCTTTCATTCAAAAAAAATTCTTTTTCCAGGTTTAACAAGTTTAAAAATTGTGTTTTAACTTCCGCAGCTTTATAGACAGATGGATACGAAATATCCCGGCGCATATAAACGCTAGGCCTGTCCAGACAATGGTATTAACTACTCCAAAAGCCAGGTTGCCTAAAATAAGACAGGCCAAAAGGATCACAAATATGGCCGAGGTTAATAACCACCGCCAATCAAGAAAACCATACGCCCGCATATCAATGGAATTGCCAATGGCAAAAACACCCCTGAAAAGCATCCAAAAACCGATAATGACCGGCAGAATAACCATAGTAATCAACGGGTATAAAAACAGGTACCCGCCAACAAAAAGGTCTACCAATCCGCTAACAAGTGTCCATCCCCAGGCTTCAATACTTTTATGGTTATTTAAGGCAAAAACCACCTCAAAAACACCGGTTGCAAAAATGCCCATAGCAAATATTTTGCTGAGCGATAAAAATGATTGAAATGGTGAAGCTATTATCCAAATGCCCAAACCGATCAACACAATGCCTGCCAATAAAATCAACCACCAATGCGAGATGGCGCTTTTATAGGTCTTATAAATAATAGTTGTCATTTCTTTTAAATTTTAAATTCATTAAATAAGTAATTCATGTTCAACGGCCGGCTCTTTAACACATTTAGCCAGCGCCTCGTTTATATTTTCAATTCCCCTGAAAAGTGCATCTGAATTAAAAGCGATGCTGTTAATTCCCGCTTCGACCAGCATTTGAGTAAACTCAGGCGAATCGCTTGGCGCCTGGCCGCATAAACCCACTTTTTTGTTTAGTGCATTTGCCCTTTGAATCATCCTGGTGATTAACTGCTTGCTGGCTTCATTTTGCTCATCAAACAGGTCGGCTACCAGGGCTGAGTCGCGGTCGATACCCAGCGTCAATTGAGTAAGGTCGTTTGAGCCGATAGAGAAACCATCAAAAACTTTGGCAAACTCATCCGCCAGCAACACGTTCGACGGTATTTCGGCCATTACAAAAATCTCCAGGCCATTTTTTCCCTGTTGCAGACCATACTCGCGCATCAGCGCAACTACCTTTTTACCTTCGGAAACGGTGCGGCAAAACGGGATCATCAACTTAACATTGGTAAGGCCCATATCATCCCGCACCAACTTCATGGCCTCACATTCAAGCCTGAAGCCCTCCTTATACCGTTCGTGATAATATCTTGATGCCCCTCTGAAACCGATCATCGGGTTTTCTTCTTTCGGCTCAAAGTATTTGCCGCCAACCAAACCCGCGTATTCGTTGCTTTTGAAATCACTCATCCTTACAATTACTTCTTTGGGGTAAAAAGCAGCGGCTATGGTGGCAACTCCTTGTGACAGTTTGTCAACAAAATATTTTTCCTTATCAGGATAGTTATTCGTAAGATTCCTGATTTCCAACCGCTCAGCGTCATCCTTCACCATTTTAAAATCAATTAAAGCCATTGGGTGAACCTTAACCGAATTGCTGATAATAAACTCAAGCCGCATCAGTCCAACGCCATGATTAGGGTACATCGACAATTGGAAGGCTTTTTCTGGGTCACCGATAATCAACTGTGCCATAACCCCATCTGGTAATTTTACTTTGCTGGTCTCGGTTATTGTTTCCTTCCATACCAGTTTACCGCGATACACATTCGCTGTTTTGCCTTCGGCACAACTCAGGGTGATCAACTCTCCATCCTTTATCGCTACGGTTCCGTCGCCTGTGCCAACTATAGCTACCACCCCCAGTTCCCGGGCAATAATAGCGGCATGGCTTGTCCTGCCTCCTTTATTGGTTACAATTCCAGCTACTTTTTTCAAAATAGGATCCCAGTCCGGACTGGTGGTATCTGTTACTAAAATATCACCTGAATTGAGCTTTTCGGCTTCTTCCGGAGACTTCAGTATCCGCGCATGACCACAGGTTATCTTTCCGCCTACTGCCTCACCAGTGGTGATTACGGCCCCTTTTTCCAATACCTCGTAGGCCTTAACCTCAGGGATCTTTTCCTGGCTGTGCACCGTCTCGGGCCTGGCCTGGATGATATATAACTGGTGGTTCAAACCATCTTTTGCCCATTCAAAATCCATAGGCTTTTTATAGTGGTCTTCTATTAACAACGCCCAGTTAGCAAGCTTTTCCACTTCATGGTCTTTCAGCACAAATTTTTCCCTTAATTCCCAGGGGGTGTCTTTGTTGATAGTTGAATTACCCTTATCGGCTTTATCAGCATAAACCATCATCTTATTTTTAGTGCCCAGGTTTTTCTGAATAATCGCATTCTTTTTCAATTTTAAGGTTGGCTTAAAAACCAGGAATTCATCCGGCGTAACCGTACCCTGTACAATATTTTCGCCCAGCCCCCAAACACCCGCTATATGTACAACGTCCCGGAAACCTGATTCAGGTTCAAGCGTAAAGCCCACGCCAGAACATCCCTTATCGGCCCGGATCATATGCTGTACACCTACCGATAGGAATACTTTATGATGTTCAAAACCCAAGTCTTCGCGATATTTAATGGCACGGTCAGTATATAATGATGCAAAGCATTGCCTTACTGCATTCAGCAGGGCCTCGCTTCCTTTTATATTCAAAAAGGATTCATGTTGGCCGGCAAAACTGGCATTGGGCAAGTCTTCAGCAGTAGCGCTACTGCGTACAGCGACTTCCTGTTGCATGTTTTGGAAAAGAAAGTTATAGGCATCAATAATTTCATTGCCCAGGTCGGCCGGCAGGTACGAATTCATAATGGCTTGCCTCGCCTCTGCCCCTATGTCCGCCAGGTTTGCATAGGTTACCTTGTTTAATTGCTGCATTAAATTGTTCAGCTCATCCTCCAGCCGGTTATATTTTATAAAATAACGGTACGCTGAAACGGTTATAGCAAACCCATCCGGCACATGTAAACCCAATGGGTTTAAATGAACAAACATTTCGCCAAGCGAAGCATTTTTGCCGCCAACTTCAGCAATATCATTTATGCTGATATCACTGAATCTTTTTATAAACTTTTCCATAGCGATCCATATTTAAAAAAACAACTATTTCAGGTTACCGGTATCTATTTAAAATCATTATACAAAACTACCCTGCCCCGCCCCGCGCTTACATGATGTAAATCAGCAAAAGGCATGATATGTATCACATTCATTGATTTAAAACCCCTCCAATTTTATATTTTCCGGGTTATTGAATAGTGAGCGAAATCATAATTTATAGTGTCCCGTGTCATTGGGCGCAGACCATTTATAAGATACTCTTGTATTATGAAACAGATAAATATCAAGCAAATCAATGATTT
>NZ_CAIWNH010000563.1 GCF_903913935.1 uncultured Mucilaginibacter sp.
AAAAGAAAAACCTGTTAAGATGTGGATAACGCTGCGCGTTACCCACATCTTAACAGGACAAACAAACAACAATAATGTACTATCTTTATTTATTAAAATCAGTCAACTTTTTTTAGGACAAGTCAACGCTACAAAATTTTAAAGATGACATTTATTAAATACCACAGCAACAACTACAAAAGGCCTGCGGATCTACCGTGAAATAACGATTGGTAAAAATCGAATCTGTCTTAAGTAAACGACATTGATCCGCACATCTGCACATCAAAAATCCGCATATCAAATCCTGCCCGGCGCCAAACCGTAAAGCTTTTTAAACGCGAACGAGAGGTGCGACAAATCCTCAAAGCCTACATCTATATAAACATCCGATGGCGCTTTGCCTTTTTCTTTGATCAGGTAATGCGCTTCCTGCAACCGCCGGTGTTGCAGCCAGCGGCCGGGCGTGGTGTTGAACAGTTTTTCAAAGTCGCGTTTTAATGTAGCCAGGCTCCGGCCGGTTAAATAGGCGAAGCGATTGAATTCCACGTTAAAGTGGAAGTTTTTATTCATAAAGGCCTCCAGGTCTATTTTGCCCGGTTCGCTGAAATCAAACAAAACATCCTTTAATTCGGGGTTTACTTTTAGTAACAGCAGTATAGCTTCCTTTTGCTTATTGGCGACCAGAACATCATTAACAGTAATTTCCGGTATAATTAAAAAGCCCTCCCCTGCGTCAATAAAAAACTCCAGGAAAGAGCTTCAATTAACGCTCCTTTATGCGATAAATTTAACGAGCCGTTATTGCATCAAATTACTTACAAAGAGATATCAGTAACGCGTTGAATTTCCTCTACCTGTTCTTCTTCAATCCGGGCCAGCACAAGGTGCGCACCTACTTTTAAATTTACCACCCAAATACTCCGGGTGTACTGGTTCACGTGAATCGCAGTAAGGATTTTTCCATCCGGATATTTTTCGTTTACAAAGCCGCGAATATCATTTGGCATACTGACAGTATTAACCAGATAACCAATGTGATAAATAAGGTTACCTTTTTTGTTATACAAAGCATTATTTCTCTGCTCTACGGTCATAAACTTAACCAGGTAATTCTGATCCATCTTGTACCAGCGCGGGCTAATAGCATTTTTAAAGTCGGTAGTAAATGCTTTGGCTACAGCCTTAGTGACAAGTGAATTACTGCGGATAACAACTTCGTTAAGCGTATCGATTTTAGTTACCTGCCCAAAAGAATTTTGAATAAAAAAGAACACTAACATCACTGTAGTGATCCGGAAAATGATTTTAATTTTCATATCTATGATTTTTAATAAACTGGTCGAATATCGGGGGCAATTGTATTGCAGCAAATGATTCCAGTCACATAAAAAACTGATCCCTGATATTATAGTTTAACATTTACACCACATAGTAAAACCAGGGCTAGCCAGCTTCCGGCGGTATTTGTAAAATATCGTTTTTTAAGTGCAGGGCTAAACTTTCCATAAAATGAATAAATGAGCTCCGGCATCCGTTTGATTGATAATATCGTTGAGTTTGAATCATTAAAAATCCCCCTCTGCTGGTCGCTAACGACTTTTTAGAGGGGGATAAAAATCAGGCTTTCCAACCTGATTAACAACCTTTCCGGGTATTGCTAGGGGTTTTTTATTCAAGCGTATCGGTCAACCGTTGTACTTCATCCACCTGTTCATCTTCCACTCTCGCTAAAACCCAGTCTTTTCCTGATTTTAAATTCACGACCCAAATATCCCTCATGTCTTGTTCAACATGGATCGCAGTCAGCACCATCTCATCGGTGTATTTGTTGTTTACCAGGCCCCTTATTTCGGCGGGCAGATCATGCCCTCTCATATAAGTGATGTGATAAAGCTGGGCGCCTTTTTTATCATAAAGCGCATTGTTTTTTTGATTTTTTGAGAGAAACTTCACAAGGAAATTTTTATCCAGCCTATACCAGCGCGGGCCTATCGCTTCCCTGAAATCTTTTGTGAATG
>NZ_CAIWNH010000564.1 GCF_903913935.1 uncultured Mucilaginibacter sp.
ACCAAGGGCGCCCACGAAGAACGTAAAGATTATTTCTCTACTGATTCAGGCATGTTTAAGGAAGGTAAACTTGCAGTCCTGATCGACGAATATTCTGCATCTGCAAGTGAAATACTGGCAGGCGCATTACAAGATCTTGACCGGGCAATAATCGTCGGGCGCCGCTCTTTCGGAAAAGGGCTGGTACAACAACAATTTCCTTTTGGTGATGGCTCTGCCGTAAATTTAACAGTTGCCCGGTACTACACCCCCTCTGGCCGTTCAATCCAAAAATCATACAAATACGGTACAGAAATCTATCATAAAGAAATAGCAGAGCGGATGCGGAAAGGCGAGCTTTTTTCGGAACAAAGTACTTTAAGCGATAGCATATTTAAAAAGCCTTCGCCATACCACACTTCATCCGGTAAAAAGGTATATAGCGGCGGCGGTATTATGCCTGATATTTTTGTGCCTGCTGATACCACTATCAATACAGAGCTTGTGCAGGAATTGAGCGAACAACAACTATTTACAGCTTATACTATAGACCAATTAAGGCCGGTGTTAAATAAATTCCATACTTCCGATGCTTTTGTAAGCCAGTACAATGTTAGCGATGATGAATTCAACAGGTTTATCCTTTATGCTTCAAAAACTATAAAGGAAATGGATTCAAAGGAATTGCTTCTCTCCAAATCAACTATAAAGTCGCTCCTTAAAGCCTCCGCCGCCCGTTTTAAATGGGGAGACAACGCTTATTTTGAAGTGATGAACAGTAATGATGTTACGTTGAATAAAGCGGTGGAAGCGGTTAATTGATGTGCGGATGTGCAAATATGCAGATGTGCAGATTTCCTACCATTTGCACATCTGAAATCCGCACATCTGCACATCTCCCTATTTTTGCCTAAACCATACCTGTATCGGAGCGCCTTCGAACTCAAAGTTTTCTCTTAACTTATTTTCGATAAACCTGTAATACGGCTCTTTTACGTATTGCGGTAAATTACAAAAGAAAGCAAACATCGGCGATGTGCCGGCTATTTGAGTAATGTATTTGATCTTTACGTATTTGCCTTTAATAGATGGCGGCGGGTAATTTTCGATGATCGGTAGCATTATCTCGTTCAACTTTGAAGTAGGTATTTTGCGGACCTTATTTTGATAAACCTGATTCGCAGTTTCAATTACTTTCAACACCCTTTGTTTTTCAGTTACCGAAGTAAATACAATAGGCACATCGGTAAACGGCGCTATTTTGTCGCGGATCTGTTCTTCAAAAACTTTAACAGTTTTGTTGTTTTTTTCGATCAGGTCCCACTTGTTTACCACGATCACCACGCCTTTTTTATTTTTCTCAGCAAGGTGGAAAATGTTGATATCCTGCGATTCGATCCCTTCAACAGCATCAATCATTAATATCACCACATCGGCTTCTTCCAAAGCCTTGATGGTACGCATAACCGAGTAAAACTCGATATTCTCCTTAACCTTTGTTTTTTTACGCAGCCCGGCAGTGTCTATCAGCATAAAATCATGTCCATACTGGTTATAATGGATATGGATAGAATCGCGGGTAGTGCCTGCAATTGGCGTAACAATATTACGCTCTTTGCCGATAAGCGAATTGATAATGGATGACTTGCCCACATTCGGACGGCCTACAATAGCATATTTGGGTAAAGTATTTTCTTCCAGCTGCTCATCATCAAAATGTTTTACCACTTCGTCCAGCAGTTCACCAGTACCTGAACCTGTCATTGATGAAATATTATATAATTCACCCAGTCCCAAACTATAAAACACCATTGAATCAGCCAACAGCGAAGTATTGTCCAATTTATTAACTACTACAAACACAGGTTTTTTACCCTTGCGCAGCAGGCTGGCAATTTCATCATCAAGATCGGTAATCCCTGTAGTAACGTCGACCATAAACAGGATAACGGTCGCTTCCTCGATAGCGATGATCACCTGTTCGCGGATAGCCGCTTCAAATACATCTGCCGAATTGGCTACATATCCTCCAGTGTCAATCACAGTGAAAGAATGACCAATCCACTCTGATACACCGTAGTGCCTGTCGCGGGTTACGCCGCTCACGTCGTCCACAATGGCTTTGCGGGTTTCGGTTAAACGGTTATATAAAGTTGATTTGCCTACGTTGGGGCGACCTACTATGGCTACTATGTTACTCATTGAATTAAGTCTTAAGTCTATAGTCTTAAGTCTGTAGTCAATAGTACATCTTAAGACAAATTATTATTTACTGTAGTGGAATTGACTTTAGACTCAAGACTCACTACTTTTTACTTTGTTACTATTCGTACCCAAATTGTTTAAGGTAATTTTTCTTACTGCGCCAGTCGGGTATAACTTTTACAAACATTTCAAGGAAAACCTTTTTCTGAAAAAACTCCTCCATATCGCGCCGGGCGTAAGTGCCGACAATTTTTAGCATCTCGCCGTTTTTGCCGATGATGATATTTTTTTGCGAATCGCGTTCAACAATGATCTCGGCGCTGATGCGGTGCAATTTTTCACCTTCCACAAAAGCGGTGATGATAACTTCCGTGCTATAAGGAATTTCTTTTTTGTATTGTTTAAAAACCTGCGCCCTGATCATTTCCGATGCAAAAAACCGATCGTTACGATCTGTCAGTGCATCTTTCTCATAATACGCCGGGTGTTCGGGCAAATGCTCGATCACAAAATTCATTACCGCCAGCACATTATAATCTTTTAACGCGCAGATAGCGAACACCGCTTTTGGATTTAGTTTTTCCTGCCAGTACTCAATCTTCGCTTTAACCGTTTCCTCGTCGGATTGATCAACCTTATTTACCAAAACAGCCAGGGGCGCCTGTGAACCTTCCAGTTTCTTTAAAACATCACCTTCATCATATTCTTCGTAAATGTCGGTAACCAATAAAATAAGGTCGGCATCCACGATAGAGCCATCTACCTGGTGCATCATACTTTCGTGCAAAGCGTAATGTGGCTTGATGATCCCTGGCGTGTCAGAAAAGACGATCTGATAGTCTTCATCGTTTACAATGCCCAATATTCTATGCCGGGTTGTTTGTGCTTTTGGGGTGATGATGGACATTTTTTCGCCCACGAGCGCGTTCATCAGCGTTGATTTACCCGCGTTGGGTTTACCAATTATACTTACAAAACCTGCCCTGTGCGCCATATAAAAATAAATAAAATTTAATTTGGACTGCAAAGAAACGAATTATATCTTTGCAGTCCAATTAAAACGGAGTGCAAATTGCATTTTTGACAATTGGAAGGAACTTTCCGGAGTTATGAAC
Source organism: uncultured Mucilaginibacter sp. (assembly GCF_903913935.1). Lineage (GTDB taxonomy): Bacteria > Bacteroidota > Bacteroidia > Sphingobacteriales > Sphingobacteriaceae > Mucilaginibacter. The sequence continues at coordinate 3,300 of NZ_CAIWNH010000564.1, forward strand.
GGATCGCAACATATCAAAAAACAGTGCGGGATGGAGCAGTTGGTAGCTCGTCGGGCTCATAACCCGAAGGTCGTAGGTTCGAGTCCTGCTCCCGCTACCTGAAGCCTCTGATTAAAATCAGAGGCTTTTTTTATCCTCCGGAGAATCCGGAGCATGGTGACGGGAGGATCCATTAATTAAATCCCTTTTCGCGGTAATGAGGCGGATCGTAAAAATAAAAATAGTGCGGGATGGAGCAGTTGGTAGCTCGTCGGGCTCATAACCCGAAGGTCATAGGTTCGAGTCCTGTTCCCGCTACCTTTTTCTAAGTCAAAAGTCTTTAGTCGTAAGTCTAAAGACTTTTTTGTGTTTGGGCGGTTTTACCTTATTCTTTAACCAGACTATTTTGTCAACTTTATAAAAATTGCCAAATCATTAGGATTTAGAAATGTTATCTTTGAGATACCAGCGTTACTTTCAGCAAAAAAATGGATTTACCAGCACTCATAAACCGGTATAAAAGCCTGGGCATCGATGATGTTATTGATCATGAAAAGTTCAACCTGATCTCTATTGTTCATCATTCTACTAAAATTGAGGGCTCAACCTTAACTGAGGTTGAGGCGCAGGTATTGATTAATGAAGGTCTTACGCCTAAAGGTAAACCCATACATGATAGCTTGATGGTCACCGATCATTATGCCGCGCTGTTGTTTACCTTAAATGCAGCTCGTGAAAAAAGGGATATTACCGTAAATTTTATAAAAGAGATTAATGCGCTGGTTGTAAAAAGTACCGGTAAAATATATAATACAGTATTTGGCACTGTAGATTCCACTACCGGCGCGTTTAGAAAAGGCAATGTTTCGGCCGGCACAACTTATTTCCCGAACTTTGATAAAGTTGAAACGTTAACAGATCAACTGGCGGCCAAGTTAAATGGACTTATAAAAGAAACGATCACGATAACTGATCAATTAAATCTGTCGTTCGACGCTCATTTTAATTTAGTGAGCATACACCCGTTTTACGATGGTAATGGCCGTACATCAAGATTGCTAATGAACTATATACAGGCTTATTATAATTTGCCGCTTGCCATTATTGATAGTGAGGCCAAAGCTGAATATATCCAGGCTTTGGTTGATACGCGGGAAAAGGATGATATTCAAATTTTCAGGGATTTTATGGCAAGTGAATACACGAAGCTTCTTGAAAACGAAATCAGGAAATTCGAAGAAATTGATAAACCTAAAAAAGGCAAAGGGTTTAATTTGATGTTTTAAGTGAGGCAGGGCAAATGATTGTAGGTTAGAGTCCGCCCCTCTACATAGCAAGTGAAAACCTCAGGTCGAAAGCCCTGTTTTTTTCTTTCTTACCCTCATCGCTATTTACGCTATTGTAAACACCCGCAATTATTCTTCAGGGTGCCATTTGTCTCTATCCACCCCTTATTTTGTCACTCTTACACGGCGTAAAATCCTGAAATGCCTTCGATCTTTGTATAGTCAAATAAATCAAAATAATTAAAATAACCTATTATGAAAAGTGTGACCAAAGGATCTGAAGTCCTCAAACCGGTATTAATAATTGCTATTATTCTTTTTACGGTGTTTCAATCTAAGGGGCAACAAAGTAAACCTGCTGAAAGTGGCTACGTGCCTGTTAATGGCATTAAAGTTTATTACGAAGTTATGGTGAGGGTAAGCCTCTCGTTTTGCTGCATGGTGCTTTTATGAACATAGCGATGAACTGGGGGCAATTAATACCTGAATTGTTGAAAACAAGAAAAGTAATTGCCATTGAAATGCAGGGACATGGGCACACGCCGTATTCAGATAGAAAATTAGACCTGGCTAACATGGCAAGCGACGTAGAATGCGTAATGAATTATTTAAAAGTTGACAGTGCCGATATTGTAGGATATAGCATGGGTGGCTCCGTAGCTTACCAATTGACCATACAGAGCCCTAAACGGGTAAGCAAATTAGTGATCATTTCTTCCACTTACAAAAGTAGCGGCTGGCTGCCCGTAGTAACTAATGGGTTTAAAGGTTTTAAGCCTGAATTATTTGACAATTCGCCCATGAAAGCGGCATACGATGCGATAGCACCGGATAAAACAAAATGGACAAAGTTTATAGAACAAATGCTTGCTTTTGTCGCAACGCCATTCGACATGGGTGACAGTAATATTGCAAAAATCACTTCCCCGGTATTGATCATCTCGGGCGACAATGATGGCCTGGATAAAATTGAGTTGGCGAAAACATATCAATTACTGGGAGGCGGCGTATCTGCTGATATGGCACCGATGCCAAAATCGCATTTGGCCATTGTTCCTTCGCAGGGGCATGTTAGCCTGATGATGCAAACAAAAACAATATTAGGTTACCTGGATGACTTCTTAAAGTAAACCTAATCGTATTTGGTATTAAAAAGATGCTTCGATAAATATTTTCGAACTCTCGGTTCTTACGATCAAACTGCGTCATTTCGTTAGCAATACTGAGTTTATCCACTACCAGGCCCGATTATAATCAACT
>NZ_CAIWNH010000565.1 GCF_903913935.1 uncultured Mucilaginibacter sp.
ATCACCCAAACTCAGTTTATTCATCAAATATCAGGCACAATCGGCAAAACCAAAGTGCTTACATTGAGCCGGATATTAAAAGAACAGCAATTTGCGCTGCGCGACCTCGTCGACATTACTTTTCATCCCGGTAAAAACATAGCCTTCAGGGCAGCCTGGATTTTGGAAAATCTTTTCCTGGAAGACCCGGCGCGATATGAACCTGATCTTGAATACCTGCTATCTCGCATCAAGGAAGTAAAACACCAAAGCTGCAAACGCCATTACGCCAAGATCATTGTGCACATTACCAATCCAAAAGCCTTACCTTTTATCAAAAATAAAATTCAGCAAACAGACCTTGAACCAACTGTTGAGCAATGCTTCGACTGGATGATTGATCCGAAAGTAAAGATCGCTGTAAAAGTTTTCGCCGGCGAGGCGCTATTTAATTTGCGCTTCCGTTACCCATGGATAAAAGAAGAGTTGGCGGAGCAAATACAATTTTTAATGCGTAACGGTACTCCGGCTATCCAGTCAAGGGGGCGGAAGTTGCTTGCTGCATTAGAAAGGAGCAATAGCAGCAATTAGTGGCTTTTGAGTAAAGTGGCGCCTAAAAACTGCAACTGCTACTATAAAACTGCAACGCTTATTACACCGGCCTGTCCTCGCCATGCAAATGATGGCTTACCTGGTGGTGATGCAGTTTAGCTTCAATGGCCGAGGTGCTGGTATTGGCATACGTACCAAACGCATTCACCAATATGCCCTTCAAATTATATTTACGTGAGGTAACGGCGTATATGATCGACATGTCATCCGGGTTGCTTGCCCCCTCGAAACGATAAAACTCGTCAATTTCAAAATCGTCTGAGGTCATTTGGATCTTTTTATCCTTATCGTCAACTGTATCACCTTCAAGACTAAGATTTTCAGTATACCCCCGTTTCATCAGGTCGTTAGTGGCTTCCACTAAATTATTATATGTTTTCATGACGGATCTCCTGTTAAGTATCTATTTAAAATACAACCACAAAACAGGGCGGTTTGTTTCGAACCGTTTAATTCAGAATAGCCGATTCCATCAATCTTTCTCCGCGCCGGTAAAAAAAACCTGGTTAAAATTCACCAAAAACAACTCTTTGGTTGCGCGGGTACAGGCCGTATAAAACCAGCGCAAAAAGTCGGTGTTCACCATTTCTTCGGTCAGATAGCCTTGATCAACAAAAACGGCATCCCATTGGCCGCCCTGGGCCTTGTGACAGGTAATAGCGTATGCAAATTTTATCTGGAGGGCATTATAGTATGGGTTTTGCTTCAGCTCGTTCCATTTTGCGCGTTTGTTTTGGATATGGTCGTAATCCTTCATTACCTCCAGGTAAAACCTTTTCTGGTCATCCTGGGGCAATGCGGGCGCTTCGGTGTACAAGGTATCCAGCATGATCTTGCAATCAAACACAGGATCTTCGGCATAGTCAATAAACTCCATCTGCACATCAGCAAATCGAAAACCGTACATATCTTCCGTGCGGCGTACTTTTTTAATTCGGGCGATATCGCCATTGGCGATAAAACCTGTGCTTCCCTCCTCCTGGTCCTGCATCCAGAAATAGTTGTTTTTAACCACCATCACCTGGTCGCCGCCGGTTAATTCTTCTTCGCGGTACAAGATCCTCCCACGGATCTGCCGGTTATAAGCGTTCGCATTCTTGTTAGAACGGCAAATGACCAGCGAATTATCGTGTCCGTATTTGCTATAGGCATAATTAAGACCTTCCTCAAGCACGTCGCCGCCCATCCTGAAAATATCTTTATAGCCTTTAGTAACAATTTTGGGCATATTTTCCTTTTTCCTGCGGATCATATCCCTAACCTTTGTGGCATTGAACAAGATCCCCGAATCTTTTTGCTGGCGCAAAACATCTGTCAATTCAAAGCTATAAATGTCCAATCCAAATTTATCTTTCATTAACAAAGCATCCAGTGCCGGGCTATCAATTGAACCCACCGGCGGCAGCTGCGCCGTATCACCCACCAGCATTAGTTTGCAGTTTTTGGTGTTATAAACAAAGTTAATGAGATCATAAAGCAAAGAAGCGCGGTGGCCCATACCAATCTCATCGCTGATCATGGATGCCTCATCAACAATAAAAAGCGTGTTATCCGCCAGGTTATCGCCCAATAAAAACCCTTCATCCACATTGGCCGCCGATTTTTTGCGATAGATTTTTTTATGAATAGTAAAAGCCTTGCGGCCCGAATAGGCAGTGATCACCTTGGCGGCGCGGCCGGTTGGCGCCAGCAGCACATATTTGAAATTGTAATTCCGCAGCACTTTTACCAGGGCGCCCAAAACGGTTGTTTTACCGGTTCCGGCATATCCTTTCAGTATAAAGCATTCGTCGCCATTATTGCTTATCAAAAAAGTATGCAGCTTGCCAAACAGCTCCAACTGCTGCGGCGTTGCCTCATGCGGAAATGCTTTTTGAAAATGTTCTGTCGACACGGGTGTAAAGGTAGTTGATTGGTTGATTAAGTTGATTAGGTGAGTGGTTTTGTTGGCAAAAATAGGTCAAATCGGCCGTAATATCACTTAACATATTAAACCCGCGTAATATCCGCTCCTGCTTTGTTGAATTTTAGCATCCACGGATAACCCAAATCAAAAAATTTCCGTAAAAGGCACTGATACCCCTTTGTAATCAAATGAAAATAACCTATCTCGAATTCCTGAGAGGCATGTCATGCCTGTTTATTGTTGGCTGGCACATGGCTTTCCTGGCGCCTACCGGGCATCCTACTCACCTTACCGCTTATTGGGGTACTGACGCTTTAATCATGTTTTTCATGCTCTCAGGACTGGTGATCAATCTGTCAGAAAGCAGGAAACCGAAAACAAGGGAAGAATTCATCAAAAACAGGTTTATCCGTATCTACCCGCAGTTTGTTATGGGCATGTTGCTCGGCTTATTTGCACTTTATATTACCGGTAGTGTTTTCCCCTCTTTTAAAGTTATCCTGGGCAACTTTTTGATCGTAAGCACCATGAAGGATTATATGGGATACATTGTTCCGAGTATCGAGAGCAACCTGCCTGTATGGTCGCTTGCTTTTGAAGTGGCTTTTTATGTTTTGTTTTCATTTACCATCGGCCGCAACCAGAAAAAGGCTTTGTTTTATTGGTTTATTATCGCCCTTATTGCTATCCCTGCTTTCTTTTTAAAGACCGACAGGGACGCATTTACCCATATTATTGCTGTATTTGCATTTTCATCGGTATGGTTGGTGGGCTACTACATTTATGAATACCGTAACCTTTTTTATGTTGAAAAATATACCGTCCTTTTCGGTTTGGGTATACTTCCGCTCATTTCGAGAATGCAATTTTCAGCGAACTTTTATGACCCGTTAAAGTATTTTATCTTCTCGATTTTTGCCATCCCTTTTTTCAGGTTTTGTTTACAGTTGCCCCCGGCAGGAAAAAAGATTAAAATGATCTACCTTATCATTCCGCATACCCTTTTTGTTATTGCCGCCCTAACTATCAGGTACATGCCGCTAACAAACACCATTGTTTACAGTACCTTTCCTTATGTTTATGTGGCTGTTGGTTTCATAATCGAAAAACTCAAACTAAAGGGTTTCGTGTTAAAATTCATTGATCAAGCAGGTTCAATGACAGGAAAATACTCCTACCCCTTATACATCAGTCATTATACTGTATTGTTTATTTTCTCGAAATACATTCACAATGTGCTGCTTTACGCCGTTGTTAGTTTACCCATAATAGCCATCATTGCTTATGGACTTGAAAATTGGTTTCAGCCACTTGTAATGCGTTATTTTAAGAAGGGCAAACAAACTATCACACCCGTTAAGGCAAATCATATACACATACCATCGATGCAGCAACCTTCATTGCAGCCCGAAAGTGCTTAAATATTTTTACCCTAGCAACAACACATTTTAATATTCAATCATATTACAGATAGCAAATAACAAAATTTAGTTACTTTTGCGTATCTGCATGGACGAAAACAACAACAATTACACAGATAATAGCTTTAACCTGTACCAGGCTTACAGCTATACTTTACTTTTGCTGGTTGAACCAACCTCTTTCAGCTACGCGGTTGTTTATCAAAACAGGTTGCTGGTGTCAGCACAAAACTGCGACCTTGATGAACTAGCCCACCCCAAGCAATTAAGTGAGTTGTTATCGGCCACCTATAAAAAGGTAATCATCGGCTTACCGGCGACGAGCTTAACCTTAGTCCCCAAAAAACTATTCAGCGATTCGCTTGTGCCTGACTACGCCCGTTTCCTTGACGTAAAAGAAAACGAAAAGGTATTCGCCCAGCTTCTTGATGCGGAAAACAATATCATCTATAAAACTCCCGGATATATTGCTGCCGCAGTTGAAAAATTCGGCTTTCAAAATACTGTTTATACTGCACAGGGCTGGATTCAGGCAATCATAAAAAGCAATCCACCAAGTGATAATCTATATATCGAAGTGGGTAAAAGCCAGGTCCAAATACTAAACTTTTCAGGACGGAGCCTCAGGTTTTATAATATATTTGAATTCAGCCACGAAGATGACCTGGTTTATTTCGCCACGGTGGTTGCCGAAGAGCTTCGTTTAAAGCCACAATCGGCCACGCTGGTTTTAAGCGGTGATATCAGTCTGGATGATAAGACTATGAAACGGCTCGCCGAATTCTTCCCGAAGATTGAAATAAACGGGCAAAAAGTTTTAGAATTGCCCGGGCAAATTCCCTCACATAAACTACTGGCACTTGCCGCTTTATCGTTATGCGGATCATCGGAGGCTTATTAAAAGGGTTAAGGCTTAATCCTCCAAAAAACCTGCCTGTACGCCCTACGACCGACCTGGCAAAGGAGGCCCTGTTTAATATTTTACAAAACCAGATTGAATTTGAAGGAATAAGGGTGCTCGACCTGTTTAGCGGCACCGGCAATATTTCGATGGAATTTGCTTCCCGCGGTGCAGCACAGGTAACCTCAGTTGACCGGAGTATCCAATGCGTGCACTACCTGAAAGATACCGCCCGCCAGCATGGTTTAGCTAACATTAAGGCTTATAAAGATGATGTTTTTAAATACCTACAGCTGGAAACCGAACAATTTGACCTGATATTTGCCGATCCTCCCTACGATTTGAACCGGATCCCCGAAATACCAAAGGTAATTTTTGAAAAGAATATGCTACTGCCCGATGGTTTGTTAATTGTCGAGCACCAGTCCATGCAAAATTTGAGCAACCATCCCGCTTTTGTTGAACAGCGCCGCTACGGGCATTCGTCATTTTCGTTTTTTAGGATGGTTTAGCGGCCTCATCCAACCCTCTCCAAAGGAGAGGGCTAAAAAAAGCGAAGTTGAAGGAGGCTGTATCATAAGTAGAACAAAGACGGATTATACAAAATTATATTTTGCGCTATAAAAACTCTGTGCCTCTCTGCGCCTTCTTTGAGCACTCTGTGGTAAAATTTAACCACGGAGATCACGGAGACGAGAACGCAAAGGCAAATATTATTTGGTAACCTTTTGATACAATCGACTTTTGAGACAGCCTCTTTAGGTGAGGCGTACGAGGGCTTGAAGAAAATTAAAGCAAACGTCGCCAAAATTCACTTTTTTGCATTCAGGATAATTATTCCCTGTTCCTCTATCCCCAAAAGTTTATCTATAGCAGCGTCAGTAATTATCGCATTTATAAGGCTCAAATCCGCAAATCTTAAATACGATTCCCTGCCAATTTTACTGGCATCGCAAAGCAAATACGTATAGGCACTGTTAGCAGCAAAAGAGGTTGTAATACTTGCCTCATTCTCGCTGCCGGCAAATAGCCCGTTTTTAGATATGCCATCAATCCCCAAAAATGCTTTTGAGGCCCGGTATTTTGAGATATGTTCGATGGCCATGCTACCATGTACTGCCTGCCTTTCTTTATCAAATTCTCCGCCGATAATATTAAGCGAGACCGAGCAATTTTGCAATTCGTAGATCACCGGCAGCGAATTAGTGATCACTTTGATTTTTTTATTTTTGATGAACTGGCATAACCTGAAAACGGTGCTGCCACAATCCATAAAAATGACATCGCCATCGTTTATCTGACCGGCTGCAATCCGGCATATTTCATCTTTTGCGGTGGCGTTTTGCGCGCCCTTATTCAAAAAATCATGCGGTTTTTCAAAGGGATTAACCTTTGTTGCGCCGCCATGGGTACGGTAAAGCAAGCCATCGGCTGCCAGTTGGTTTAAATCGCGGCGTGCGGTGATCTCCGAAATCTGCAGGTCATCCGCCAGTTGTTTAACGTCAACCTCCCCATCTTTATCCAGTTGAGCCAGTATTTTTTGCTTTCTTTTTGGAAAGTTCATTTTATTCCTCTTAATTTGTTCAAAAATAATCATTATTAATCAAATTTGATCAATATAAATGAAGAAAATTGAAATACGCCATACCGAGATTCTTTCGGATAACTGGTACACTTTAAAAAAAATAACGTTTGAGGCTACTTTAAAGGATGGTAGCACCCAAATGCAAAACCGTGAAGCTTACGACCGGGGCAACGGCGCCACTATCCTGCTATACAGCAAAGCGCGTCAAACAGTTATCCTGACACGGCAATTCAGGCTGCCAACCTACATCAATGGCAATGAAAATGGCATGCTGATAGAGTGCTGCGCAGGGTTGCTGGATAAAGATAATCCGGAAGACTGCATCAGGCGCGAAACCGAAGAAGAAACCGGGTATCAAATAACTGCCGTAAAAAAGGTATTTGAAGCTTACATGTCGCCCGGATCAGTTACCGAGATCCTGTATTTTTTTATAGCGGAGTATGATAAAGGCATGAAAGTAAGTGATGGCGGCGGCGCGGACGATGAAGATGAGCATATTGAGGTGCTTGAATTGCCCTTCGCTAAAGCCTATGGTATGATTGACACCGGGGAGATCAGGGATGGAAAAACAATCATACTGTTACAATATATGAAAATAAATAAGTTAATACTTTAAAATTCCGTTTTTGGTAACCTATTACTTTAATTTTTTCGGGAAATAATAACAAAATTACATGGGCGGTCAGTAGGATATATATTAATTTATATATTTTTGTATAGTTAAACAACTGCTATTGATCACTTCTATTACCCCTGACGCATGAAGCCGACAGATAAAAATAAGTACCTGTTTGCCTTCGTCCTGATGCTGATTGCTGCTTTTATCCAATGTTATAAAACCATACACGATCTGCATTGGGCTAATGAACCGGATTTCGACCGCGATATTGCTTACATCCGGAGTACCCTTGACGGACATTATGGCCAGGACCCCAATATGACGGGGCAATACATGTGGTACAACCCCATGCTTTTTCTGCTCGAGACCCTGGTGGTAAAACTTACCGGCCTCCCTATAAATATTGTGGTAGCCCGAGCCGGCGCTTTTATAAATATAATTAGCCCTATTGCATTTTTCTTTATGGTGGTGAAACTTTTCGACTATAAAGTTGCCTTGCCTGCACTGCTCTGCTTTTTCTTTTTAGTGAATGGGAATTTACCCTGCTGGGGAGGCGCAACCTATTCACCATGGCTTCTTTCTGATACGTTTTCACAATTTACCTTTTACATAACGATCTTCTTTTGCTACAAGGCATTTGCCGAACAAAAGCTTTTTTGGTTTATCATCTTTGGCGCTTCGTTGGGCATAACGTTTTTGGGGCATTCGGCGCCTGTTTTTATTATTATCCTGATCATGATCTGTATCCAGGGCAGAAAGGTCATCGAGGCGTTCTGGACTAAAGATTATTCCGCTATCGGAAAGTATTTCCTGCAGGGAATATATGCCGTGGTGCCATTTATCATTTTTGCGTTCCCGTTCCTTTATTACGTATTCGGCAAATACCATTTGCACTTTATTAACCACGAAACTTTGGAATGCGCCCCGGGTATATTTGCCCGCAGGTATACATTAGATTTGCTGAAACAAAACGTGACATTTTCCCTCATTATTTCAGTAATTGGGATGATCTGGTTTTATAAGAAATTTGACCAGCCGATACTTCAAAAGATTGTATGGCACTGGTTTTTTATTTGTTTAGGGATGTATATTTACGAATCAGCAGTGCCTACACTTGATCACATGCTGCATATTACATTGCCTGATACCATCCCTGCGTTCCACTATTTCTTTTACCTGAAGGCGCTGCAATCCATCTTTTTTGGGTTTGGGTTTATCTTCCTGTTAACATGGTTAGTGGGGCGTTTAAAAGGATTGAAAGAAGGGAATCCAAAGCTAAAGTTGCCGGACACCCTTGTCATTATTTGTGTGCTGCTTTATGCGTTGATATATTATCCGATTTATTCCAGCCGATATGATTTTACTGAGCTGAGAGCCCAGGCGATTGAAAAAGGAAAACAATCAGACAAAATAGCCGTGTACAATTTTATATCCAAAAACATCCCGCTGGATCACGTTTTACTTTGCGAACATGGCCTGTCGCTTTTTCCGGTTATGCCTACGGCGATAAAAATGGTCTCCATTGAAACCTTTTTTTCCAACCCTTATGTAAGTTATGAAGAACGGGAAAATGACAGAAATGAGATGTTATCCTACCTAACGAACGGCGGAATTACAGATTACAAGTTATTTTCCGATTACAATGTGAGCGATATATTATTGTCAAACGACGACTTTAAAAAATACAAGTATCCCTCATTTGCATTAAGTACTGTTATTTTTAAAAATAATTCTTATACAATATTGTCATTTAAACTAAAGCCAGGTGCAAAAGCGGCAATAGACAAATTGATAAGAATATAAAGGCCGAAAAGTATTAGAGACGTAATATTTTGCGTCTCTAAAATTATTGTCTAAATGGCTTGTAGAATGATTTGGTTGCCAGCGCTAACATAGGTTTATCGCCTGTAGTATCCCCGTAGGCCACTATTTCATCGAAATCAGCCAGATCGTATACCAACTTTATCCTGGCAACTTTTTCTCCTCCATTACAATTGTTACCCATTAATTTTCCGGTGACCTTGTCGTCGGCAATTTCGAGCTGGCTACCAATTAATTGAACCCCAATTTCATCAGCCCAGGCTTTTATCCAGTTCTCTGCAGAGGCAGACACGATCACAACCTCGAAGCCCGTATACTTTAATTTCTGGATCTCAGCAGCTGCTCCCGGGCGGATAACTGACGGCAAGGTACCGGTTGCAAAATCATCGCAGATTTTCTGGAATTTGGAAAACTCCATCCCTTTAAAAAAATATTCAAGAAATTTTTCTTTAGCATATTGGTTCGTAATTAGTTTAATTTTAAATCCGATTAAATAAGGCAGATTAAGCAAAAGCCCCATATAAAATTTTGTTTTGCCTTTATGATACTTTATTACTTCAAAAAGGGTATCCGTGGTAGTTATAGTACCATCAAAATCAAAAAACGCAATCTTCCTCACAGTTTCATCTTTTTAAATTGAAATTCAGGGATATTTTTGATAATGAGCATGATATACCGCCAGAACCACTTGATATAAATTACATTTTTTCTTTTCTCAAAACTCTTAAAAACTGCCCCGGCCACCTGGTTTGGTGTTGAGGTAAGCAGTGCCGGCAGCTTCATATTTTCGGTCATCCGCGTATAAACGAAGCCGGGTTTAACGGTCATCACATGTACATTATCATCATAACATTTATTCCGCAAGCCGGATAAGTAAGCATTAAAAGCCGCTTTCGAACTTCCATAGATCAATTTACTCGCCCTGCCCCTGTCGCCGGCTACGGAACTGATACCGATAATGGTTCCGTTTTTACGTTTTGTATAAAACTTAGCGGCGATATTCAACACAGACACCGCCCCGGTATAATTGGTGTCGATCATCCGCTGGGTAAGGTTCCAGTTCTCAAATGCCTCGTCTTCCTCATCCATAATACCGAATATAGAAATAGTAATATCAGGTTTTGGGCTTAAAGTGTCAAAGAACAGCGAATGCGTATGGTATTGCAACGCGTCAAAAGCGTGCATGGTACAATCTACACCGTACCTGATCTTTATATCAGACTGTACAGCTTCTAATTGAGCGGGTTTCCGGGCGGCCAGTTGTATATTGTATTTTTCGGCAGCAAATTTTTTTGCTATCGCGATGCCGATGTCAGAAGTAGCGCCCAGTATCAAAACAGTTTCCATGTATATTTTTAGTTACCGGCAGTTAATAGTAAACGATCAGACTGCACAGACCTGATCTTTCCGTCAGGGTTATATTTTTTGATGATTTGTTTAAATTTCTCCAATTCCGGGTATCCGGCAACCAGCATTCCGGGTTTCATCCGGGCATCTTTTGACATGTACAGCCGACCATGGTATTTTAAAACCAATTCGTCCAGCTCGTCCAGAAAGCTTAGTAAACCTTTTCTTACCGGAAAATCCAGCGCCAGCGTATAACCTTCCTTCGGAAATGAGATCATGCTTTCCTGCTTCCCAAAAACTTTTAATACCGCCAGGAACGAGCCAAGGCCCTCATCCGAAATCCGGTGCAATATCTCTATCAAACCATCTTTAGCGCTTAAGGGCAAAACAAACTGGTATTGTACAAATCCGCTTTTTCCGTACATCCGGTTCCAATGCAAAACAGCATCCAACGGGTAAAAGAAAGGCTCATACGATACGATGTTATTGATCTCCTTTTTAAAATTCTTGGTGTAATATAATAAATTAAAAGCCTTAACCGTAAACGAATTTAAAACCCACGAGGGCAAATTAAACGGAAAAACGATCTGCTTATTCTTTGGAAGTTTCAAGGGATCTTTCCGGTCATTTTCAGAGATCTCCGCCAATGCAGCATGTTCGCCCAGCATTAAAATACTGCGGCCAAAATGCTTGCCTTTTTTCAGGCAATCTATCCAGGCTACAGAATAAGTATAATCTTTATATTCATCAAAAAGCGCTATCAGCTCCTGCAGGTTTGCCGCCTTTATTTGTTTTTGGCGGATCAAAGAAGTCTCAATCTTTTTCAGCCTGAATTTTACGCGGGTTATCAGCCCGGTAAGGCCCATCCCACCAAATGTAGCTTCAAAAAGATCGGGATAATTTTCAGGAGAACAAGTCACCATTTCGCCTGATGCAAGCAGCAGATCAAAATCGATTATATGATTGGATATTGAACCGTCTACGTGATGATTTTTACCATGCACATCACTTCCCAGCGCCCCTCCTATGGTTATAAATTTAGTGCCGGGGGTTACCGGTAAAAACCATCCGGCTGGCACAATAACGGTGAGCACCTGATCGAGGGTTATACCGCTTTGGCATTCAAAAATTCCTTTCTCAGTATCAAAGGAAAGGATCTTGTCATATTTGAGTGTTGATATCGTTCTTTCGCCCAAAGAGGCATCGCCATAACAGCGACCGTTGCCTCTTGGAATAAACGGCTGTGCTTCTTTGATCAAAACGTCCAGTTGTTCATCAAAAACAAAACTCTCTTCGTTACTTTCAATAACCGGGTAATTACCCCAATTTCCTATATTCTTTTTCATTTATTAAAAATTGGGGTTTGAGGCAGATATAAAATGGTAAAAAAACAGGCAATCCATAAAACGATAGTTACTTGTATAAAACGGTCTTTATAAAGAATATCTGTTGGCGATCCGGAATCTTTCTTTACAAAAACAACCTGCAGGTATCGCATTATCCCGGCTATTACAAATATACTGGTATAATATAACCGGTAAGTGCCCAGGCGCAAAATAGAATCAGGGGCAACTGTATAGTTAATATAGGCCACAATAATTATAGCGCTGAAAAGCCCGAGCATGGTATCCAAAAAACTAAGGTTATAACCGCTCAACGATTTTCGCATCGACGCCCCCGAACTATCCTGGAGCAAAAGATCATCGCGGCGTTTGCCGATAGCCATAAACAATGCCAGCAGGAACGTCATGATGATCAACCATGATGATATTTCAAGGTTAGCAATGATGGCGCCGCCTTTCACCCTCAGCACAAATCCCAGGGCAATGATGATCATATCCAGTATGGCTATATTTTTTAGCCCGAAGCAGTAAGCAAGGTTCATTATATAGTATGCACCTAAAATAACCAGGAACCAGCCGTCCGGATTTGCCAGCCATGCTAAAAAGCCACCCAGTAACACCAATAAAATACTGATGGTTATTGCGATCCCGGCAGGCACTTTTCCAGAAGCCAGCGGCCGTTTTGATTTTACAGGATGTTTCCTGTCATTTTCAATATCGCGGTAATCGTTGATGATATATATACTGCTTGCCATACAGCAAAATGCTGCAAAGCCTGCCAGCAAAATTTCAATTTTATGGAACACAAAAAAGTGCCCTGCAAAAAATGAAGGTATAAACAGGAACATGTTTTTGGCCCAGTCTTTGGGGCGTAGTAGCTTTATATAGTATTTCATCTGTTAATCTAAGGCTAATACGATACCTATAACATAAGGTTGCAATTCGGCATGTTTTGGCCTGTTATTTTATTGTTAACAGCTATTTTATGGCGGTATTCGCCTCACCCCGGCCCTCTCCAAAGGAAAGGGAGTTAATAAATAACCGATTTGCATCGACGGCCTCTCCTTTGGAGGTGATTTAGGTGAGGCAAACACAAAATGCAAGCGTTATGGTTCAGGCCGCACATTGTTAACAGCTATTTTATCGCGTTGAACATTATTTAAGGGATATTTAAATAATGATTTATAAATTTGCGATGACACATTTATACCCAGCTAATGAAGATAGCGCTTTTTCCAGGTTCTTTCGATCCGGTTACCAAGGCCCACGTTGATATTGTAAAACGATCGGCTAGCCTTTTCGATAAGATTTATATCGGTATTGGTGTTAACAGTACAAAAAAAGGGTTGCTCAGTGTTGAAAAAAGGGAGCAAATGTTACGGGCAGTTTTTCAAAACGACCCCAGGATCCATGTCGTAGCCTATGAAGGTTTAACCGTCGCATTTTGCAAAAGCATTGGCGCAGCTTATATGATCCGCGGCATCCGTACCGTATCCGATTTTGAATATGAAAAGGCCATCGCACAAATGAACCACTCGCTCGAACCTGAAATTGAAAGTATTTTTATTGTGAGTAAGCCGGGCTATTCGTCTATCAGTTCAAGCATCGTTCGCGAAATTATGCGTTATAATGGCGATGTAAGCCAGTTTATTCCGAAAGAAGCACTGGAATATCTTTAGGGGATAGAGTCAAGAGCCAAGAACCAGGAGTCAGGATAAAAGGCTTGAACTGTCCTTTAGTCGTAATTAATATCAAATAATGAATGTTGAATAATGAAGTGACTTCGGCGTTTGACATTCGAAATTCATGATTCAATATTACTTTTTTATCTTGACTCCTGGCGCTTGACTCCTGGCTCTTTTTATACTGGTTCCCGGCTCCTGACTCCTGAATCTTCCTTTACAATCCCATCCTCCACCAAAACATCCATAATGGACGGAAAAGTGTTGGCAATAATAGGTTCAACATGCTCTTTTTTAAACCAGCGCACGTCGGTTATACCTTCTTCTATTTGTGGCTTCAGCAAAAACTTTCCGGCGCAATGCATATCAAACCAGTGTGTTTTTTTTAACACCAATACGCCCCTGTTTAAATAAACATGGTAAGTTTTGCATATTTTTTTTCCAAGTTCGCTAACTTTTATCCCGCATTCTTCCTCAACTTCACGTACAGCAGCTTCTTTAACCTTTTCGTCTTTTTCAATTTTTCCTTTCGGGAGATCCCATTTCCCGTTACGGTAGATAAACAGGTATTCGCCTGCCTCATTCTTAACCAGGCCGCCTGCGGCTTCAATCAGCATCACACTTTTCTTCACCTGCTTTAAAAATGCTTTGGCATCCTTGCAAACCACGCAGAATAAATTATTTTTCCGTGCCGAAATCCAGGTATAAATTATTTTCAAATCAAATGCCTCACCGTCAAGCAATTCATATCCATTCTTTTTTTTAGGTTTAGTTTCTGTTACCAGGATCACCTTTTCGTTAATATAAATTCTGTATTTTTGGGCCATGTTTGATAAATCCGAGATTGAAAACCAGGTTGCTGAATTTCTGCTGCAAATTAAAGCAATTAAATTACAACCCAATAATCCTTTTACATGGGCTTCGGGTTGGAAGTCGCCTATTTATTGTGATAACCGCATAACCCTGTCACATCCTACTATACGCACTTACATCAGGCAGCAATTAACCCGCCAGATCCAGGAAGTTTTTGGTGCCGTTGGCTGTATTGCCGGTGTGGCAACTGCCGGTATCCCACAAGGGGCATTAGTGGCCCAGGAATTGGGGCTGCCGTTTATTTATGTGCGCTCAAAACCCAAAGATCATGGCACAGGCAGCCTGATTGAAGGCGAAATATTAACAGGCAAACGGGTTGTTGTAATTGAGGATCTGATATCAACCGGTAAAAGCAGTTTGCAGGCAGTTGAAGCTTTACGCAGCGCAGGTTATGATGTTGCGGGCCTTGCGGCTATTTTTACCTACGGCTTTGATATTGCTGCAGATAATTTTAAACAGGCAAATTGTCCTTTTTTCACCTTATCAAACTACAATGCATTAATTAAATATGCCGCCGAAAATCAATACATATCTGAAAACGATATTCAAATATTAAAAAACTGGCGCGAGAATCCCTCTGAGTGGGGAAAGTAGGTAGTTTGCAGTGGCAGTTAGCAGTAGCCGCCTGAATTAAACCACAAAATATTTAATTATCAATTTACTATCGCAAATAAATGAAAGTTTTTGAAAGCCGGATAAGTATAAACCGGCCCGTACACGAAGTTTATAGTTTTTTAGCTGATTTGAATAATCATCAGCAACTAATGCCCGAAAACATTATGGATTGGGTTTCAACAGCGGATACGGCGAGTTTTAATGTGCAAAACATGGCTAAACTCAGCCTTAAAGTGGGAAGCCGGGTACCTGATAAAGAGATAAAAATTATCCCTGCTGAAAAACCACCATTTGATTTAGAATTAAAATGGGAGCTATTTTCAGTCGATAACAAAACAGATGTTGTATTTTCGATTTCAGCCGACCTGAACATGATGCTCAAAATAGTCGCTTCGGGTCCATTACAAAAACTGACAGATCATCAAACCCAGACTTTAGGTTCAATATTAAGTTAAACGTACTCTTCTCTTAAGCAATTATTCGGAATTAATATTCCTTCCTTCTCTCTAATTGTCTCACTAAAACTAATACGTTCACCATAATTAGCAATGCAATTAATAGTGCCATAATTGTTTATTAATAATTGGTTAAATCCCTATTCCCTTGTATAACGTAAAATTGCCTATCAAGTTACTATTGTGTTAAGTTAATTTATTAACATATTAACAGTTAAGGCGGCTACATGTGGATAATGTTACTCCGAAATGATGCCAAATAACGGTTAATTGAAAGTTAAATCGCTAACTGATGAGTATTTAACGTATTTTTGCCGAAAAAAGTACAGCACGCAGCATGATCACGGTATCCAATTTATCTTTACGTTATGGTAAACGTACGCTCTTCGAAGATGTAAACCTTAAATTTACCAATGGCAATTGTTATGGCATCATCGGTGCCAACGGTGCCGGTAAATCCACGTTCATGAAGATCCTTTCGGGCGAAATCGACCCTTCAAGCGGATCTTATAGTTTTACTCCCGGCGAACGTATGGCGGTATTGAGCCAGGACCACTATGCATTTGACAACTTTACAGTAATTGAAACGGTAATGATGGGGCATAAGGAAATGTATGCCATCATGAAAGAAAAAGATGCCATTTACCTGAAGGAAGATTTTAGCGATGCTGATGGCGAACGTGCCGGGGAACTGGAACACCAGTTTGCCGAAATGGATGGCTGGAATGCGGAAAGCAATGCCGCTACCCTTTTGAGCAATTTGGGCATTAAAGAAGAATTTCATTACCAGTTGGTAAAAGACCTTGATAACACACAAAAGGTGCGCGTGTTATTAGCGCAGGCCCTTTTTGGCAAACCTGATATTTTGTTACTGGATGAGCCTACCAATGACCTTGACATCCATACCGTTGGCTGGCTGGAAGATTTTCTGGCATCTTATGAAGCTATTGTGCTGGTAGTTTCGCACGACAGGCACTTCCTGGATACGGTTTGTACCCATGTGGTAGATATTGATTTTGCAAAAATGACCATCTACACCGGTAACTATACCTTCTGGTACGAATCGAGCCAACTGGCATTAAAACAACGTTCAGATCAGAATAAAAAGACCGAAGACAGGGTGAAAGAACTGCAGGAGTTTATCCGCCGTTTCAGCGCTAATGCTTCCAAATCAAAACAAGCTACCAGTCGTAAAAAGGCATTGGATAAGATCAATATCGACGAGATCCAACCCTCTAACCGTAAATACCCGGGCATTATCTTCAACAACCAGGGGCGCGAAGCAGGTGACCAGGTGCTGCAGGTAGAGAACCTGAAAAAGACTTTGAACGGCGAACTTTTATTTGACAATGTGCGCCTGATGGTAAACAAAGGCGATAAAATTGCTATCCTGTCGCAAAACAGTTTGGCAACTACCGCTTTTTACAATATTTTAACAGGCAGGGATAAGGATTATAAAGGCGAATTTAAATGGGGTGTAACTATTAATTACGCCGATATACCTATTGATAATGCCGAATATTTTAAAGGCAAAGATGATAACCTGATCGACTGGCTGCGCGAATATTCAACCGGCGACAAAGACGACCAGTTTATCCGGGGCTTTTTAGGCCGGATGCTGTTTAGCGGTGAAGAAGTTTTAAAGAAAAGCAATGTGCTGTCAGGCGGTGAAAAAATGCGCTGCATGTTTAGCCGCATGATGCTGCAATCGGCCAATTTGCTGATGTTTGACGAACCTACCAACCACCTGGACCTGGAATCCATCACCGCCCTGAATAATGGCATGAAGGACTTCCGCGGCACCATCCTGTTCACCTCTCGTGACCATGAACTGGTAGAAACTGTAGCCAACCGTATTATTGAACTGACCCCCGGCGGTACGATAGATAAGCTGATGACCTACGATGAGTACATCAACAGCGAAATAGTACAGAAACAACGGGAAGAAATGTACGCTATGGCGTAGGTGAAAGGCGAAAGGTGAAAGGTGAAAGGTGAAAGGCGAAAGGTGAAAGGCGAAAGGTGAAAGGTGAAAGGCGAAAGGCGAAAGGTGAAAGGTGAAAGGCGAAAGGCGAAAGGTGAAAGGCGAAAGGTGAAAGGTGAAAGGCGAAAGGTGAAAGG
>NZ_CAIWNH010000566.1 GCF_903913935.1 uncultured Mucilaginibacter sp.
ATATAAAATCATATCGTTGACCATCTTTGGTTTTAAAACCTGGTGATGACCGTGGCTGTAAAACCAATGCGCCATTTTTAGCCCCCTGAGCTGCAGCTCCATGTACGATGTAGATGGTTTTTTCGGAGTCAACATATGCCTGCAGTTCATTGTTGAAATGCATACCCGTTACTTCGGCGTTCCATTTTGACCTGTCAAGTTTTGTACCGGAAAAGTCATCAAAAAAGACCACCTTCTTGTTTTTGGGTAAAGTTCTTTTTATCATCAGGGATGAAGTGGTCAGGATCAAAATCACTGCACTAATAATAGGGAGAATATATTTGTATTTATTTTTTTGATTGTTCATTAAATTAAGAATAATAGGACTATAAATCCTGTTCTGGAAACCTTTGTGCCATTTTTTGATAGTTCAACGGCTGCACTAAAATGGTGTATTTTTAGTTTTTATTGATTACTGATACACCCTAACATAATCAACTTCCATAGTGCCGGAAGTAAAGTTTGGGTCAACTGAGCCGCCAAAACTGCCTCCCATTGCTAAATTTAAGATGACGAAGAAGTTTTGATTAAATGGCAATGTATTATCATTGGGCACCGTAAAAAAAACATTACCGTCAATTGAAAAATTAATGGAAGCCGCCGACCAGTCGAGTGCATATAAATGAAACTGGGCTGAGCTATTTTGGATGATCGTTGTACTGCCCCTTCCGTTGGCGCCTGAATGCCCCGGGTAATGAAGCGTACCAAAAATCTTATTCAACTCTGAACCCCGCTGCTCCATAATATCGATCTCGCCGCAATTTGGCCACCCGGCAGTTGAAAAATTATTACCCAACATCCAGATTGCCGGCCATGTGCCCAAACCAGCAGGCAATTTCGCACTCACCTCTATTCTTCCGTATTTAAATGAAAACTTACCGTTTGAAAGCATCCGGGCAGAAGTATAGGCGCTGCCATTATAATTTTCTTTCACTGCCGTAATTTTAAGGGTGCCGTTAGATACGTTAACGTTATTACTTCTGCTGGTATAATATTCCAGTTCGTTGTTACCCCAGCCACCTCCTCCGGTGCCTGTATCGTAACCCCATTTTGATGGATCGGGCGCACCATCGGTATTGAATTCGTCTGACCAAACCAGTGTCATCCCTGCAGGACCACCGTTTGAAACGACTGTTACCTGTACAGTTTTAGCTATCGTTTGCCCGCCGCTGCTTTTAGCAATTACATTAACCGTATAAGTACCCGATGAAGGGTACTTATACGTAATAATTCCTGTTGGCACAGTTTGGAAAGTGCCGTTACCAAAATCATAATCATAACTTACAGCATTAGTAGCTGTTGCAGTAAACGTAACATTACCGCTATTATCGGTACTAATTGCTGCGCTTACTGTAAGATCTGTTGGCGCCGGGCTCATATTACCATTACTGCTGCTTTTTGAGCAGTTGGAAAATGCCATGGGCATCAAAAGGATCAAAATTATTTTTAAATATTTCATGATTTGACTATTTAACTTTCAGCTTTTGATACCAGGCGTTCCCGTCGATACCAATGTTTCTCAAATAAAGGGTTGTTGGCGTAATGGCTAATATTTCGTAAGTATTACCGCCCGTGCCAAAATTGATGAGGCCATTACCCGGTACCATAAATTGTATGCCGGTTGAAACAGCTGATGTAGAGCCTGACGTGGCATTCATAAACGTCAATTGTTTGGCTCCGCTCAGCGTTACAGTATAGCAGCCATCACCACCACTTTGGCCATAAAATGAAGTGGATGCTGCGATCAGAAACGATTGGCCCATATTATTAATGGACATTGAAATATTTCCGTTAGCATCTTTTGAAAATGTAATCTCATCATCATACTGGCAGGCGGCCCTTGAGTTTGGCGTTGCAGCATAGTAATCGGGTGAAAATGTTCCTGCCGGGCCAACGCCGACATGTCCTACTGCACCTGCATCCGTGATCCAAACCTGGGATGAACCATTCGTTAGGTCTTGTACAATATCCGTAGGTATAGTAAAGGCTGTAAAAACGGTCACTTCTTTTGTGATAGTCGAAATTGAGCCACCGGTGCCAATTGCATTTACCGTAATGGTATAAACATTTGTCCCTGGGGTTGAATATTTGTAGACTACATTTCCGGTAGGTACGATCTGGCTTGTGCCGTCACCAAAATCAATTTTATATTTTATGGCGTTGGCTGCTGTTATGGAAATAGTTACTTCGCCAGATCCGCTGCCGTTTGGATTATTACTATCAGCACCTGACACAACGGCGTTTAAGCCTAAACCCGATGGAGCCTGTAATGACCCAAATGAATATATTTCCTTCTTGCAGCTTATGAAAGCCATTAGCATAAAAAGGAATGTGGTTATCGATATTCTTATTTTCATGATTATTTTTTTATTAATTAAGTGAAATATCATCAAACAGGTAAGTAAAATTAGCCGATCCGTCGCCCATTGTACCCAGATCAAATATGATGGTTACCTTGTCATAGGACTGCGAAACATCGATGGCGCTAAAATCAAATGTCAGGTTTTCCCATCCGTTAGCAGTTGTGGTATTAACCGCCTGCTGATAACTAATTGCTCCATTCGTGCTGTTTTCAACCTTCAGCAGTACATTTGCGCCAACTCTTGGCGAGTACACTTTCATACTGAAAATTTTCTTTGTTGAAAAATCAATAGGGTGGGCTAATGTGATAGAACTTCCTCCATATACCTGACCGGCATTTTTTATCATTTGGGCTACGTGACCGCTTGTGTTAGTCCCAGATACCTGAGGATTTGCTACAACGGCACATTGTCCTCCTCCAAAATCAGTAAATGCATAGGTAAGTGAAGTTGACTCAAAATCTAAAGGGAGTGCCAATACGTTAGGTACAACATTTGTAGCCAAAAACTTTACATCATCCCAATAATATGTACGGCCATCACCGCCGTTATTAAAGTCAAAGAAGATTGACGCCATATCATACCGGTAGGTATTGTTGAAAGCAGCTGTACCTGTAGCCTGGTATTTAAAATCAAATATCAAAGTCTCCCAGGTGTTGGCAAGTGTAGTAACCGCTTCGGTTTCTACCGAATGGGTATTGTCAGCATGGTCTTCAACTTTTAGCCTTACATGGATCCCTGCGGCCGGCGAATAAACCCGCACGCTCATTTGACTGGTATTTGCAGTAAGCGGAATGGCAGATGAGAATCCGGAGCCTGTTCCTAAAGTTGTACCTGCCCAGCTTGCAGCACCTGCAGGTTTGGTAGTAATTTTAACTTTATTCGCGCCGTTTGTAGGGTCAACGCCATCCTTGGTTTGTGCATTTCCAAAATCTATCACCGTATAATCAACTGTTGGATCATCAAACGTTACAGGAAGACTTATTTGCGTTAAGACAGGTGGTGGTAAAAATAGCAGATCATCCGCGTAGAAAACTGCGCCGGTGCCAGCATTACCAAAATCAAAGAAGATGGACGCTTTATCATAGGTATCCGCAGTATTTAAAGCAGGTGTACCCGCTGCTTGATTTTTAAAGTCAAAAACTAAAGTTTCCCATTGATTTGACTTGGTCGTCTTGACATCAGTTTCAACTGAATTGGAAGAATTGTTATGATCTTCAATTTTTAATTTGATGTCTGCTCCGGCTATCGGTGAATAAACCCGCACACTCATTTTTGTTGCAGCGAAGGTAACCGGAATAGGTGTAGCAAAACCAAGCGCTGTGCCAATAGTTGTGCCGGCCCAAACCTGGGCTCCGCTGGTTTTAGTAACTTTCAACGCCATGTTTGCACTATTAGTCGGGTCAGGAGCGACCATTGAGCTGTTGCCGCCAAAATCCGACATGGTGTAATCATACACAGGATTGTCGAAATTGACAGGCAAATCAATTTGCTTGCCTACTTTTATTGTATCCATTAAGGTAGTAGTTGCTGCACCGCCACTTAATGCCACAACAGTTATATAATAAACCCCGGCATTAGGATAAGTATGATAAACTGTTTGCCCCTGCAAAAAGGATTGAAAATGTAAAGGGCTTACATTGGTTGAATCCCCGTAGTAAACCTTAAAAAGGGTTTGGTATTTTGCTGTTGCAGATAATCCGATGGTTAACCCATTGGTAGTTGTAGTAACCTTAAGGCTTTCAGGTGCTCTAAAAGACACCGTTAACGGTTGCGTCATTTCAGTAGTTTTACCTGTTATGCCGTGACCCACAACTTTTACGGTGTATGCGCCTTCGGCATAGGTGTGCTTGGTGTTTTTGCCTGCGGCAAAATTAGTGAAACCCGAACCACCATCGCCATAATATATGTCATAAGATGTGGCGCCCTCACCGTTAGGTGTGATGGTAACCAGGCCTGTATTATCTTGTGTAATATCGAACATTACAGATAATTTAGCCGGTGAACCAGCCGTGTTTACAAACGAGGTATCGTTGAAGTTGTCTTTTTTACAGCTAATTACTATAAGTAATAAAGCCATACCAAGAAAATATTTTGTTAAATTCATGATTGTTCTTTTTAATGATGATTGATTAATAACCAGGATTTTGTTGCAGATGTGACACAACAACCTCACTTTGCGGTATAGGGAACAACTCACTTTTGCCTGTTTTGAAATTAGAACCCAGTACGGTTGCTGCCTGACCGGTTCTTACCAGGTCAAAAAAACGTTCACCTTCCATAGCCAATTCTAATCTTCTTTCATTTAAAATGGCAGTATACAAAGCCGGCCCGGAAGCAGTAACGTCGAAGCTTGCATCGGATACCCGGAATGCCCTGCGGCGAACCTGATTCAGGTATAATTGGGCCTTGCTGTCGTTATTGGTTTGGTTATAGGCTTCGGCGGCCATTAAAAGTACATCAGCATATCGTATGGTGCGGTAGTTGTTCAGGTAATTTAACTCAACCTGTCCGCTTGTCTGGCCTTTACGCGGTAAATACTTTTTATCATAATAGCCGGTATTCTCATAAGGTGCCACTTCGTAAGTAATACCATAAGCCGGGTTTGCAGCAGCATAAGCGGCAACGTCAAACAAAGTGCCATCGCGGCGCTGATCGCCTGCCTGGTAGGCATTATACAAATCACCTGATGGTAGATTTGTACTCCATCCCGCGGCATAAGGCATATCGTTTGAACCATTTAACTGCCGAACTCCACACTGTTGTACTGCATAATTACCCTGTCCCTGTAAAACATTTGACCATTGATAATAGGGAGATGTATTGGTGTATTGGATCTCGAATACTGATTCAGGACCATTTTCGCCAGATTTTACAAAAATGGAGTCGAATTTTGCTACCAGGCTGAATGTACCTGCATCAATAACACTTTGCAATACTGCCGACGCCGGAGCATATTTCTTTTCATATAAATACACTTTTCCTAATAATGCTTGCGCAGCATATTTTGTTATCCTTCCGGCTTGTGATTGTACGGTAGGTAGAACAGCTATGGCACTATTTAAATCCGCTTCAATTTGCTGGTAAACATCGGCCGCTGCAGCTCTTTTTAATGTTCCTGAAGCCGAAAAATCCAAACGCTTATCTGTAAAAAGCGGGACACCGCCAAACATTTTCACTAATGTGAAATAGTAATATGCCCTTAAAAAATAAATCTCGCCATACATGGCATCTTTACCGGCAAAATTAACCTGGCTGCCGGCAGGGTTTGCTGTTTTGTACTCTGTAAGATAATTGGCTCTGTTTATACCCTCGTAGGCAAATTGCCAGATATTTAAAAGCGAACCATTGGTTGGTGAAGTTGTAAACTGATCGATTTGTTGCAAATCGAGCACATCTGAAGCGCTTTCACCGCCCGCAACTGCATTGTCAGAAGCGATATCGCCTATTGGTACAACCTGGTTTAACCATTGTAATGGTGTATATACGCTTATTTCCATAGTACGGTAATCACTTTCGGATTGCAGATACGATGATGCGGTTACCAGGTAAGCATCTTGTGGGTTGTAATCAACAAATTTTTTACAGGATGCTATTAAACCGATAGCGCTGAGAAAAACTGCTATTTTAATATATTTTTTCATATTGATATTTTTATGATTAAAATTTAAAATCAAGACCTAAAAGGAAAACACGTGCCTGCGGGTAATACCCGTAATCAACACCGCTGTTTAGTAATCCGCCGGAGATTTCAGGGTCAAAGCCGGTATACTTGGTGAAAGTGTATGCATTTTTTACCTGCGCATAAATTCTGAATGAAGTGTTTTCACCTTTTAAAACAGACTTAGGAATAGTATAGCCTAATTGCAAATTCTTAATTTTTACAAAAGAACCGTCTTCAATGTACCTGTCTGAAACACGGGCGTTATCATTTGGATCGGTGAATGTATATAATGGGTACTCGGCGTTGTTAGTAGTTCCCGGCCCGGTCCAACGGCCTAATATTGTGCTTGGCTTATTGGTAAAGTTTGCGTTCCTGTCCCAGGCTTTGAATATTTTATTACCCTCAGATACGTAAACAAAGGCGGTAAAATCAAATTGTTTGTAAACCAGGTTCAGGTTCCAGCCGATAGTGAATTTAGGAAATGCATTGCCAAGGCTGGTTTGATCAGCACTGTTGACTACGCCATCTCCGTTGATGTCTTTATACTTGATATCGCCCGGTTGTGCGCCTGTTTGGGTTGGCGAAGCAGCAATCTGTGCAACTGTTTGGAATAGCCCGTCAGTTTTGTATCCCCAAAAAGTGCCAGGAGCATAACCTTTCTTAAATATCGTTGTTGGTTGCGATTGGCCATTAAAAAAGTAACCGCCCTGCACAATAGCGCTATTATCCGAGTTGGTTGACGTTACTAAACTGGAAAATGTGCCAAAAGTTAATGAAGTACTAAGTTTGAAATTTTTAGATATCCTATCATTGTAACTAACCATGGCATCAATTCCTTTGGTGCTGGTAGTTCCAATATTTGCGTTTGATGCAGGTACTGTACCTAAATAGGCTGATTGTGAAGGGGTAAATAACAAACCGCTCACGTCTTTTTTATACACATCCAGGGTGAAGGAAAATTTATGGCTGAGTTCAATATCGGCGCCAATATCAATCTGCTTGTCCTTTTCCCATGCCAGATCAGGGTTGGCCAGCGAGCCTATTGATGAACCTGAATAGAAAATATTATTAAAGTTATAGCCATTACTATTACCAATGTTATTGTAAGGCCCCCCGGTTATTATGGAAGTAGTTTGCACATTTGAGGCGTTGCTGTTACCTGAAACACCATAGCTACCCCTTAATTTCAGGAAATCAACAAGGTCAGAGTGGAAGAAATCTTCCTTCGAAATTATCCAACCCAAAGAACCTGCATAGAAATTACCGAACTTATTATTGGCGCCAAATACCTGGTCGCCGTCTATTCTGTCGCTCAGCGTTACTAAATACTTTTCTTTATAATCATAATTCAAACGGGCGAAATAGGATAATTTATTATCTGAGTACTGGTAGTAATAGCCGGTTTGGGCATTGGTATTGGTAGCCGTATTTACGCCGGTAGCAGCCGTATAATCAGCAAATGTCCAGGAATTAAACGGAACATCCTGGCGGCTTACACCGATCTGGTTGCCTGATGATTCGGCCAATGCAAAACCTACAACCGCCTGAAAATGATGGTCATTTTTTAAAGTGTAATCATAATTGGCGTAAGTATCCCAATTCCAGTTAAAATTGCTGTTTCTTACCGACGTAACAGAATTATGATCGCCACCTACCGCTGATTGGTCTGCGTTCATGGTATTATCCGTATTGTTTAGGCCATAAAAAACAAGCGGATTAAATGATTTCGCGTTGTCGTTATAGTCTGTATATCCGAAGCGTGAGGTAAGCTTTAAATCCTTGATCAGTTCATATTGTAATTCAAATTTGCCATAAAGTTTATTGCCTAATCTTTTGTTGTAGGTGTTTTGTAAAGTGGTTAACGGGTTATGAACTTCCTGTAATTCAAGCGTACTAAAACCATATTGCCCTGTCGTATTAGCCACATTATTGTAGACCGGAACCGTAGGGTCAAAATTTAACGCCTCACCTATAATGCTGTTGAAAGAGTTTTCGCCGACACCCTTCGAGTTTAAAACGACATCGGTTACATTAAAAATGAATTTTAATTTGGAGGTAAGGTCGAAATTAAGGTTGGCTGTAAAATTATAACGTCCGTAGTCTGATTTACTTCCACCGCCAACTATCCCCGCCTGATCTGTTGCACCGGCTTCAAGAAAGTAAGTGATCTTTTCAGACCCGCCTGTGGCAGATAGCGCATAATTTTGCAAGGGGGCCTTTTTAAAGATCTGGTCTTGCCAATTGGTGCCTACGCCGACGGTGCTCAGGTTAGGAAAAATTGGAGCTCCGCCTGACAGTGTACTCCCCTCGTTTAACATTGCAGCATACTGGCTGGCATTTAAAACAGCAACCTCATTGGCTACTTGCTGCTGGCCGTAACTGCTGCTCAGCCTGAATTGTGTTTTCTGATTTTTTTTGCCGGATTTCGTCGTAACCAATACAACGCCATTACCGCCTTTTACACCGTAAATTGCTGTTGCGGCCGCATCTTTTAAAATAGATACTGACTCAACATCCATAGGGTTAAGTGAGTTGAAATCTGTAAGCGTTTGTTCCACGCCGTCAATAACTACCAAAGGATCACTGCCTGTGTAAGATGGAACACCGCGGATTAATAGCGTGGGGTTAGTTCCGGGCGATCCGCTTTGAATGATCGTAACGCCAGAAACTTTACCCTGTAAGGCATCTTCAATCCGCACGGCATTTGTTTTCTCTATATCCGTGTTTTTGATTGTGGCGATTGAGCCGGTCACTTTTTCAGTTTTTTGCGAACCATAGCCTATTACAACGACTTCGGAGAGTGATTTTGAGGAGCTTTCCAGCAGTGAGAAATTCATTTCACCACCTTGTGTAACTACCTTTTCAATAGTTTCAAAGCCAATAAAACTGACTACTACTGTTGCGCCTTTTTGTGGGATGGTAAGCGTGTAGTTTCCAGCCTGATCAGACGTGGTGCCAACTGTGGTGCCTTTTATTTTAATGGAGGCACCGGGTAGAGCTATACCGGTACCGTTTTCTGTTACTTTACCGTTTATGTGAATATTTTGAGCAAAAGCACTGCTGCCAAAAAATATTAATAAAGCGAAAACCAAACAAAACGTAAATTTTAATTGCATATAAATTTTAATTTTTAGAATGATAAATATTGATTGCCTTTGCATTGGCTTTTTTTGCCATTGCAGGTATTTCTTTAATAAATAAAGACGAAGCGGGGACAGGGTCAGGGCGGCGATAGCTCTATTAAATGAATTGCGATTAAATGAGCACTAAAACTTTTGCGCCTGCGGGGAGCAAAAAGTTTACACAAACTTTCTTTTCTCATATAAGTTACTTTAGGTCTTAAATTTAAAACGTAGATGACGTCGGTTTACAGCGGCAAATGTATATGGGTATTCACTGTTAGGTGAAAGTCGGACTACGTCACTACTACACAGTGTCGAAAAATCTTCGATTTGACGGTTATTACCCCCATATTTGATAGATATATAAAATATAGACCATCACTTACTATGTTTTTACGGGGTATACTATTTTTTCTGGCGCTTGCGGCAATGCAGTGGGTTGCGGGGCAAGCTCATATTGGACAGCGCGAAATCATTAATTACCGGAAGGGCCAGTACAACGCCGGTACACAAAACTGGAAAATCCGTCAGGATGAACAGGGGAGGATGTATTTTGCAAATAACGAAGGCCTGCTGGTGTTTGATGGAATTAACTGGCAATTGTACCCTTTGCCTAACAAGACGATAGTACGGTCTCTTGAGTTCGGTACCGATAAGAAAATTTACGTAGGCGGCCAGGATGAACTGGGGTATTTTTCTTCTGGTAAGGCTGGGGCGTTAGTTTTTACTTCAATAAAAGCATTGATTCCCGCAGCTGACAAAAACTTTTCTGATATCTGGGATATTGTCAATTTCCAAAATTCAGTTTTTTATCGTTCACATTTTAAGATATTCAGATACAGTGCTGGTAAAATCACGGTTTATCACTCCAACTCATCATGGTTATTCTTTGGTAATCATCTGGG
Source organism: uncultured Mucilaginibacter sp. (assembly GCF_903913935.1). Classification (GTDB taxonomy): domain Bacteria; phylum Bacteroidota; class Bacteroidia; order Sphingobacteriales; family Sphingobacteriaceae; genus Mucilaginibacter. The sequence goes on from NZ_CAIWNH010000566.1 coordinate 10,091, forward strand.
CAATTTGATTGCCCAGGATGAAAAAAGCGGTTTGTTAATATTGAAGAATGGAAAATGGCAAACCTTTATCGAACAAAACCGATTGCCAAAAGATTTTTACATTACTTCGATAATTAAATATAGCAAAGATACCAGCCTGGTTACTACATCTAAGAACGGCGTTTTTCTGCTTTACGGCAATCAATTAAAACCCTGGCCGCTCACTGGAATTAAAGTAGATAACAATCAGGTTTTTTCAAGCGCCCTGGCTTTGGATAAAAGTAATTTCCTCATCGGCACCTATTCAAACGGTATTTATTTAGTTGACCGGTCAGGCAACGTAGTTGAAAATATCTCCCAGAAAGAAGGTTTACAAAACGGCAATGTGCGCAGTAACTTTGTTGATTCAAACCATAATCTTTGGCTTGGATTGGACAATGGGATAGATTACATCGCTTATAATAATGCCGTTAAGCATATTAATCCCCCAATTTTTAAGGATGGGGGAGGCTATGCGGTGAATGAATTTGAGGGCAACTTGTATTTTTCTTTATCAAATGGAATTTACCGTCTGCCTGTTAGCAATTCGGGTGACCTAAGTTCAAGTGCTGAAAATATAAGTACAGTTACACAGGGACAATCATGGCATCTTGGTGTTATCGATAACTGTTTGCTTGCGGGTAATGACAACGGTGTGTTCCAGATCAGGAACAATCAACCTGTTACTATTGATCCAAGTTATGGGTTTTGGATATTTCGGTCGTTAGCGGATAAATCGGGCACTAAACTTATTGCAGCGGGTAATTACTACGGTGTTGAACTTTTTGAATATAAAAATGGCACTTTTATAAGTAAAGGCAACCTGGGTAACTACAAAGAATCAGCCAGATTTCTGGAAATAGACAAAGACAATAGTATTTGGACCTCCCATCCATACAGGGGGGTTTATAAACTCACATTGGGTACTAGTGACAATGTAAAACTGTACACAAAAGCCCAGGGGCTTCCGTCTACTTTAAACAACTTTGTTTTTAAGATTAAAGGGACGGTAGTTGTAGCAACTGAAAAGGGCGTTTTTGAATACAATAAAAAAGCGGATAAATTTGAAATGTCGAAACGGTTTGCAGCTGATTTTGGCAACAGGAATTTAAGATATTTAAAAGAAGATCCTTTCGGTAATATTTGGTTTGTAGAGGGGAAAAATGTAGGTGTAGTAGACTATTCAACGTCAAGGCATGAGATAATATATTTTCCGGAACTCAATAATCGTATTCTCAGCGGCTTTGAAAATATTTATACGAAAAATGATTCGAACGTTTTTGTAGGGGGAGAGAATGGCTTTTATCATATCAATTTCGCCAAGTACAAAGCTAATATTCAACCTATAAAAGTTTATATCAGGAAAGTAAAAGCGATATCTACTACAGATAGCCTGCTTTTTGGCGGTTATATTGATAATTCATCCGATCAAAAAAATGCTAAAAAAAGTACTTTGGCATTAAGCTTTCTGTGGAACTCTCTGCATTTCGAGTTTTCCTCGCCGGTATTCGAGGCGCAATCTACTGTTGAATACAGCTATTTGCTGGAAGGCTATGATAAGGGTTGGTCTGAGTGGTCAAAAAAAGCGGAAAAAGATTATACAAACCTCTCGTGGGGGAAGTATATTTTTAAGGTAAAGGCAAGGAACCTACAAAACAACACATCTTCGATTTCCAGCTACGCCTTTTACATTAATCCGCCATGGTACCAAACGATTTGGGCTTATACTTTTTACCTGTTAATATTTGCCGGATCGCTGTATTATTTTTACAAGTTGCAGGAGAAACGACATATAAGGAACCACGAAAAAGAGCTTTTATTACAACGACAAAAAAATGAAGAGGAGCAGCGGCAAATGGCCTATCTTCATCAGCTTGAATTAGAAATATCTGAAAAAGAAGTTATTAAGCTTAAAAATGAAAAATTAGAAACTGAGATAGAGTACAAAAACTCCGAACTGGCTTCTGCAGCAATGAACATCGTTCAGAAAAAGGAATTTTTAATCAAAGTAAAAGAGGAATTGCAAACGCTTATCAAATCCGGCAAAGAGAGTATACAAACGTTTGAAATAAAAAGAATAGCCCGCTTGCTTACTGAGGATAAAAAAATCAACGAGGAATGGGAACAGTTTTCCATTCATTTTAATAAGGTACATGGTGATTTTCTTAATAAAATCAAGGAAAGGTATCCCGCAATTAATCAGCAGGAGTTAAAACTATCTGCCTACCTGATCATGAACTTGTCCAGTAAAGAAATTGCGCAATTGATGTGTATTTCAGTGAGGGGTGTTGAGATCAGCAGGTACAGGCTCCGGAAAAAGCTTCATATTCCAACAGAAACCAATCTTTTTGAATTTCTTTTTGAGATACAAAGGGAAGGGATCTCCCAATAGTTTAGCGTAAAGGTGAGCGCGTTTGCTGTTATAATCAGAAAATGTGGGTAAACATGCTACGATACGATATGAAGGGAATTGTAGCCATGACTTTACATATTACTGATAAGTCAGCACTTCCGGAAAGTTATTATGAGATGGAAGCTGCATTTATTGATAATATTTTGATACCAAGACAGGTGTAAACCTACCTGTCACCAACTGTGAAAGGATAATCAACCTATTTCTCAAAGAAAGGATAAAACAGTATAGTGTACATTTTATACACTGTACTGTTAATCAGATATGCTTGTCTAAGGCATAGCTGAGGATATATAAAAGCGGAAATTCTCATCACCGTTTGAGGTATTGGGCCTTTAGAAGTTGGGAATATTTTCGTTTCCAGCAGACGACATTTAATCTTTATGAAAATATTCCCATGATTGGGCTGGAATAAATAACAAAAAGCGATTTGTTGAAAGGCTGGGTTTTATAATGCGATCGAAACAATATCACGTTGGTGAGGTTATATAATTACGTCAAAAGTTGGAAAATAAAAACAAGGAGCTTTTAATTTCTTGTACAATTATTTACAAAAACAAAATAATGAACACAAAGCAAATCGTACTCGCATCAAGACCAAAAGGTATGGCCACTGTTGATAATTTCAGATTTGAAAACATTGAATTGCCGGAAATGAAGGCCGGGGATGTGTTGTTAAAAGGCTTATATTATTCAGTCGATCCTTATATGCGTGGCAGGATGAACGATGCAAAATCATACGCTCCTCCTTTTCAAGTTGACCAGAGTATAGAGGGGGGAGTAGTAGCTAAAGTCATTGAAAGTAAATCAGATCATTTTAAAGCCGGAGATACAGTTATTGGAGGTTTGCCCTGGCGTGAACAAATTATCGCATCTGAAAAAAGCATCAAAAAAATTGATACAGCCATTGCGCCGGCAAGTTATTATTTGGGTATTTTAGGGATGCCAGGTCTTACCGCCTATTTCGGATTAATACATATTGGCAAACCTAAACCCGGAGAAACAGTCGTCGTATCCGGAGCAGCCGGCGCAGTTGGTGTAGTGGTTGGTCAGCTGGCTAAAATCCATGGCTGCCGGGTAATTGGCATTGCTGGTTCTGACGAAAAAATAAAGTTATTAAAAGAGGAGTTCGGTTTTGATGATGCCATCAATTACAAAACTACTACTGATATGAAAAAGGCAATTGCGGCATTATGTCCTAATGGCGTAGATATATATTTCGATAATGTAGGTGGCGAAATATCAGATGCAGTAATCAGCAATATAAACTTTAATGGCCGCATACCTCTATGCGGCCAAATAGCTTTATATAACAGTACGGAGGAACCTGTAGGGCCCCGCTTGCAGCCTATGCTGCTTACAAGGAGTGTGCTGATGCAAGGATTTATAGTTGGCAATTTTCAAAGCATGTACCCTGAAGCGATCCCGCTGTTAGCGCAATGGGTAAAAGAAGGTAAGTTAAAGTTTACCGAAACAATTGTTCATGGTTTTGACCAGATACCATCGGCCTTGATTGGATTGTTTAAAGGAGAGAACACCGGAAAGATGATCGTTGAAGTTTAAAAAATAGTTATTCAAAAACTTAAATTATGAAAGTATTAATTGTATTAACGTCCCATAGTGAATTGGGAAATACTGGTAAAAAAACCGGCTTCTGGATAGAAGAATTTGCGGCGCCATATTATGTTATGGCGGATGCCGGTGTAGAATTAACTATCGCTTCTCCTGGTGGCGGGCAGCCGCCCATTGACCCTAAGAGTGAAGCCCCTGATGCCCAAACTCCGGCTACTAAGCGATTTAATATGGATCAGGATTTAAAAGACAAGTTGTCACATACTGTAAAACTGAGCGGAGTAAGCCAGGCTGACTATGATGCGGTTTTTTATCCCGGTGGGCATGGTCCGTTATGGGACCTGGCAAATGATGAAAAATCAATTGCACTTATTGAAGATTTTTATAAACATAACAAGCCAGTGGCCTTTGTTTGCCATGCACCGGGGGCCCTTATTAAAGTTAAGGCACCAAATGGCGAACCTTTGGTAAAAGGCAAAGCTGTAACAGGTTTTTCAAACACTGAGGAAGAAGCGGTTGGATTAACCAATGTTGTTCCGTTTTTATTGGAAGATGAATTAAAAAAATTAGGTGGAACCTATAGCAAAGGATCAGATTGGGGCTCATTTGTTAAAAAAGACGGTCTTTTAATTACCGGACAAAATCCCGGTTCATCAGAAGACGCTGCCAAATTATTGTTAAAAACGCTGAAGGAAACAAAATGATTGAATAAGTTTTAATCTTAATGACAGAATCAGAAAATTCAACTGCAGATGGCAGGCCTTGTAGCGAAATAGAAAAGCATTTCCTTTGCGCTCACGCCATTGGGACGCATTGGCCTCCCGATTGACATCGCAAAGGTTGCCGTTTTGCAGGCATCTGGTGATGCTGCTTCGGCAACTGCTTCGGCAACTTCAAATAAGTTTACAAGTTTCCATTCCTCTTAAAAGTGGTTTGAATTCTGCCCAGTCTGGGGAGCAGAATTGGAAAAGCCGATTACAGAAATGTTATCGGCTTTTTTGTTTAGCTTTTTTGCGATATTCGTACAAATGAAACATCACTTTGGCGATCACTTAGATAGAACAGATAGTTATTGGACAATGGTCCCAAATAGAGAACGGTACGCCTACGCTGCGAATATTGATATTGCGGACAAAAATGACGTCAAAATTTTAACAATCAGTAAAGATCATGCAAATTGGGAACAGGTCTTCAAATGTCCTAACATTGAAGAACTTACTTTACATAATCCAAGCGCAGAGCAGGTCGATAAAATACAGCAATTAAAATCACTTAAAAGACTGCGGGTAACCTTTTTTCGTGCAAAGAATATTGATTTTGTTGAGGCACTATACAATTTGGAAGAAATTGTATTTGAATATGTCTCAGGATTTTCCGATCTATCACCATTGCAAAAACTACCAAAATTACGGTCCTTACATCTTGAAAATTTGCGTCGGGTTTCAAACTTCAATGGCCTTAAAGGCATCAATAGTTTAAAGTATTTACATATTGATGGAACCCTTGACTGGAATCAGCCAATTGAGAATTTCCTGTTTTTAGCCGGACTACGAAACCTTGAAGTATTTTCTTTACGCTTTGTAACAAGTAACGCAGATTTTCCCGCATTCTTACCTATTGTTGATTTAAA
>NZ_CAIWNH010000567.1 GCF_903913935.1 uncultured Mucilaginibacter sp.
GTAGATCAAGGGCTTACTGAAATGAAAAATTGAAACGAGCATGCAACCAAGGATTATAATTTCACTGGCTTTTGGGCAATTGAATTATTCCAAAAGGTATTAAGTAAACGGTAAATGCAGCCGTTACAGTAGCTGTAGTTTTCAACTTCTCGTAATTGACAAGATTTAAGAACTAATTCATCAAAAATAATCATGGTACAACGAAGGCAGATTTTAACATGATTAATATCTTCTTAAAATAATAATTCGCGGACATAGCTGACCTGAAAATATTTTCGATAAGAAACGTAAGAAACAATCAAAATAAGCAAATAGCCAATCGAACCGAAGCTATGCGCTGCCGGGCCATGCGACGACAAGTGAGCGATGGGCGCAGAGATGAAAATAATGATGCATCCGCAATATGCCCATTCCTTCAAAATTGACCCTACAGGTATTAACAGCGCAAGCGCAGCTGAAAATTTAGCGAAGGAGAGCTCAATTCGGAAATAATCGGGAAACCCAAGTGCTGACAAGCTTGCGTTACTTCTTCTCTTGTTAAATAGTTATAACCTGAAAAGAATACCAAGGCCGAGATGATACATGTAGATATCCAGTAAGTGATTTTTATATTTCTCATGATGTGTTTTATTTTGTAATCGGTTAAAGTAAACTTCAATTGACATCTCCTCGTTTTAAAGCAAAACCTCAAAAAAGAATGGCAGGCCCACGGCATGACCTGCTGGCAGATAGGTTATAAAGGAAAATTTTGTGCTAAATCGGTGATTAATCCATGCTTATTCAGCATGGATTATCAGTTCCGCATTAAATGGTCACCACTAATCGCTGGCCGTCCGGAACTTCAAGGTCCCAAAGGTCGGCGCTGTCTTTTAGTTTAACTTTTAGGGTTTCCACTTTTAGTTTTCCCGCTGCTGCCAGCTGGAACATTTCGGGAAGTATATCTTTAAATAAACTGCGCACCTGGTCTTTTGACCATGCACCTAAACCTGAACCGGTCAGCTGGATATTGACACTGCGCAGCGTAGCGGCAGAAAGTTGTAACAGGTCCCCGGTTACACTGCCAACCGATACGAATCTGGTACGGTTACCGAATGATCCATCACCTTTTAAACAGGAAAGGATCATCTCGGCAGTGTTGCCCCATAAATAGTCTATAATCACGTCGATAGGTGTTTCCTGGTGGATTGATTTGATCTTCGCTATGAAGCTTTCATCTTCCTGCATAATGGATACAATCTCATCTGCACCAAGTGATAACAAATCGTCAAGCGAACTTTGGTTCCTTCCTGTTACGATGATCCTTTTAGCCCCGTAATGTTTAGCGATCTGTACGGCAACACGGCCCGTAAATCCGGTTGCGCCATTGATCAGAACTACATCGCCTGGCTGTATATCGGCTTTGAATTTAAGGCCCATTGCTGCACCGATGACCGCGTTAGGCAGCGCTGCTGCTGTAGCGTCGTCTAATTCATCGGGAATATTTACGATCCTGTCTTTTTCGATGGTGGCCTTTTCTGCCAGCATACCGCTAACTCCCATGCCGAACACTCTAGTGCCATCCGGTAACAGGCAAACGCCGTCGCCGCCGACAACCTTGCCACCTTCCCTCGGTGCAGTACTTGAATAGTGCCTGCCGCTTGCCTTGCTTTTATCAAGGTGCTTGATCGCTACCGCTTTAACAGTTACTAATATCTCATTTTCGTTTTGAGGAGTTGGTTCGGGAAAATCCACATATTGAGGAAGGTCCCCTTTTTGATACATTACTGCTGCTTTCATTTCGTTGTTTTATTTATTGAAACAAAGGTAGAGGGCCTGTACAACACCGACGATAACATATGTTATGTAATTAAAAAATGTGCGCGGCCGGATGCGATCTTGGTTTTTATCCTGCTGAGGTGCACACTGGTAATTCCCAGATAGCTTGCGATATAGTTTTGCGGCACCCGTAAAATAATATGCGGACGTTCCTTCAGCCGGCTCTGGTAGCGCTCTTCAGGGGTGTCACGGATAAAGGATAAGAATTCGTTTATGTAATGTGTTTGCCGCTGGGCAGACATTTGGATGAGTGTTTTACTAAAGTCATGCTCATGGCTGAGTTCGTCCATCAGCTGCAAAACATACTTTTTGGGCAAAAGATATACAGTGGAAGGTTCGATACTTTCAATAGTGAACGCACTGGGAACATTATTAATGAAACTGTCGATTGATGTCAGTCCTTCATGTTCGAAAAAGAATTGCACGTTTTTATCCTGCCCTTTATTATTAAAGTATAACCGAACACAACCTTTCTCTATGTAAATATAGTTCTCCGAGATCTTTCCTTCTTCAAGAAGTACCGTTTTAGCCGGAATCTCGAGTCGTTTCTGAAATTCAAGGTATTTATCCCAGTATAGATTTAACTTCGGAAACCTTTCTTTGAATTGGAAGATCATTTACAATGATGTATTGGTTAGCGAATAAAACATAAATTTATGAAAATACTACTTTAAATCAATAAGGATAGTTAGCACCTACAAAAATATGGAGTTAGCGATAAACGATAATTTCTATTATCGTTATTTATGAATCGGCAATCTAATTAGCATGCTATTCACAAAATACGATCTGGATCAAAATAATTTATTCCGGTTTAAAGTAGATCAACATTGATTGCATGCCTACATAGCGGTGTCGACTTATTTTGGACTGGGGCATTGTGGCTATGTGCCTGTCCAACAGTACAAAGCAGCAATTTGCAACAAAATCATTATCATATCTTTACCATTTCTTTTTAGATCGAAAATAAAAAGCACCAATAGTATTTCCAACAGTGGTATTGAATATAATATCGCCCACCATACGTGGCAATATAGCCTCCGCTGGTGTACTTAAATATGATTTTATGTCAAATTGATAAAAACCTTGTGTATTTTAGAGAACACCGGTCAGTACGGAAATTATACATAATTAAGTCATATTAAACCGGCTTAGTTTTTATCTAGCTTTTCTTCAATACGATCCTGCATTTGCTTCTTAAATTCATCATCCAGTTTAAAATCATTGAGTTTTGATTGATGGAACAGATCATAAACCAATTTATTGATCAATATACTTTGCTGCTCAAACATCCGGCAGGCGGAGCAACCTGCCAGGTGTACCTTCAACTCTAATTTCTCACGGATAGTTAGACTGACTCCCTGTTTTTTCTCGATAAGCAATGTCGCTTCCTTACAGTTGTAGGCTATATTTTTTAATATGTTTTTCAAGCCTGGTGTATGAAACGGTGAATTGCCTCATCAGCGTTATCCTGATATGAAGTATTTTTTAAATCAGTATAAAAAGTGCTCTGATCAACCACGTCCCCCGATAACTTACCTTCTCTACATGCATAAAAAACGCCGCTTTTATATCGATCTTCCGAAACGCAATCGACAAAGCGTTTTACACCTACTTCTAAATTATGCACCATATCTCCTAATAACGGAAATACAATAGGCATCATAATATACTTTAACATAAAGCGCATAGGCGCGGGCAAACTATCCGGTGCATTAGTTCCCTTCGTATTCCCGGGACTCATCACGACAAACTTGAGGTCAAGATATTTTCTGGCCATTGCTAACGTCCACATCGTTCCTGCATATTTCACGTAGCCGTAGGCTTGCGTTACATCGAACTTATTCCCGAAATAGGAACCATCAAGAACACCGGCAAATTCGTCTGCAGAGGAGGTCCCCATCGCAACCGGTTTCATTCCGAGACTCTTTACACCAGGTACAGCTTCCGCGCTTATGAACAGAACTGTTTTTCTTAACTTATCACGCTTTATCAGTTCCTCCATTAACACGACATTTCCTAAAATATTTGTAGCTACTAACTGATTCATGCCCGAAGAAGTAAGATGCGCAGCAATTTTCCCAACCATTCCACCTGCATTTAAAATTATGGCATCGATAGGTTCCTTTATTTTTGCTACTGCATTTCTTACCGAATTAGCATCCGAAACATCGCCAATTACAATTTCAAAAATCTTTTTCCCCGTTTGGGCCTCAAGTTCCTTTTTTGCAGCCTCGGCTTTCACTAGATTTCTACAAAAAAGAATCACCTTTTTTGTTTCTTTTTTCAATGCTAACTGGCGGGCAGCCTCTTTCCCAAGCCCGGCATTTGCTCCGGTTATTAAGATACTTTCGTTCATTTTTCATTCTTTTTTCTTTAATTATAAATTAGTTGGGACTTCAGTTGCCAATAAAACAAACCGATCCTTCGTATTTGCAGTAAGTCTTTCCAGTTATGACTGCAAAAAGTTAGTCCCGAAGTGTGCTCCGGAATCTCCAATAATATTTCTATTACGAAGTCTATGAAACGATCCGTTAAGCCGATGGCGATTACCCCGTGGCAATGATCAAGAAAAATGACCGTAGTTCTTCGTTAAACTTGTTGGTAAACTTTCCGATACTTACAAGTTAAAGCGACGATTCAAATGACAGAAAATTGAATAGAGCAATATAATTTTAATAACGTGTTCGTTAACATAGAAATCTCAGCATTATTGGCATATACAAGTTTAATTTCAGTATAAAATGTTAAAATAAACAATTTAACATCAAAAAAATTTTGTAGTTCGGTATAAATATATATTTTTGTTTTATCGTGTACGTTAACGTTAATATTCAATTGGGTATTTTAATTAATCTAAAAATTATATGAAAAAACAGCTACATCATTTAGTAAAACCTGTTGATACTACAAAAGTAGTATTATATGCACGGGGCTTACTTATTATCTCCATGTTTGCATTATCCATAGGGCAAGCCAACGCCCAGGCAAAGCTTTTCAAGGGTAAGGTTATTGACAGCGCCACTAATCAGCCATTAGATGGTGTAACTATTTCCCTGAAAAATACATCTGTAGGTACTATATCTGATGCTGACGGCAACTTTAAAATTAATGTTAGTGACGGTGCAATACTTCAAATAAGCATGATCAATTATCGAAATATAATAGTTCAGGCGCGATTTGATCGTCCGCTTGTTATCGGACTTACTGCGATCAATAAGGCTTTATCCGAAGTTGTCGTTGTCGGTTACGGCACTGCCAAGCGATCTGATATTACAGGTTCCGTATCTTCCGTACCCAAAGATCGTTTGTCTGACATACCGGTTGGTAATGTGCTTTCGGCTATCGAGGGAACAGTGGCTGGTGTAAATATTACTTCAGGTACTAACGTTCCAGGTGCATCACCGGCCATTTTGGTAAGGGGGGTCAATACCATTAACGGTCAGACTAACCCGCTTGTTGTGCTTGATGGCGTCCCTTATGACAACCTATCACTTAATGATATCAATACAAATGATATCGCAGCAGTTGATATCTTAAAGGATGTGTCGGCTACAGCAATTTATGGCACGCGCGGTGCGAATGGCGTAATACTCATCACCACTAAAAAAGGTAAAACAGGCAAAGCATCCATATCATTCAATACCTACGCGGGGACGGAAGGGTTCACTCATCAGGTCAATCCAATGGGTCCTGCAGAATATGTTCAGAAATATGCAGATTTTAAAGAAGAAGCAGGAGTAACGAATAATTTCCCAGTTCCAAATCTGTATGAACAGCAGAACTACGCCGCAGGCAAAACCGTAAACTGGGTCGACCAGATCTCGCAGCCAGGTTTTATAAATGATAATACATTGAGCGTCAGTGGTGGGAGCCCCGATGTGAAATATTATTTATCAGGTGATTATTTTGACGAAAAGGGCGTAATTAAGGGATATCAGAACAAACGTGGAAGCTTACGAGCTAATATTGATGCTACCATAACTAGTTATCTTACTGCCGGAGCTAATCTTAACTTTGTATCCAGCAACCAGGATGGTGGACGTGCAAGTTTACAAATGGCTAATGAAATCAGTCCTTATGGACGTCTGAGAGATCCGGATGGTACTTATACGATCTTTCCAATGCAACAGGAGGAAGCCTTCACCAATCCCTTACTCGGAACATTAACAGATCGGAATTACGGCCGCAAAAATGTAATCAGCAACGTTTACGCGGAAATTAAACCAGTGGCAGGGTTAAAATATCGTATCAGCGCCAGCTATAATTATCAGCCAACATTATTTCAAGATTATACAGGAAGAAATGCTGATGACATTGCCGGCGGGACAGCAGAGGTACAAAATGCGTCGTATCAATCATGGGTAATTGAAAATCTCCTGACCTATGAAACGAACTGGAAAAAAAATCACCTAGACATAACCGGACTATACAGTGCGCAAAAAAATACAGAGTTCGATAATAGTACAATTGCGAATGGATTTATTAATGACGCGTTATCTTTTGATGACCTGCAGGGGGCTACAACTTTTTCAGCTGCATCTTCCAAAGTAATTACTACGATGGCTTCTCAAATGCTCCGTGTCAATTATTCATTTGACAGCGAGTATCTGATAACCGCCACCGCCAGAAGGGACGGTTACTCGGCATTCGGCAATAACACCAGCAAGTACGGAATGTTTCCTTCATTGGCACTCGCCTGGAATATTTCGAACGAAGGATTTATGAAAAATGTTTCGGTAGTGAATAGTCTTAAATTGCGTGCATCTTATGGAATTTCTGGTAATCAGTCGGCAGTTACACCAGGTTCTACGATTACAAATTTTATTACGACAACAATACCGTCAAACGGCGCTGCTACCACTGGTGTCATTGCGAATATATTGGGTAACAGTGATCTTAAATGGGAAAGCACTTATGGAGCAAATTTTGGAATTGATTTCTCTTTATTTAACAACCGGGTAAGCGGCTCTGTTGACGCTTATGATACCCGTACCAAAAACCTGGTGCTTTATCGTACACTTCCCGCAGCGACAGGCTATCTGAATGTCGTATCTAATGTCGGTAAAGTTTCCAACCAGGGAGTGGAGTTATCACTGACAACAAAGAATGTCGTTTCTGACAATGGCTTCAGATGGGAAACTTCGTTCAATTTCGCGGCCAATAAAAACAAAATCATTGACCTGTACGGCAATAAACAAAGCGATATAGGAAATCAGTTATTTATAGGTCAGCCCGTTTCTGTTATTTATGATTACAAAAAGACCGGTATCTGGCAAACCGGACAGGATCCATCCAAGCAGGATCCTACCGCAGTGCCCGGAGATATTAAATTTGCTGACCTAAATCACAATGGGGTGATCGATGCAGGTGATAAAACTATACAGGGTCAGACTGTTCCCAAATGGACAGGTGGCTTAACCAGCGCATGGCAATATAAAAGCTTCCGTTTAAGTGTTTTGATTCAAACGGTTCAAGGGGTCACTAAAGATAATAACCTGATCAATTTTGTTGATGTTGCAGGCAGAGAAAATCTTCCCAGCGGCGTAGGTTACTGGACCCCTCAAAATAACAATAATACGCGGCCGAGCTTAACGTACACCAATTATCTGAATTATGGTTATGCACAAAATGCCAGTTTTACAAGGATCAAAGATGCCACGTTAAGTTATAGTATGCCGAAATCAATAACTGACCGGTTGAAAATCAATGCCTTGTCAATATATTTTACCGGAAGAAACCTCTATACGTTCACCAAGTGGACAGGTTATGATCCGGAGGCTGCTTATCAAATCACGGGCGATACGGAAAATAACTATCCTTTAGTAAGATCATTTATACTAGGTGCTAATATTACACTACGCTAAAATTAAAAATAACATGAAAAAATATTTATATGGTATAGTTATTTGCTTAACGGCTGTCATGCTGATAACATCGTGCAAAAAAAGCTTTTTGAATGAAACGGCCTATTCTGAATTTACGCCGCAGGCGTTGAATGATTCACTGTCATTTGAAGCAAGTATTGTCGGAATTCAAAGCCAGTATAACCTTTGGAACACACAGGAAGAAGACGCAAACGGTGATCAAGGATTTTTGTGTGCCTGGCAAATGGGCACTGATATTGCTTACAATAAATCGCCGGATGATCTTGATCCCATGGCCGTGCCATACACTAATTATGAAAAGCTGACATCAAACGATGTCGTGTCGTCGTTTGTATACCGCTGGGCTTATGATATCATCAATAACGCCAACCTTGTTATCGCGAATATCGGTAAACCAGGGTTGACTTTTAGTTCAGGTTTTAGAAACAGGATTAAGGCCCAGGCGATGTTTTACAGAGGGCTTGGCTATAATTATCTGGCTACGTTATACGGCGGTGTTCCAATTATTACGGCACCACTGACAGCTCCTAAAACTGATTTTGTAAGAGCATCACTAGCACAGGTGAACAGCTTAATTATTTCAGATTTGACTTTTGCCGAGGCAAACTTGCCAGGCATCGATCAGTTAAAAGTAACGGAGACACCGCATTGGGCAATGGCTGCCCAGTTATTGGCGGAAGTAGATTTACGAACCGGCGATAATGCCGGTGCGGAAGCCGAATGTAATAAAATTATCAATAGTGGACTATTTACATTGACTACCACAAGATATGGCGTTCGCGCCGGACAATCAGGAGACGCTTATTCAGATATGTTTGTTTATGGCAATGAGCGCAGAAGCCAGGGAAACCACGAGGCAATTTGGGTTGAAGAAATGGAAAATCCTGCGGCTGTAACCAACGGAAGCGGCCCTGATATCAACAACATGTTTCCCGGATACCGTTTTTTAGGTTCACAGCACCGCAGGGTATGGGGATGCCGTTACTATAATGAGCCGGGTATGTTGATTTGTGACAGCCTGGGTGGTAGAGGTATCAGCCGGATGGCACTTACCTACTATGTCCTCAACTTATATGAACCCGGGGATATGAGAAATTCCCAATACAGCATCCGCCGTCATTTTTATTATAATGATCCAACCAGCGCGCAATACGGGCAATTGGTTGCAGGCCCGAGCGTAGATACAAACAGGAACATTGTTCCTAAGACTAATAAATGGGATCAATTTGATCCAAACGACACTTTTGGAAGTCAGGATTTTAAGGATGTAATCGTCATGCGGTTAGGGGAGACCTATTTGCTTAAAGCGGAAGCTCAGTTCAATCAGGGAAACTCACAGGGTGCGGCTACAACATTAAATGTAATAAGGGCAAGGGCTAATGCTTCGCCTGTTACGCCGGATAAAGTTTCTATGGACTTTATATTAGATGAGCGGGCGAGAGAATTAATCGCAGAGGAAAACAGACGAATGACACTGATGCGTACAAAGACATTAGTGCAGCGGGTACAGGGTCGCGGACTTAAAATAACGAATATTTCTAGCACCAACTTATTACTGCCTATTCCGCAATCGGAGATAGACCTTAATAAAGATGCCAAGCTAACCCAAAATCCCGGATATTAAATGTATAGAGTAAAGGGGTAGATAATTTTTTATTTTGAAAATTATAATTTAGTGGTTGAGTTGATTGGCCGCCATCTACGTTAACAACGGGATGGCGTTTTTTATGCGAAGATTGATTAATGATTGCTTAGGACGTTATAATTCGGGAATTCACTAACAACTACCTCTCCGTTGTTAGTCTGTTTGCCCGGTTAATCACAGGGCGATATCCCCATACTTTAACAGCAATAAAATTGAATGGCAGGTATCCGCAATAAAAATTGATGTTGCTCTATATATCCTGCTTCACGCCTACGTAATTTAATTGGCAGTACAATACTGAAGAGATGGGCTTGATTAATTCAGGTAGAGAATCATCAAGTTACTTATCTTTTACTTTCAACTAAATCAAGTTAGACACACATGAACTCTTTTGCATTGCAAGCTCAGATAAGTATCAAATACTTTTCTATTGAACTGCTTACGGGATAAGTAGGCTGTTGATCATTGCATCAAATGATCATAAAATAAAAAACATGCTTTCTACGGAGAAAGCATGTTGGATAATGATGATATAAGGATTACCATACCATTAGATTTTGATAATCCATTTCTTTCTGTAGAATATATACATGATTGCCCAAATCATTAAAAGAAATATAAACGCTGAAAACAGGGATGCCCATTCCTCACTGAATATTTTTAAAAAGAACAATAAATCAAAAATCTTTAAGCCTTCCGCGCTTTGTCCGCCTCGTTTAATCACTATCAGGTTTAATAATGCAGGTAGGGCTTCCGAGAGGACATAAGAGCTGATCGCATTCATACCAAGAACAGTAAGTAACCAGCATTTTCCATTGAATTCTTTAATGTCAATAAACCAATAGAAAATCGCGAAGGCGACCATACAGATACCGCCCGTGTATAATACGTAAGAACTTGACCATAAAGGCTTGTTGAAGGGGAAAAAAAGATTGACAATTAAGCCTGACAAGATTAACAGATTACCTGCTATTAGCAGATAGGCAGCTTTATTTTCCGGTTGCAGGGATTTGTTCTTTAAAACCAGGCCGGCCAGAAGCCCAAGTATAGCGCTTCCAACAGTAGGTAGCGTCCCTAGTAATCCGCAGGGATCCGTGTAAGCAAATTTAGCTAAATGGCTTGCCGGTATAACCAAATGGTCAAACCATGCACCGATATTCTGCTCAGGCGTCATTGCAGCCAAACCGCTACCTGGGATGATGCAGGCCAATAGATAATATCCCGCCAAAATCCCCGAAAGAATATATGGAAGCATCTTGTCTGCTAATTTAATATAGAGAAGCGTAGTTAAAAAATATACAATTCCAATGCGTTGTAACACTCCCGGATACCTGATCTCTGAAAAACTGAAATGATAAAAAAGCTGTAATCCTAAGCCGATACCAATTAAGGTCAGCATCCTTCGGAAGGCTTTTGATATGATGCCTGCGTGCTGGGTTTTGTCAAGACGTTTAGTTGAAAAGGCAAATACGATAGATATGCCCATCATAAAGATGAAACAAGGAAATACAACGTCGGTAGGGGTACAGCCATTCCAAGCTGAATGTTTTAGTGGCGCGAAAACGTGATCCCAATCGCCGGGTGAATTAACAACAATCATTGCCGCAATGGTAAATCCTCTGAATGCATCGAGTGAATGCAGGCGTTTTTTTTCTAAAATATCTGTCATTGTTTACTTTTTATCCTGCAAGATATAAAAAAATTGATTATCGTGTACGTACACGATAACTTTAAATTAATTGAGGAATTGATCTAACAATTCCATGTATATTCAAATGATGTGTATATTTACTGCAAACTATGAGAAGCAAATCAGCCTTATCCGGCGTAAAAGAAATAGCGAAACTGGCTAATGTTTCTATCGGTACTGTAGACCGTGTGTTACACAATCGCAAAGGTGTTTCGGAAGAAACAAGAAAAAAAATAGAGGCCATTGTAGCGCAACTTGATTACCGTCCTAATAAAATGGCAAGCTTACTGGCCAAACGTGATTTAATAACCATTAGCGTAGTCATTCCCAAAAGTTCCACTGAAACCAACTACTGGACATATCCACTTGCGGGTATTGATCAGGCTTTGTCTGAAATTAAGCAATTCGGAGTTGTCATAAATTATTTCTTTTATGATCTGAACTCGAAATCGGACTTTTTCAAGATCGCTGATGCTGTTCTTAAGACGGAGACCAACGGGGTTCTGCTCGCTCCATCTTTTGTTGAGGAGTCTACTGTCTTTGTAAAAAAACTTATTGAAACTAATGTCCCTTTTGTCTGCATCAATTCAGATCTGCCAAAAGAAGAAAGCCTGAGTTATATCGGGCCGGATCTTTATCAAAGCGGGCGTTTAGCGGCGCAACTGATAAGTTTTATGATGAAGGATGATGATGATATTCTCGTAATCAATCTATCAACACAGCTGGAACTCGATCACCATTTATTTAGGAAAGAACAAGGTTTTAGGAAATATTTCGAAGAGAATAACTTGTTGAATACAGTGTTGTCTTTAAATATTAATCATTCAGATATCGAATCCATTGAAAAGCAGATTCATAAGGCTATTATATCTACCCCCAAAGCCAGGGTACTTTTTGTCACCAACTCTAGGGTGCATATTGTGGCTAAAGTAATTTCCAAAATCAAATCGGATATATTGCTTGTGGGATATGACTTTATAGAAGAAAATATAACACAGATGGAAAAAGGCTATATCCGTTTTATTATAAGTCAACGACCTCGTGAACAAGGTTATATGGGAATTATGGCCTTGTACAAATCAATATTCAAAATTGAAAAAGTCGAGCCCGTTAACTATATGCCTATTGACATCATCACGAGGGAGAACTACAAATCGTATAAAAATTAAGGCATTGTTAATTCGTCGGGTGTTACAGGTTCGGGGTGATAGATTTGACCTATAGGTGCGCAATAATAAATGTTTGCTCTTTGATAAAGTAAAACATCTAATTTCAGTCGGTTGGTAAAAGCCTTGTAATTTTTCTGTTTTCCTGAAGTCCAGGCATCCTCAGCAAGCGCAGCCAGGCGTGGAAAGAGTAAATAATCCGCCCTTTGTGTTGATCCAACGGTTTCCGTCCAAAGATTAGCCTGGATGCCTATGATCTTTCCTTTGCTTTGATCAAATGACAAGCTTTGCGGAAAATCATATACTTTGTCTAAAGAGTTATATTCACCATCATCCCATTTACGGCCGTAATGATCGGTCTTAAGCTGAACAAAATCAAAATACATTGGTAGCCGAGGGCATAGCACGACCTGGTAACCGGCATCTAATGCTGTTTTAAGCTGTTCGGGATGATCCTGCCGCCACCAGAATATGGTCGCCTGATCTATAGGCAAATGTGCTGCAACTGCTTCATCCCATACCCCGACATTGGTTCCCCAGCTTTTTAAAGAATCTGATATTCTGCGCGTGAAATAATTTTCAACCTCATTCAATGTCGGAAGGCGATTATGATCCATTAGTGTTTTTATACCGGTTAAGTTTTTCCACTCCTCTCTTCCATAACTAACTTCGTCGCCCCCTATATGAATCAGCTTGCCGGGAAACATCATATTGACTTCATGAAGTATTGTGCTTAAATAAGTATAAGTTTGATCTTTTGCCGGGTTAAATGTAAATTCCGGATGCTCCTGAGTACCGCCGCCGGAGTATTCAGGATAAGCTCTATTGGCCGCAGAGGCATGCCCAGGCATATCAATTTCAGGAATTACTTGTATGAAACGATCACGCGCATAGCTGACAATTTCATTTATTTCCTCCTGCATATAGTAAGCTGTTTTGGTGGTACTATCTGAAAAGTTCCCAATGCCGCCAATCTGAGCTAATTTGTGATAATGTTTTATTTCAATACGCCATCCAGGTTCATCAGTCAGGTGCCAGTGAAAGCGATTTATTTTGTAAAACGCCATCCAGTCGATTAGCGATTTTATGTAAACCTTGCCAAAAAAATGCCTTGATTCGTCTATCATCAGACCTCGCCAACTATACAAAGGATGGTCATGTATGTTCCAGCAGTTTAGTGATAATCCTTTTGATTTGGCAATCAATTGTAAAAGCGATTGCGCTCCGTTAAAAAGGCCGTGCGCAGAGTTCCCGGTAATGATAATTGTTTTATTGCTCATCATCAAAGTATATCCTTCGGAAACCAAAAGATCAGGTTTAATTATAAACCTGATTTCGTTGCTTTCCATCTTTGCGTCCAGGTTCAGTGCTAAGCCGGAAAACAAAAACAATTCATTATTAAACGTAATTGCGATCTGTTGCGCCTGTTCTCCTTCCGGCAACAACCTGGTTGCCTCAGATACCTGAAACTTCTCTGGTAATTTTACAAAATTAGTTGGCAATGGAATGATCTCCGGCTGCTGCGCAGCGGCAATAGCACTTAAAATCAGAAAAAATGCGATCAGGCTGCCTTTTATAAGGTTTTTGTGGGATTCCATAATTTAAATTTTTAAAATACAAATAAAGTAATAAATTTGTAAACGTGTACGTACACGAAATGATTTATTATGAATAGAATAATGCACTCTTCCGTTAAGGTTTTCTTATGCAGGCGATACTTACTTCTACTGTTGCTATGCGTAAATTTATTAATATCCTTTAAATCGCAGGCGGGCGTTCCATCGCCATTCCAGATTCGGGCATTTCATGTGGACATGAGGATACAGGTTATGAAAATGAGCGCCCTTAAAAAACTGGCTTACCAGTTGCATCAGCAAGGAATCAATACACTGATTATGGAGTGGGAAGGATCTTATCCCTACAAGGACGAAACTATTATTTCCAATCAGTATGCCTATAAGCGCAGTGAAATAAAGGATTTTATCAATTATTGCCATTCCTTAAGTATGGATGTGATACCCTTACAGCAAACCTTTGGCCATGTAGAGTATATCCTGAAACATTATAAATACGCAGCGCTTCGTGAAGACGAAAAAGATTTTTCACAGGTATGCCCGACCGAATTGGATAAGTGCCGGGGGTTATTTACCAAGCTGATGAAAGATATGGCTGAAACGCATCAGTCGCCTTACATACATGTTGGTGGTGACGAGACTTTTTTGCTGGGGCATTGCGAGAAATGCCAGCGAAAAGTTGCCAAAGTCGGGTTGTCCGGACTTTACTTCGATTATATAAAAATGATCTGTGATATTGCAGTGAGTCTTGGTAAAAGGCCTGTCGTGTGGGCGGATATTGCCATCAAGTACCCCGAAAAGATTCATTTGCTTCCTAAACAAACGATTTTCGTAGACTGGAATTACGGATGGGACTTGAATTATTTCGGAGATCACAGCCAGTTATTAAAAAGCGGATATGAAATATGGGGAGCGCCTGCCATCCGCAGCGAACCAGATAATTTTTACTTGGAAAGATGGAAAACTCATTTTGATAATATCAGCACATTTATTCCGCAAATGCGAACGCTCAAATATCAGGGGGTAGTGATGACGTCCTGGTCTACTTCTGGGGCCTATTCAACCGTTTTTGATTCAAATTATGACCCGCTTGCTTTATACCCAATCCGGCGTGTATACCCTTTGTCAGGATTTAATTTGTTAACTGAGGCCTATACTACTGCAATAAAAACAGGTAAGCCGCTTGATATGCAAAGCTTTATTGAGGGTTATTGTTTAAAGCATTATGGGTTTAATAAAACCGCAAGTGCACAATTTCAGAAAGCCCTGCTTTTAGCACCGGACGCAGTTATAAATGGGAAGGTACAATCGGATAAGGACATGTCACTTGCAAGCCTTACTGACAGTGCCTCCGCGGCCATGGTAGTTTTAAAACAACTGCAGCCGAAGTTAAATAAGACTGAGTTTAGACATTATTTGATGATGGCTGAGATCCGCTACTTCTACCTCAGGGTTTTATTAGTTGAAGCGGCAATAAACAGCAATAATTACAGCTTACGAACCGCAATTAAATTTATACCTGTTTTAAAACGACTGAGAAAAAAATCTTTGGAATTAAATAAGGAGTTTGCCGAACTAAACGGGTCTTACTTAAAAGCCGGTGAAATAACTGAAGAAAACGAATTGAGAAATGCCAAGCTGAACACCTTATATCATAAGGTAATACCTTTTCAGGCTAATAATAAATAAAAATTAAAGACGCATTTTTGGCGTAAAAATAAATATAATGGATAGCTCGAGCTTAAAGATCATCAATGCGAAAATCATAACACCGGAAGGGGTTATTGATAACGGTACGCTCATCGTTGAAAATGAAAAGATCAAACTTATTGCCAAAGGAAATGTTGATTATAATGCCGCGACGCTTATTGATGCGAACGGAAAATATTTATCCCCGGGGTTTATTGATATCCATGTACATGGCGGTGGCGGTCATGATTTTATGGACAATACTATTGAAGCCTTTTTAACTATTGCCAAACTTCACGCACAATTTGGAACAACTGCTTTAACACCGACAACTTTAAGCTGCGAAAAAGAAGATTTGTTAGTAACTCTTGGGATTTACAAAGAAGCTCATGCACTTAACAGCGGTGGCGCAGCATTTATCGGACTTCATATTGAAGGCCCTTATTTCGCAATGAACCAAAGAGGCGCTCAGGATCCGCGATTCATCAGAAATCCCGACCCGGAAGAATATATAGATATCCTGGAGAACAACCCACAGATCAGGCGCTGGAGTGCAGCCCCGGAGCTGGAAGGCGCTTTAGAATTTGGCCGTTACATGGCATCTAAAGGTGTTTTACCTGCAATAGCCCATACAGAAGCGATTTATGAGGAAGTGATAGCTGCTTTCAATAGTGGGTTCACTCATGTAACGCATCTTTATTCCTGCACTTCTACGGTTTCCAGACGGAACGCATACCGCTATGCAGGTGTCGTTGAAAGCGCTTTTTTGTTGGACGATATGACTGTAGAAATTATCGCAGACGGTGTACACTTACCAGCTGCACTTTTAAAGTTAGTCTATAAATTAAAGGGTGCCAATCGTATTGCACTTGTTACCGATGCCATGCGAGCGGCAGGAATGCCGGCCGGAGAAAGCATCCTGGGAGGTTTGAAAAACGGGTTAAAAGTGATCGTTGAGGGTGGCGTTGCTAAATTGCCGGACAGAACAGCTTTCGCCGGAAGTGTCGCGACTGCTGATCAACTGATTAGAAATATGGTTTTTATGGCGGATGTACCGCTCATTGACGCTGTTAAAATGATCAGCGAAACACCGGCAGCGATTATGGGGGTATTAGCTGATAAAGGAACATTAGAACCTGGGAAAGACGCTGACCTGGTTCTGTTTGATGAACAAATTAATGTTCAGTGCACTATTATTAAAGGCAAAGTAGTTTATCAAGCTTAGGTTATAATTTAAAATTAGATATGGATCATACGTTTATGAAAGACAAGCTCGAAGTAATTGTTTTTGAGAATAGAAGAGCACTGGGAGAATGTGCCTCAAAAAGGGTTGCCAAAAAGATCAGTGAGCTATTTAAACTCAAAGGTGAGGTTAATATTATTTTCGCGGCGGCGCCATCGCAAAATGAATTTTTAGAGTACCTGGCGATAGATCCAAACATTCCATGGGAACATATTAATGCGTTCCATATGGATGAATATTTAGGTTTGGCTCCGGCTGCCCCCCAGGCATTCGGCTCTTTTTTAAAAAGCAGGCTTTTTGACCGGGTACCGCTTAAATCGGTTAACCTGATAGACAGTCGGCTATCAAATGTTGCAGATGAATATACTCGTTACTCAGAACTGCTTTATAAATTTCCGCCAGATATTGTATGTATGGGAATTGGAGAAAATACTCATATTGCCTTCAATGACCCGCCACTGGCCAGATTCATTGATTCCGAAAAAATCAGGATGGTTCAGCTTGACAAGGCCTGCCGGCAGCAGCAGGTTAATGATAAATGTTTCAGACAGCTGGGTGATGTTCCCGAATTCGCGCTTACGCTTACAATTCCCGCATTATTACAGGCTTTTTATATATTTTGCATGGTTCCCGGGAAGCTTAAAGCAGCAGCAGTTAAATATACCTTATCAGAACCCGTATCTGAGCTTTATCCGTCTACCATACTGCGAAATCATCAAGCTGCGGTACTGTTTTTAGATAAGGACAGTTATAGCCTGTCTGCTAAAGTTGATTTATCCTAAACGCAAATCCGTAATAATTTAAACCATAAACCATTTAGCCAGATCTGAATGATCAGTATACAAATTCCCTTTTTATTACAAGCGCCAGATGACGACCGGCAATTGACTTTTCATCGTATTTTAAATGAGCCCTGGAAATCCGGTGCAACGTCTTGCAGTGCCGAATTTCGTATCGCTCATCTAAATGACGCCTTATTGCTTAAATTTAAAGTTAAAGAACCATTTTTGAAGGCTAAGAAAAGAAAAAATAATGATGCTGTACACCTCGATAATTGCGTAGAGTTTTTCTTAGCTTTTCCGGGAGACGAGAGCTATTACAATTTTGAATTTAACTGCCTGGGGGCGGTTAAAGCTGCTTACGGTAAAGGCCGCAATTATAGAAAATATTTAGCCGATGAGGTTTTGAACCGTATCTCCAATAATCTATCGTTATCTATTAATAATTTGTACGATGACCGGAAAATTTGCTGGGAGTTATCTGTAATATTGAATATGGATATGTTTTCATTTCATCAATATTCTTCTTTTGCGGGATTAAAATGCACTGGTAATTTTACTAAGTGTGGTGAAAAATTGCCTCAGCCTCATTTCTTGACTTGGAGTGATAGCCTAGCTGAGAAACCCGACTTTCATAGAATTGAATTTTTCGGAAAAATAGATTTTTCTCCTCTACCAGTTGGTTTTCAGTCGAATAAAAATATAACATTATTAAACCCTCAAGCAAAGCTTCATGAAACGTAATTATTACATCGCCGGATTAATCATGCTCACGTTTTTCGTGATCTCCTTTATAACCAATATTATCGGCCCCTTATCGCCGGAGTTTATCAGTGATTTTAAATTAAGTGATGCGTTGGCAGGTGTGCTGCCGTTCGCATTTTTTATTGCCTATGGGGTGATGTCAATCCCAACCAGCATGCTTGTACAAAAATACAATGAAAAAAGCATCATGCTCATGGCTTTTATCGTTGCATTTTTGGGCTCATTGCTGCTGGCTACCGAACCTAATTACCTTACGGCCTTATTGTCGCTTTTTATGATCGGATGCGGAATGGCCATGTTGCAGGTAGTAATTAACCCATTGCTCCGAACAGCAGGGGGAGAAGAGAATTATGCGTTTACATCTGTAATGGCGCAGCTTATATTTGGCGGGGCATCCTATCTTAGTCCGCTGGTATATTCTTACCTGGTTGTCAGTTTAAACAAGCATGAAAATAATGGAATAACATCGATTTTACAGCCTGTGATACCTGCCAACCTTCCCTGGGTGTCTCTTTACTGGCTGTTTACTGTCATTAGTATATTTATGTTCGCTATTATCCTTATTTCAAAATTTCCAAAAGTGAAACTTGCTGATGATGAAAAAGCAGGCCCCTGGAAAAGCCACCTTGATTTAATGAAAAAGCCGGTGGTCATTCTTTATTTCGTAGCACTGTTTTGCTATGTCGGGACGGAACAGGGCGTTTCCTACTGGATGTCGCAATTTTTGTTTCAGTATCACAAATTTGATCCGCAAACAGCCGGAGCGACAGCGGTCTCTAATTTTTGGGGATTGATGCTGGTTGGCGGAATACTGGGTTTATTGTTGCTGAAAGTAATGGATAGCCGTAAGCTATTGATCCTGTTTACTGTGCCGGCTATTATTTTACTTACCCTGGCACTTTTTGCGAGTGCCCAGGTTTCATTATATGCTTTTCCAATTATCGGCTTTTTTATGTCGGTGATGTATCCCATCATATTCTCATTGGCACTAAGTTCAATCGAAACTGATCATGGCTCATTCGCCGGGATATTAGTTACCGGCATTGTGGGTGGGGCGGTTGTCCAGATACTGATCGGCGTTTTAGGAAGCCTGATAGGGCTAAAATGGGGCATGTCATTTTTGTATGTCACCTTCGGTTATATGCTGAGCATAGGCTTCTGGGCTAAACCACTTGTTAAAAATCAAACCATATTCGATAAAAAAGATAATGCATCATGAGTATAAAAATTGCAGGAATAGACCTTGGCGCAACCAACATACGCGGCGCGATTGTAAGTAACAAAATTTTATCAGACGTTGTTTCCGCCAAAATACACAGCAATGGCCCTGTAGAAGAAGTGCTGAATGATATTTACCAGGTATTGGATGCATTGATAGATAATTCGGTACAAGCGATAGGCATTGGCGTACCTAGTGTTGTTGACATCGATAAAGGTATAGTATATGATGTGCAATATATCCCGTCATGGAAAGAAGTGCCGTTGAAAAAACACCTGGAAGCAAGATACCATTTACCGGTTTTTGTGAATAATGATGCCAATTGCTTTGCGGTAGGGGAATATCATTTTGGTAAAAACCGCGAGGTGAAGTCGATGATCGGATTGACAATCGGAACAGGCCTGGGAGCGGGCGTAATTATAAATGAAAAACTCTTTGCAGGTAACAATTGCGGTGCCGGAGAATTCGGTTTATTTAATTACCTGGATAATATACTCGAGTTTTATTGCAGTGGCTCATTTTTTCAAAACTTATATGGTATCGATGGAGCACAGGTATTTATAGATGCGAAAAGTGGAAACCAGCAGGCTTTGGCCTGGTATGGCGAGTTAGGAACACATATCGGGTATGCTATTAAGATGATCATGTATGCTTATGATCCCCAACTAGTCGTTTTGGGCGGATCGGCAAGCCTGGCCTTCGACTTGTTTAAAGACAATATGTGGCAGGAAATTAAAACACTTGCCTATCCAAAATCCGCTGAGCGAATTAGGGTGGAACCTTCGGTATTGGCAAATAGCGCCATTTTAGGTGCAGCGGCTTTGTATTTTGATGCACAATAGAAATAATTTAAAAAAACTGTTATCATTCATATTATGAGAAAAGTTATATACCTCGTCTTCTTCGTTTTCGGTTTAAACAAAGCCTTTGGTCAAAACGAAAACTTCAGAATGATATTAAAAGACAACTGGCAAATGCAGTCGGTTTTGAAAGACCCTACGCCGGCCCAAATTGTTTCACAGATTGAGTTTACGGCATCGGGATGGTATAAAATAAGTGTCCCTTCAACTATTATTGCGGGATTGATAGCCAATAAGGCTTATAAATTTGATCCGTTTTACGGAATGAATTTTGAAAAATTAAATGATACTGCACTCGATCATGCCTGGTGGTTTAGAACCGCATTCAGGTTGCCGGTATCTGAGAACGGAAAAAATATCATATTGAAGCTACATGGCATCAATTACAAAGCGAATGTATGGCTAAACGGGGTTAAAATAATGGACTCTACCCAGGCCAAAAATCCGTACAGGGTCGTTGAAGTCGATATCACCAAAAACATAAAAAAGGGGAATGATAATGTGCTGGCATTAGAAATCTTAAGGCCCTTTAACCCAAATAAGCATGTGGGTGACCTCGCTATTGACTATGCAGACTGGATTCACTACCCACCCGATTATAATGCAGGAATTATCAATAATGTGGAGATAAAAAGCTTTGATAAGGTCGGTATTAAATATCCTTTAGTGAGCACAGTATTCGATATGCCGGCATTGAAAATTGCGCACTTAAGCGTTGACGCGCTGGTGACTAACTATTCAAATAGCGATCAGGAGGTAATGGTGAAAGGTTTGATAAACAACGATGTCAGCTTTGAACAGCAGGTCCACCTGAAGCCACATGAAATCAAAAATGTAATCTTTTCAGCTGCTCGCTATTCCCAGCTTACTATCAAAAATCCTCACATTTGGTGGCCGTGGCAATATGGAAAACCTGAGCTGAATAAAATTAAACTTTCCGTCATAAGAGAAGGGCTCGTCAGTAATACGATCACAGAGGATTTTGGGATTCGAACAATTACCTCGAAACTGATTGATGAACACTCGAGGGAGTTTGTTGTGAATGGTAAACGGATAATGCTCCGTGGTGCAGCCTGGTCTCCTGATATATTTCAGCGGAGATCAGCCAAAAGGCAGGAACAGGAAATTCGTCTTTATCGTGATATGAATATGAACGTTATCCGTTCGGAAGGTAAGCTGGATATACCGCTGATATTGACCACCCAATTCCGGCGGAATGTGACCAGTGATTCCGCGTCAAATTGACCACCCCATTCCGGGGCAAACTGACCAGGCA
>NZ_CAIWNH010000568.1 GCF_903913935.1 uncultured Mucilaginibacter sp.
ACGCACCGGTGCTTGATTTATACCTGCACCAAAAAGCTAAACAGGCCAACAAGAAAATTATAGGTATTGAAACTGTTGCTGAACAATTGGGCGCACTCAATTCTTTAAGTTACCAGGAGCAGGCCGATTTGTTAAGAGATGAAGTTGACTCTGCCCAGGCCAATAAAAGCGGAGGACCCGAGGTGCTGAATTATTACCTGGCGCAAGACCGTGACAGTCTTTCCGGCTCTGATGATCCATCAAAAAAGTCGGACAAGTTTTATAAGGCGCTGGTTGTGGACCGGAATGAGCGTATGGCTAAACGCATGGCTGAATTTATTAAAAAGCAACCTACGTTTATTGCTATCGGTGCGCTGCATTTACCCGGCGAAGTAGGTGTTATTGCCTTGTTAAGAAAGAAGGGCTTTACGGTTGAACCGGTGCTCTGATAATTTATCGAGCAGGTAGGCAAGTATCAAAATATAGCCTGCAATTAAGTAGATCTTAAAACGGCTAAAATCGGGCATGGGTATGTTTATTTGTGCCAGAGTTGACAGTTGCACATCGCCATAAGCGAGTACAGCTGCAAATGCGGTTATCAGTGCCAGGCTTGGTAATAAAAATAACAGCAAGGCTTTTATTGGTAATACTACCGGCGCTGTAAATGGTTTTTGTTGGGCTATAGCTGCCATAACCGTACCGGTAAAGGAGAGAGAAGGGCTTAACAAGCTGCTCTGTTTTAAATAACGGTTCAGTGCAGATATTTCTGTAAATAAGTCCATGGATTGCTTATCGGCTGCAATACTCCGTTCCACTTCTTTACGCTCAGCCTCACTAAGGCTGCCGTCTAGGTAATTCCATATTTGCTCTTCGGTTATCATTTGCTGCTGTTTAAATTATCGCTTTTATCCAATCAGTTCCATTTTTTCGCGCAGCTTTTTGCGGGCTCTGAAAAGCCTCACTTTGGCTGCGTTGGGTTCTATGTTCAATACCGGGGCTATTTCTTCCAAACTTTGATCCGCCAAATAAAACAGGGTTATAATGGTTGCCTCTTCGGGTTCAAGCATGTTTATGGCCCGGTTTATATATTCTTTGGTAAAGGTTTGGTCGGCTTCATTAACTATACTGTTTGCTAATCCATAATCGCGGTTTCCTGTAGTATCTAATTCCTTAAACTCTTCTTTCCGGTTTCTTATTTTAGTTAGGGCGGTGTTGTGGGCTATCCTATAAATCCAGCTCGAAAACTTTGCATTTCCCTCAAACCCGGCCAGGCTATTATATACTTTCAAAAAAACATCCTGTGCTACCTCCTCGGCTTCTTCACGCTTACCGGTTATGCGGAACGCTATAGTGAAAACCAAGTTTTGGTAACGCTCAACCAGCACTTTAAATGCGGTAGTATCGCCATTTATAATATGTCCCACCAAAATATCATCTGCTATAATGCCCTGCATGTAGTACTAACTAAGACTACCCGAAAGCTATGCAGGTTACCGCAATATTTTTTTTATTTTTTCGGTAACCTCGGTTTAAACAAGGTAGTCTTAAACTTGTAAGCAATATTTAAAACCCTTTAAAACATAGTTATGTTACAAATGATTGACGGAAGAGAATTACAAGGCATATTAGGAGTAATGGTGCCGATAGTTGCCATCGTTGGTGGCCTTAGCCTTGCATTTGCCCATAGTTATATGCGCAGCCGCGAACGCCTTGAAATGATCAGCCGGGGTATGGATGTATCTGCATTGAATAATGTGAAGAACAGTAATTGGTCGGGCCGCCGCAGAAGCCCGCTACGCTTTGGTATGATGGTATTTGGTGCAGGTATTGGTCTTTTGCTGGCCTATGTGTTGTGTCGTTCTATGGCTATTAATGATGATGACAGCCATGTTATTTATGGAGGTTTTGTGGCAACCTTTGTTGGCCTGGGCATGATCATCAGTCACCTGGTTGAAAAGAAGGACCCTCTCGATACA
>NZ_CAIWNH010000569.1 GCF_903913935.1 uncultured Mucilaginibacter sp.
CCAGTAAAAAATCGTTATAAAACTCACTACGTTAGGATGTTTATCAACCAGCGCAACATTCCCCACCAATTTCGCGCCGGCATCTTTGAGCAGATGCCGTACCCGTACAAATGCATTTATCCACATATTCCTGGCAGCACTTATGGTGATTACCGGCGTATCCTTTAGTAAAGCCTTGAACGCTGTGTTTTGCAATAGGGAACTACTCGGAATACTGGGAGATAAAAACCAGGGTTGATAACCTAAAATAATCAGATCATAAGCCTGTTCCTTTACGTTCAGCGGCTCCAATGCTTCGGGAATGCCCAGCACACAGGAAGGCATCACCGAAAAAAAGCCTTTCCCTGTCCAGGGGAAATTGTAATCAGCAAGGGGCCTGATCGCCACTTTTTCAACCCTGGCACCTGCTTCGGCCAATGGCGCGGTAAAGGTCTCCATGATTTCAGCCATCTGGCCCGACTGCGTGTAATAAATCGCCAATATTTTTTGCTGCATCTGCACTTAAGGTTGAAAATTTGCTGCTTGAAGTACTTTTGAATTTTTGCAATAGTCAAGGATCGCTTGCCGTAAAACCAGCGGTAGATTTTTGAAATTTTTTTCAATAATCAGCTTATCGTTAGCGATGTCTGTATGATATTTTACGATTTTTGGGGCGTGTTCTTCAATTGCGAGCCTGAGAAAATGAAATTCTGTATTCTCCTTGTCAGCCAGCAAAGCCGTTTCCAGTTGGATCCGCCCTTCTTTAAAAAATTTTAATCTTTGTTTGGGTTTTGCCAGCAAACCGGCTTTCTTCATTAATAAAGCGCCCATATATCCTGTTGCCAGGTTCGTTTGTGCCCACGCTACCTTTGCTAATTCCTGATTAACGGCATCGAGATCTCCTGACGCCATCACCTCATAAAACACTGATTTATCAAATTTGGGCTGTGCGGCGCCTGTTTTAAAAAAAACCGGCCCCACCAGGAGTGTCCATACGACTAAAATTTTCCATTTTATCCAAATATTCATAGCAATCAATCCCTGTAAAACATCCTATTTTACCCGCTATAGGCCTGAAATGGGCATATATGTTAAAATATATACTGTTTATTATATATCTGTAACATATTACTCCGGAAATTGTTAGGAGATACAACAGGCAAATGCAAGAAATAGATTTTCAAGGCGCCTGGAATATTTTTTATGCACATGCAGCCCTGAGGGTTGATATAGAAAACGGTAAAGTTTGGAGTATATAAAGGGAATTTAAATGGAAAAGACAGCACAATTTTCAGGGTTATGGGCGGTTATATTAGGAGGATCGAGCGGTTTTGGCTTTGCTACCGTAGAAAAATTGGCCTTGCACGGCATGAATGTGGCCGTTTTGTACCGGGAAACCGCAGCCGCCGAAAAATTGCTTAAGCAAAAGTTTATAAAAATTGCCGCATCCAACGCCACAACTATCTTATCCTATAATATCAATGCGCTTGACAAGGACGGGCAAGCCATATTTATCAAAGAATTTACGGTACAGGCTGGTACCCAAAGTGTGAAATTACTGCTCCATAGCATTGCAAGAGGGAATTTAAAGCCCCTGGCAATCAACCAAACTGCAATTTCGGCTGCCGGCGATTTAGTAGAGGCAGGCGATGTTTATAATGTACTATCCATTGACGATATTCAGCTAACGGCTTATGCGATGAGTACCAGCCTGCTTGACTGGACCCGGTTACTGTTAAATGCTGATCTGTTTCACACCGATGGCCGCATCATTGGCCTTACCAGTGAAGGTGCCCATAAATATTGGGAGGGCTATGCAGCGGTTTCCATTGCCAAAGCTTCTTTAGAA
>NZ_CAIWNH010000570.1 GCF_903913935.1 uncultured Mucilaginibacter sp.
CAGTCAACTTTTTTTAGGACAAGTCAACGCTACAAAACTATTGCAAAGGAACCCTGCGGATGTGCAGTGAAATAACGATTGGAAAAAAGTGTATCCGTCTTAATTAAGCCACATGGGATTATCTCTTGTAAGGATAGCTATTTTGCCTTCATCGCCGAAGTGAAAAAATAGACATTTTTCGGAATTTATTAAATAAAAAGCTGTTCCAGTTATGGTCAGGTACCTTTTTCCTCCAACTCTTCCACTTCACCCATAGCTTTTAAATAGTCGAACACTTTAAGCGCTTCATCTTCATTTATTTTGCTGATGGCTACGCCCACGTGTACCAAAACATAATCACCTATCTGCGCCTCGGGCACCATACACAGGTTAATGGTTTTTTGAATGCCGCCAAAAGATACTTTGGCGGTGCGGAAAAGGTCGTCCAGTGTGGAGTCTATCTCTAATATTTTACCGGGTATTGCGAGGCACATAAGTTTGGTTGTTTATCGAGTTTTATAAATAAAAGCCCCTCTGTTTTAAGTCCTCTCCCTTGGAGAGGATTTAGGTGAGGCTTAAACCGCTTCCGGCTGCATTACTTTTGATTTTAGCCAGTTATACCATAGCGGTAAGCCATCGCCGGTGGTGCAGCTCACTTCAATGATGTCCAAATGATGGTTCACCTTTTTGGCGTTGGCCTTTGCCTTTTCAATATCAAAAGGCACATAGGGCAGGAGGTCGGTTTTATTGATGATGCAAAGGGTTGAGGAGTGGAACATATCCGGGTATTTAAGCGGTTTATCATCCCCTTCGGTAACACTGATGATCACTACCCTTTCCTTTTCGCCCAAATCAAACATTGCCGGGCAAACCAGGTTGCCTACATTTTCAATAAACAGAACCGAATTGTCCTTTGGTTTCAATCCCTGCATGGCGTGCAATATCATGTGCGCGTCGAGGTGGCATCCTTTTCCGGTATTGATCTGGGTGACCTTGGTGCCGGTGGCGAAAATACGGTCGGCATCGTTATTGGTTTGCTGGTCGCCTTCAATTACAGCAAATTCAAGTTCTCCCTTCAGATCTTTTAATGTCCTTTCCAGTAAGGAGGTTTTTCCGGAGCCAGGTGAACTCACCAGGTTAAGCGCCAGTATATTTTTTGCATCAAAATAGCCGCGGTTGCGTTCGGCCAGCAAATTGTTCTGGTGCAAAACATCCTGTTCCACATCAATGATCTTTTTTTCGCTGGCATGCGGATGGTCGTGCGTATGTCCATGGTCGTGTGGGTGAACATGATCATGCGGGTGGCTATGGTCATGTGAATGCGGTTGATCTTTATCAACCAGGTAATAAGTAGTTTTGCCGTCGGAGCTGCAGCCGCATGTTGCGCACATAATTTTAGTTTTTAGTAATTATAATTTTATTTTACGAAACAAGCAGGGATCTCACCATAAGTTCTTTCCCCTGTACTATATCAATCAAATGCTCGCCGCAAACCGGGCAGGCGTCATAGTAATTTTTTATTTCAAACTCCGTATCGCAGTCAAGGCATTTGGCTTTTGCTGTAATGCTGTTGATCTTCCTCACGCAGTCGTTCAGCATAGTGCCTTTAATGGCCTGTGTCCAGGCAAATTCCATGCTGTCCATATCAATCCCGCTCATCGTACCAATATCGAGCTCAATCTCATCAATCGCGGCAGCATCCGCGGCCCTTGCATGATCTTCAGCGATCTTTATGATACCCATCACAATGGAAAGTTCATGCATCGTTTTTGATTTGATTTTTGATACAACCGCATCAATGTTTTTATATCAAAATTATCGGGATGTAATGGATAAGTATGTGACAACGATCACTTTATTAAATGATATTGCTTATAAGTCGCTTAATGTCACCTTGGTAGATTTGGTAATTATTTAGCCACTCAGCCTAAATTTAACCAATTATTTAAATCATTGCCATCATGAATAATGAGATTATTCCAAAGCAGCCAACTTATTACGAGGAGGTGCAGCGAAAAGGGTATTCCCGCCGCGATTTTGTAAAGTTTGTTAGTTTAATGACCGCCTTTATCGGCCTTGAACAATCTGCCATCGGGCAGGTCGCGAAAGCCTTAGAGACCAAACCAAGGATGCCGGTGATCTGGCTTCATTTCCAGGAGTGTACTTGCTGCAGCGAAAGTTTCATCCGTTCATCACACCCAATCGTCGCGGATATCTTGCTTGATAAAATATCATTGGATTATAGCGAGACACTGATGGCCGCATCAGGTACACAGGCTGAGGCTGCGTTAAAAAACACGATGACCAAATACAAAGGGCAGTATATTTTGTGCGTTGAAGGTAGTGTACCGCTGGGCGCTGATGGCGTTTATTGCATGATCGGCGGTAAAACATCTCTTCAGATCTTACATGAAGTAGCTGAAGGGGCTGCAGCCATTATAGCATGGGGAAGCTGCGCCAGCAATGGTTGCGTACAATCAGCCAAACCAAATCCAACACAGGCCACACCTATACATAAAATAATTACCAACAAACCTATTATTAAAGTGCCCGGCTGTCCGCCAATTGGCGAAGTAATGGCAGGGGTGATCGTTCACTACTTAACCTTCGGCGTGATCCCTGAGTTAGACAGGATCGGCAGGCCAAAAGCATTTTACAACAAACGCGTGCATGACACCTGTTACCGCCGTCCGTTTTATGATGCCGGTTTGTTTGTGGAAAGCTTTGACGATGAGAATGCTAAAAAAGGTTATTGCCTGTACAAAATGGGCTGTAAGGGACCAACTACTTATAATGCCTGTGCGGTTACCAAATGGAACGGAGGCACCAGTTTCCCAATTCAGGCCGGGCACCCATGCATTGGCTGCAGCGAAGAAAATTTTTGGGATAATGGCCGGTTATATGAAAGAGGATCATCTTTTGCCGGTTTTGGTATCGAAGCGGATGCCGACAAGCTTGGCGAGGTTGCCCTGGGTGTAACCCTGGGCGCAGTTGCTGTACATGCCGTGGCTACCAATTTTGGCAAGAGCAAAACCATCCATGAACACCAGGCTGAAGGTAATGAAAGTGAACACGAATTGGAATCTTAATCAACTCACATTATAACACAATAGAATCATGAGTAAGCGAATTGTTGTTGACCCGATCACCAGGATTGAAGGTCACTTACGTATAGAAGCTGATATTGAGAACGGGAAAATAAAAGACGCATATAGCAGCGGCACCATGGTGCGCCTGCTGGAAGAAATATTACAGGGTCGCGATCCGCGTGATGCCTGGGCCTTTGTAGGCCGGGTTTGCGGCGTGTGTACCTCCATCCACTCCCTAACTTCTGTGCGGTGTGTGGAAGACGCGCTGGATATTACCATTCCGCCAAATGCCGAACTGGTGCGTAATATTATGTTTTGTACCCAGTATATCCATGATCACGTGGTGCATTTTTACCACCTGCACGCAATGGATTGGGTAGATGTAGTGAACGCGCTGAAGGCCGACCCGAAAAAAACCTCGGAACTGGCGCAAAGCATTTCCCATTGGCCCAAAAGCTCGCCGGGTTATTTCAGCGATATCCAAACTCGTATTAAAAAGTTTGTAGCCAGTGGTCAGCTGGGTATTTTTTCCAACGGCTATTGGGGGCATAAAGCGTATAAACTACCTGCTGAAGTTAACCTCATCGGCCTTGCCCATTACCTCGAAGCGCTTGAATGGCAAAAAGAAATTGTAAAAGTACATGCCATCTTCGGCGGCAAAAACCCGCACCCTAATTATTTGGTGGGTGGCATGGCCTGCGCTATCAACCTGGATGACGTGAGCATGATCAATGCAGAGCGTTTGGCTTATGTTGGCCAGTTATTGCAGGACGGAAAAGATTTTGTTGAACAGGTTTATATTCCTGATTTAATGGCAATCGCTTCGTTTTATAAGGATTGGGGTGCAATTGGCGGCGGGTTAGGTAATTATTTGGTTTATGGCGATTTGCCAACCAATGGCTACCGCGACCCGTCATCCTATAAATTCCCAGGCGGTGCAATTCTCAACAAAGATGTAAGCAAAATTTATGATGTTGACTTAAGGAAAGATGACGAAGTGCAGGAATTTATCACGCACTCGTGGTACGAATATGCCGGAGGCGATGACAAAGGCTTGCACCCATGGAAAGGCGAAAGCAAGGTAAAATATTCCGGCCCTAAACCGCCGTTTGACCACCTGGACACCGATAAAAAATACAGCTACCTTAAAACACCAAGATGGAAAGGCCACGCCATGGAAGTGGGTCCTTTAGCCCGGGTGCTGGTTGGCTATGGCCGTGGAAGGCCGGAATTTAAAGAAGTAGTTGATAAAGCGCTGAAAGATCTGAATGTTCCGATCACAGCCTTATTCTCTACCCTGGGCCGCACCGCTGCCCGCGGACTGGAAAGCAGTTTGACTGCACAATGGGGTCTCGATTTTTATAACCAGTTATTGACAAATATTAAGGCAGGCGACACCCGGATGGCCGAAATGAGCAAGTTCGATCCGGCTACCTGGCCAAAATCAGCGTTTGGCGTAGGGCATACTGAGGCGCCGCGTGGTGCGCTGGCACATTGGATCAATATCCAGGACGAGAAGATCGCCAACTACCAGTTGGTAGTTCCAACAACATGGAACGCGTCTCCACGGGATAGCAAAGGCGGCATGTCTGCTTATGAAGCAGCGCTGATCGATACCCCGGTTGCAGATGAAACGCAACCGCTGGAAATATTAAGGACCATCCACAGTTTTGACCCTTGTATGGCCTGCAGCGTGCATTTGTATGATGAAGAAGGAAAAACAATCAGCAGGGTAAGTGTATTGGGCGATTAATTTAAAAAACAATATTATGGCAAATAAATATTTACATATTCCCCGCTTACGGAGGGTTTATGTGTGGGAAATGCCGGTAAGGTTTTACCACTGGTTAAATGCGCTGGTTATTGTTGTTTTAATCATCACAGGGTTTTATATCTCCAACCCGCTTGGTTTATTAAGCCACAACGATGCTTCGCATCAATATACAATGGGCTGGTTCAGGTACCTGCATTTTGCAGCAGCTTATATTTTCTTTTTTAATTTTCTATTTAGATTGTACTGGGGTTTTGTAGGCAACAAATTTGCCAACTGGAAGCAATTTATCCCTACATCAAGGAGGTTTTTTACGGAGATGTGGGCCGTATTTAAAATTGACATCCTGATGCTGAAAAAGAACGGCAAAGAGCAGGACCATTTAAGCATCGGCCACAATGCTATGGCCGGGTTTATCTATTTCTTAACCTTTATTGCTTTTTTGGTACAGTGTTTAACAGGCTTTGGCTTATATGCCGGTATGTCATCCTGGTGGCTGCCAAAATTATTTGCCTGGGTTCCCGCCATGTTTGGCGGCGATATCCTAACCCGGCAGATCCACCACTGGTCCATGTGGTTCTTCATTCTCTTCGCGGTGATCCATGTTTACCTGGTTTTCTACCATGATTATGTAGAAGGCCGCGGCGAGATCAGCAGTATGGGTGGCGGCTTTAAGTTTATTGAAGAAGAAATGTTTGAAAAGAACGCTCATCAAACACCAAACCCCGAAAAGAAAGTAAAATGAAAAGGAATAAAGGCACATTAATACTCGGAATAGGCAATTACCTGATGGGTGATGAAGGCATCGGTGTACACATTGCCAACCTGCTCGAAAAAGAGCAACTGCCGGCAGGCGTTGATGTGCTTGATGGGGGCACCGGCGGGTTTTACCTGCTGGAATATTTTGAAATTTACGAACATATTATTTTAGTTGACGCTACACTGGATGGAAACGCCCCTGGTACCATCCGGCTAATAAAACCCAGGTTTGCCGCTGATTTTCCGCCTGCTATGAGCACGCATGATATTGGCCTGAAAGACCTGGTAAGTGCCTTGCAGGTTTTGGGTAAAATGCCCGAAATTGACCTTTTTGTGGTAAGCATCGAGTCCGTACAGCAACAGGGCATCGAACTTACCGCAAAAATTGCAAGTGTAGTGCCCGATATCATTAATGAGATTAAATGCCTGCTCCATCTAAACGATGAGATTCTGGCTGAACCTCCTTTCGGAAATATGATAGCTATGCCATAGATGGAAACCTATCATATCCATATCAACGGCATCGTGCAGGGGGTAGGCTTCAGGCCGATGATCTATCATTTGGCAAAAAAACTGAACCTGAACGGATATGTGAAAAACGACAGCGATGGAATTAATATTTTTTTTAATGCGACAGCAAAGGAGGCAAATACATTTTTAAAGAAAATAAAACTGGCGGCCCCGGCGAAATCGGAGATCATTGTGGCCAAACTTTTTAGAGTAGCTGACCAAATTTATATTGATTTTACTATCCTGGTTGAAGACAATAATACCTGCAAAAAACAGGTGTTATTGTCGCCGGATATAGCCCTTTGTCCTGAATGCAGGTCTGAATTACATGATAGGGGCAATCGCCGTTACCGGTATCCTTTTATCACCTGTACCCAATGTGGTCCAAGATATTCTATTTTGAATGGGCTCCCCTATGAGCGTCATACAACAGCGATGCACGCTTTTACCATGTGTAATACCTGCAGTGATGAATACAAAGAAATTAACGACCGCAGGTTTTTTTCGCAAACCAACTCATGTGCCGGTTGCGGGATTAAGCTTAGCCTTTATAAGGATGCTTCAATCGTTATTTCAAATGATGCGGAAGCTGTTTTATCTCATATCAAAAATCACCTTTCGCAAGGTAAAATTGTGGCTGTAAAGGGCATTGGCGGCTATTTATTGCTTTGCGATGCCAATAACTCCAAAGCTATCCGGATACTTCGCACCCGAAAATACAGGCCCTCCAAACCGTTTGCCATTTTATATCCACGTATTAAGTCCGTTCAAAACAACTTCGAATTAAATGAACAGGAAAAAGAATTGCTGGAAAGCCCGGCGGCACCCATCGTGTTATTGGTGCCAAAACCGGAGGCTTTTTATGAACTTTCTTTAATGGACATAGCCCCGGGGTTAAAACGCCTTGGCATAATGATCCCCTATAATCCACTGCTGGAGTTAATTTCAGCTGATTTTGGTAGGCCATTGATCGCCACCAGCGCAAATATATCCGGCTCGCCGATTATTTATAAAGATGACGACGCCCTTAACTATTTATTCGACATTGCCGATTACGTGGTTAGCAATAACCGGGAAATCATCATTCCACAGGATGACAGCGTGGTTCAGGTGTCAAAATATACAAATCAGCAAATCATTTTCAGGCGCTCACGGGGGTATGCTCCCTCATTTTTAGATTATCAACCCAAAACAAAACAGTGCATACTGGCTACCGGGGCATTTTTAAAAAGCAGTTTTAGCCTGGCCGTTAACGGTAATGTATTTGTAAGTCAGTTTATGGGCAGTGGCGAAAGCTTCGAATCGCAGCTGATGTACCGGCAAACCCTTGAACATTGGCTACAGATGTATGATGTTAAACCGGAGATTATTGTTGCCGATATGCACCCTGGCTATTTTTCGACTGAATATGCGCTTGAGCTGGCCGAAAAGTTTGATGCAGAAGTAAAACTGGTACAACACCACGAGGCTCATTTTGCGGCCGTACTCGCCGAAAACAAGCTTATTAAAAAAAAGGAGCCTGTTTTAGGGATAATTTGGGACGGTACAGGTTTGGGTACCGACCGGAATATTTGGGGCGGCGAGTTTTTTAAATACGAACATAACGAAATGGTGCGCGTTAACCATTTCGATTATTTCCCCAATATTGCGGGTGATAAAACTGCGCTGGAGCCGCGCATCGCTGCCTTATGCGCCATCAGCGAGTCCGGCCATCAGCCTTCTATCCTGAAAGAAAAATTTACCGGCGCCGAATGGAATAACTATCATGCCCTGATCAGGAACGCTAACCTTTTTACCTCATCCGTTGGTAGAATCTTCGACGCGGTGGCTTCACTGGTGGGGATTTGCGACAAGCAGAGTTATGAAGGAGAGGCGGCGATGTACCTTCAAAGGGCGGCTGCAGTATATGTCATCGAAAATGGTTTCCACATGGACGAAACTTATGTTAAAGAGTGGGAAGCAGGTGGCCCGGTACCAACCACTACAATGATCCGCAATATTTTAGCGGATATTGCCAGCGGAAAGTCTACAAGCTACGTCGCTGCCAAATTCCACTATTCGCTGGTTTGTTTGATTGGCGCAATTGCAGACAGGGGTAATATTAAACACATTTGTTTTAGCGGCGGTGTGTTTCAGAATGCGCTGCTTGTGGATTGGATAAAAACCCAATATGAAAATAAATACCAATTATATTTTCATTTCAACCTTTCGCCCAATGATGAGAATATTTCCTTCGGGCAACTGGTGTATCACGAAAACGGAATAAAAAGCAAACGTGTTGCCAGTTCGGCTTCAGAAGAAAAAATAAATAAAGAAGATATAAACGATTTGTACGATTTAGCGTTATGAAGTATTTATCAGAATTCCGCTCGCCGGAAATTGTGGAGGCCCTGTTGAAAGAGATCAGGGAGACCGTAAAAGGGAACTGGAATATTATGGAAGTATGCGGCGGCCAAACGCATTCGCTGGTAAAAAACGGCATCCTTAATATGTTGCCGCCTAACATCCAGATGGTGCACGGCCCAGGTTGCCCGGTTTGTGTTACACCGGTTAACCTGATCGATAAGGCGGTTCACCTCGCGGTGGAGCATAAGGTGATCCTTTGTTCCTATGGTGATATGATCCGCGTACCCGGGAGTGGCATGAGCCTGCTGGAAGCAAAATCAAAGGGTGCGGACGTGCGCATTTTATATTCGCCGCTCGAAGCCGTTAACATCGCCAAAGAAAACCCCGACCGCGAAGTTGTTTTTTTTGCGGTAGGATTTGAAACTACTGCGCCGGCCAATGCTTTGTCAGTTATCCAGGCGTATCAATCCGGAGTGAAAAATTATTCTATCCTTACTTCGCACGTGTTAGTGCCACCTGCAATTGAAGCCATTATGAGCGACGAGGAGTGTGAAGTCGACGCTTTTTTAGGGGCCGGCCACGTATGTGCCATTATGGGCATGAGCGAATATTACCCGATAGTTGAAAAGTATAAGATCCCTATCGTCATCACCGGCTTTGAGCCGGTCGATCTGCTGGAGGGAATTTTAGCAGCCGTAAAACAATTGGAAAAAGGCGAATACAAACTGGAAAACCAATACACCCGTATCGTTGAAGCCGCCGGAAATACCAGCGCTATGAATGCCATTGACCAGGTTTTTGAAGTGACTAACCGCGAATGGCGCGGCATTGGCGAAATAGCCTCCAGCGGTTATGGCGTAAAAGATGCCTATAGCGCGTATGATGCCATGAAAAAGTTTGAGTTTGATATGGCTGAATCGCATGAAGACCCAACCTGTATGTCTGGCGATATCATGAAAGGAAAGATCAAGCCGAATCAATGCCCCAACTTTGGTACAAAATGTACCCCGGTTCAGCCTTTGGGTGCGCCGATGGTAAGCAGCGAGGGGGCCTGCGCGGCTTATTATTATTTTAACATGGCTGTTGAAGAGGTCATTTAGTCATTGGGGTATTAAGTTATTATATCGTTTTAAAGTTTTTAATTTTATTCACAACTCACCATTCACAATTCACCAAATGAATCTCTCCTGTCCCTTACCAAAACTTGATTTTGATACCATTAACCTGGGGCATGGCAGCGGCGGCACCTTAACCAGCCAGTTGTTGGATGCCGGGGTATTTAAATTGCTTGAAAACGAATTACTGAACAAAAAGCACGACGGCGCGATTTTTAACCTCGAGGGGAAAGTAGCTATGAGTACCGATACCTATGTAGTGTCCCCGATATTTTTTGAGGGTGGCAATATTGGCGATCTGGCTATTAACGGAACCATTAACGACCTGGCCATGTGCGGTGCTGCGGCAAAATACCTCACCCTTGGTTTTGTGCTGGAAGAGGGTTTGAAAATGACCGAATTCTGGGAAATACTTCTCAGCATAAAAGCTGCCTGCGAAGCAGCCGGGGTAAATATCGTTACCGGCGATACAAAAGTAGTGGAGCGGGGTAAAGGCGACAGGATATTTATAAACACCACAGGTATTGGCCTTGTGCACCCGAAAGCAAATATTGATGCCGAAAATATTAAAGCAGGCGATAAAATAATTTTAAGTGGGCCCCTTGCCAGGCATGGTATTACCATCATGAGCCACCGCCAGGGCCTGCAGTTTGAAAGTACGATCAGCAGTGATACCCGGCCGCTCAATAAAATTGTGCTTGCTCTTTTAGATGAATTTGGCGAAAAGATCCACTTTTTGCGCGATCCGACAAGGGGAGGACTGGCCACCGTTTTGAATGAAATTGCCGCGGGTTCCAAATTAGGAATCGACATCACGCAAAAAAACATGAGTGTGGAGGAAGAGGTGGCAGGCGCTTGCGAGATGCTGGGCCTCGACCCGATGTATGTTGCCAATGAGGGCCTGTTTGTTGCCGTTGTTGACCCCGCTGTTGCAGCTGCTGTGTTATGCAGGCTGAATGAATGGGAACACGGCGAAATGGCAAGTATCATAGGCGAAATGACAACCGATCATTCCCGCCAGGTGATCATGAAAAGTTTAATTGGCGGCCGCAGGGTAGTAAATATGCTGCCTGGCGAACAACTGCCAAGGATCTGCTGATAAAAACAATTTAAAAACAACCAAAACCACCCGAAAATATGTTCACTTTTCCACTTTTGCTTACCATTTACGCCGGGTTTACCCATGCTTTTGAAGCCGACCATTTACTGGCCGTCACCAATATTGTGTCAAGGCGTAACCATATCTGGCTCTCTGTTAAAGATGGTATTTTCTGGGGGCTTGGCCATTCGTCCACCATCCTGTTGATCGGTGTGCTGATGATCTTGTTTAAAGTAGGGATTTCTGAACATAGCTTTCATTATTTTGAAGCTGCCGTCGGCTTAATGCTGATCGCACTGGCTGTTTACAGGTTGCAAAAATTCTTTCGTGGTAAAAAACTCGTCATCCACACGCATGGGCATTTGCACAGCCACACACATAGTCATACCGTTGATGAGCATAAACACTTGCACGTGCATTTTGCACCAAAACAAAATTTTAAGCATACCCAATTGCATGTGCACACGCATGATCATTCGCATAAGCTGGCTTATGGGGTCGGATTGGTACACGGACTGGCCGGCAGCGGCGCATTGGTAGTGCTGGTTATGGCACAGATCAAAAGCCCCTTTGACGGATTGGTTTATTTGTTGATCTTCAGCGCGGGCTGCATAGGAGGGATGTTGGTTGCAGCGGGCCTGTTTAGTGTTCCGTTTTCAAAAAAACTGATCCAGGCGCCTGTTTTGCAAACGCTGCTCATTCTTGCCACATCGGTGCTTTGCCTTATTTACGGCGGTAAAGTAATTTATGATAATATAATGTTGTTGTGATCTTTTAGGCTGATTCTTTATTGATAGCCCATGGCCTGTAAATGAAACAATTCTGCATAGCGCCCTTCTTTGGCAAGCAATTCGGTATGGGTACCTATTTCCAATAGCTCACCTTTTTCAAGTACGATAATCCGGTCTGCTAATCTTGCTGTTGAAAAACGATGCGAGATCAGTACAGCAGATTTCCCTTCGGTCATTTGCGCAAACCGCTGGAATACCTCGTATTCGGCCCTGGCATCCAAAGCTGCGGTTGGCTCGTCCAGTATAAGTAGCTGGGCATCCTTCATATAAGCCCGGGCGAGCGCCACTTTTTGCCATTCGCCGCCTGACAGTTCAATGCCGTCATTAAATCGCCGGCCCAACCATTGTTCGTATTTATGCGGCAGTTTTTCTGCAAGGATATCGGCCAGACTTTCCCGGGCAGCTTTTTTGATCAGGTCTGTATTTTCCACTTCCCCTATATTTCCGACCGCTATATTTTGTGAAAAGGTCATCTGGTAGCGCAGATAGTCCTGGAAAATAACCCCGATGTGGAAGCGAAGGTCTTCAATAGCATAATCCCTGATGTCAGCGCCATCCAGCAAAATGCAACCCTCGGTCGGGTCGTACAAACGGGCCAATAACTTAACCAGGGTGGTTTTGCCCGCGCCGTTTTCTCCTACAAGCGCCAGCTTTTCGCCGGGATGAAGGGTGAAACTTAAATGCCTGTTGGCCCAATTTTCCGAATTTCGGTACCTGAAACCAACATTCTCAAACGTAAAACCCTGTTTGATGGGGTTGGGGAATGGTAAGGGTTTTTCAGCAACCCGTATTTTGGGTTTGATCTCAAAAAACTCTAAAAAATCATTCAGGTAAATAGCGCCCTGCGAAACGGTGGTAAAGCGCGAAAGCATCCCCTCCATCAAAGCGCGTAATTGCATAAACGAACCAGACAAGAAGGCAAGACCGCCTACCGAGATTTTTCCGTGGATAGTTTGAAAGACGATGAATATATAGGCCGCATAATAACCCATACTGCCTAAAACCGAGAAAAACGTGCCCCATGCCGAGCGCTTTACAGCAAGTTTACGGTTGTCATTATAAAACTTATCCGAGAGCGTTTTAAAACGATTAATAACGAATTTAGCGAGGTTGAAAATTTTGATCTCTTTGGCGGTTTCATCGCTTGCGCCCAGGTAGCGCGTATAGTCCAGTTCGCGGCGTTCAGGCGTCTGGCTCCGTGTTAAGGCATAGTTTTGATTATTGAAATAGGATTCCCCTAAAAAGGAGGGGACAATAGAGATAAGCAGGAGCAGGATAAGCCAGGGATTAAAGGTGAGCAACCCCGCTAAAAGGAAAGCCATCGAGATCATGTCCTGCACTTGGCTCATCACTTGCGATAGCAATATGGTTCGGCCCACTGTTTGCTGCCTGGCGCGTTCCAGTTTATCGTAAAAAACCGAATCTTCAAACTGGTCAAGGTCGAGCGTAGCGGCATGCCGCATGATACGCATGGAGGTATAGTTTGAAAAAAGATCTCCCAATAAACTATCAAGTAAGTTGATCATCCGGTTTAAGCCGTCGGTAAGGATAGCCAGGGCAAATTCGATCGCAACCAGCTTCCATAAATAATGAGGGTCAGTGTGAGATGCATTGCGGATCAATACCACCTGGTCGACGATCAATTTGCCCACATACAGCAAAGCTACGGGCATTGCCGAACGCAAAAGGCGCAAAATAAAACTTAAAGTTGTTTTACCCGGGCTGCTTTGCCATACCAGTTTGAAAAAATGCGGCAGGTTGCTCAATGCCGAAAGCCGTTGTTTAAAGGTGAGTTTTGAATTGTCGATGGTATTTCTTTTAGCCATGCTGTTTAAATTCCCGCTATAATATAGCAAAGCTATGATTAATACGATAACAGGCAGTCACTTCCTGCTTTTACCAATCTGCTGTAGCAATAATTTACGGTAAAAGTCTGTTGCAATTTAACCCAACACTATTGTCAACTATTACAACTCATTTCTATGTAAAATGTTCGTTGTGACGTAGTGTGCGAACTTTTTTGACATATTACTGACTTATATACTAAAAAAGTCAAAAATTAAAACGCTGTTAATCAAACGATTGAATGTTTGTGACATTCAGATGAAACGGAGGGTATGTTTTGTGCTGTTACTTTGCTCCGTGTTTAAAAAACACCTATATAAAATAACATATACAAACATGAAAAGTACATTAAAAATTTCAGCCTTAGTAGTAGCTTTTGCCGGATTAGCATTGGGCGCAAAAGCACAAACCACCACATCAACTTCAACCAAATCTGCCGGTTCAAACGGTGTGGTTTTAAGCGCCGGCGTTGACGCTGGTCTTCCTTCGGGGAATTTATCAAACGGATATAACTGGAACATTGGCGGTTCATTACAAGCC
The DNA here is from genome assembly GCF_903913935.1 of uncultured Mucilaginibacter sp. Taxonomy (GTDB): domain Bacteria; phylum Bacteroidota; class Bacteroidia; order Sphingobacteriales; family Sphingobacteriaceae; genus Mucilaginibacter. The sequence continues at coordinate 13,845 of NZ_CAIWNH010000570.1, forward strand.
GATATCCCTGTTGCGCAGCAATTATTTGTTACCGTTAATGCCGGCTATAATAGCCTGCAGGGTAAAAACAACGCATACGGAACCGACCTTACAGCTACCAACATCCAGTTATTACCGGTAAAAGCGGGTTTAAAATTCTTCCCTGCAAATCATTTCTATGTACAGGGCGAAGCAGGTGCAGCCTTTGCTTTAAACAAATCCGACGTGGGTTTTGACAAGAGCGCTGCCTTCATCTACGCGCCGCAGGTTGGTTACCAGTTCCCGGTAGGCGGCAAAAGCTTTATTGACGCCGGCGTAAGGTACGAAGGCTCAACTGACTTTGTTAGCAAAAACAGCAATAGCCAGGTTAACTTTTTTGCCCTGCGCTTAGCTTATGCTTTTGGCACCAGGTAATTTTTTACAAACAATTAAAAACAATGAAAAGGGCCACGCGCCCTTTTCATTATAAAACAAAAAGCCATGTATGCACATAAATATACCTATTCAATATTAAAAGTGATCCTCGTATCATTGTTGCTGGTTTTTAAGATCAACCCGCTTTTTGCACAGGGTGATTGGCAATTACGCAGCGATAAGGAAGGCATCCGAATCTATACCAGCGCGGTGCCCGATTCAAAAGTTAAAGCCATAAAGGTTGATGCTGAATTTGATGCCGATGCATCGCAATTGGTGGCGCTTATAATGGACGTAAATTCTTCTCCCGCCTGGGTGTACCATACCAAATCAGCTACCGTAATCAAACAGGTATCACCTTCTGAGCTTTATTACTATTCGGAAGTTAACCTGCCATGGCCGGCAACCAACCGTGATTTTGTTGCACATTTAATAGTCAATCAAAACCCGGATACCAGGGTGATCACTATTGATGGCCCCGCCGTATCGGGGATGGTGCCAGTTAAAACGGGCATTGTAAGAATTGAACATTCTGTTGGCAAATGGGTTATCACACCCGCAGGACCCGATAAAATTAAGGTAGAATACACCATACACGTAGATCCTGCCGGCTCGCTGCCATCGTGGCTGGTAAATATGTTTGCCACCGAAGGCCCGATGAAAATTTTTAAAGGTATCAGGTCGCAATTACAAAAACCGGTTTACCGGAATACCCAACTGGCATTTGTAGTAAATTAAACGGATACTGCCTGAGCCAATGGCAGGCTGAAATAAAACGCGGCCCCCTGGCCTACTTCACTCTCTACCCAAACCTCGCCTTTATGACGGCGGATGATTTCTGCCGATAGATAAAGGCCAAGGCCAAAACCTGATATTAGCTGGGTTTGCTCATTTTCAACTCTGAAATATCGGTCGAATAGTTTTTCCTGGTCGTAGGCATTAACTCCGATACCTTCATCCGTAACACTTACTTTCGCCATGCCTTCGGATTCGATACATGTCAATTTAATGTTTTTACCGTTAGGCGAATATTTCATTGCATTGTTCAAAAAGTTACTGATCACCTGGCCGATCTTGTCCTTGTCGGCGTAAACGGTCAGTGCCGGACTGGGAAGCAATAAAACGTTGTGACTTGTGGTTGTCAGCATGAAATCTTCAACTATTTCATTCAGCAGGTCATTCAGCTCAAAAGTCTGTTCATTCAGATAGATTTTTCCCGCTTCAAAACTCGATACATTCAAAAAACCATTAATTAAAGTTATCATTTTTTTTACCTGCGTGCTGGCTTTAGCCAGGGCGTTAACAGCAAAGGCATCCTCGGCCTTTTTTGCCCTTGCAGCAAGCATTTGTATATATGCCTGCAATGAGGTAAGGGGTGTCTTAAGTTCATGGCTCGCCATGCCTATAAAATCATTTTTTCGGAGTTCATCCTGTTTATGGACGGTAATATCAATTAAAAGGCCTGTAAAATACCGGGATTTCCCTTCCTGATCATGAGTAAGGTTTCCAATGCCCCTCACCCAGCGTAGTTTTCCATCGTGAAAACCCCTTAAGCAATACTCTACATCACATTTATTTCCGGTATTAATAGACGCTTCAACTGCATCAGTCACTAAAGATTTGTGTTCATTAACAATTTGGGCGATGGCATCCTCATACGTCATTTTCTCACCAGGATAAAACCCAAACATTTCCTTAAGCCGAATTGATGGAATAAATTCACGCGTTTTAGTATTTATTGTCCAGGTCCCCATTTCCGAAGACTAAATAGCCATACCCAGCATTTTATTACTAAGATCTAATTGATAATGTATCTTTTTTAATTCCGTAATATCATTAAAGGTAATGATGGCGCCGTTTCGTTTCTGATCAGCCTGCTGTATGTAAGGCATCGTCATGATCTGGTACCATTTGCCATTGTTTGTTTCAATTTCTTTGGTAACCACACAGCCTTCAGTAAGTACTTTTTTGATATCGTCAATAATAGTTTCAAATTTGATGTTGGTTGAAATATTGCTCAATGGCCTGCCGATGTCAGATTCAAGCAGGTTGATCTGCTTCACGGTGCCCGGCGAAAATTTCATGAGCAACAAATCGTTGTCAATAAATAACTGGCCGTTAATGTTGCTCCTGAAGTAATTATTCAAATCATCATTTATTTCAATCAGCTCCTTGTTTTTTAACTGGTAGTCCGAATTGATGGTATGCAGCTCTTCGTTAACGGATTGCATCTCTTCGTTGGTGCTTTGCATCTCTTCATTGGCCGAGATCAGCTCTTCATTAAAGGATTGCACGTTTTCGTTATAGGCATCAAGCTTTTCATTGGATGAGCTGAGCTTTTCTTTTAATTCCTTTAATTCCTCTTCCAGGTTGATGACGTATTGATCAAGGTAGATATTTTCATCAAACGGGCTTTCTTTTTGTAAAGAGCCAATTGATTTATCCCGGCTAAAAGTTACCAATAATAATTTCCCCTCGCCCTTTACTACCAGGGGGCTAACTGATAAGCTTAAGGCGGTAATCAACTGGCCCTGTTTCGTTTTTATGCCGTTACGGGTTGCATTTTCATTTGTTTTTAAAGCCTTTTTGCTCAGGCTGCTAAAAGCTACAGCAAGGGGTTTGGGTAGCAGTTCGGTAAGGTTTGAGGTGAAATGTTTTTGAATTAAATATTTGGTGGCATCGCCGTATGATTTAACAACATAATTGTTTTCATCAACGCAAACTGCAAAATAATCAAGTTTATCAGCGAGGCTTTCGTGCATCGCTTCAGCTACGGTATTGGTGTTTTTAGATATGGTTTCAGGTGAAAACCTGGAGGGGGTGCGCCTGGCATCCAGCAGGTCAGGCATCGAAAAAGCATCGAAATTAATGCCCCGTTTTGTCTCCAGGTTTTTATAAATTTTCCATTTTTTATTAACAACTTCCAGGTTCCTGATAATAGGCATCGGGTTTTCACTCGAGCCTAAAAATAAGTAACCGTCTCGTTTAAGCCCGAAAAGCAGCATGGTAAAAACTTTCTTTTGTAAAACCGGCGCCATGTAGATCAGCAGGTTACGGCAGCTTATCAAATGCATATTGCAGTAAGGCGGGTTTTTCACCAAATCGTGCTGGGCAAATATCAGCATTTTGCGGATGGCCGGGCTTATGCGGTAACTATCGCCTTCTTTTATAAAATATTTTTCAAGCCGCTCAGGGGACACACTTTTTAAAATACCGGCATTATATACCCCTTTACCTGCGCGAACGAGGGCAGCGCTATCAATATCCGTCGCGAAAATTTTAACTACGGTATCCTCCCGCCCGCCGGTTAACTGTTCGGCTATCAGTATGGCCATGGAGTATGCTTCTTCGCCGGTGGCACAACCCGCTATCCACATTTTTAATTCTTCATCAGACGCTAACTGTTTTAGGATTTTTGGCAATACCTCCTTTTCCAGGCAAGTGAAAGCTTCCGGATCCCTGAAAAAAGAAGTTACGCTGATCAGGAATTCTTTGGCAAGGGCACTTACTTCTTCGGGCGTCACCTTCAGAAAATTCAGGTAATTCTCGAGGGTGGTGAAGTTTCCGTACGAAGCTCTGCGCTTGGTTCTTCTTAATATAGTAGCCAATTTATAATCTGAAAAGTCATGCGGCGACCTTTCTTTGATCAGCTCGATGATCGCTTCCAGGTTCTTTTCATCATCGTGATGATCAGTAATCAGCTCTCCTTCGTGTTTGATATAATCTTCAATAGCGCCCGGCATCAACGCGGGTTCCAGTACAAAATCAACCAGGCCCGTAGCAATGGCATGGGAAGGCATGCTGCCAAATTCCGAAGTCTCGGGGTCACGGGCAATTACTATGCCGCCTGCTTTTTTAATCGCTTTAATTCCTTCGGTCCCGTCAGAACCCAAACCGGATAAAATGATGCCAATGGCCTTTTTGCCAAAATCTGCCGCAAGTGAATTAAAAAATTTATTGATGGTGAGGTGGGGGCCTTTAATGTTTTCCTTATCGGTTAAATACAGGGCGCCTTTCTGTATGGTCATAAACTTATCGCTTGGGATAAGGTAAACCTGGTTGCACTTTACCGTCATGCCATTTTCAGCCTGTTCCACAACCAGTTTACTGTGCCTGGCTAAAAGTTCAACCATCCTGCTTTTAAATTCCGGCGAGAGATGCTGGATGATGATATAGGATACCCCGTCTAAAGGGGTGTGGTCAAAAAATGAATTTATCTCTTCCATGCCCCCTGCTGAGGCGCCAATTGCAATAATATGATGAGGCTTAACGATCGGCATACATAGTTTAAAAAGTCAAGGGTATTGGATTCAGAAAAAAAATTCTGAAAGGGCAGGCGATGAATATCAAATATATAACATTTTCTTTTAAAGAAAGCAAGCTGGTACGAAATACCGCCCTTAAGTTATAGCGATAGGTTGTAGAAGTACACCATCAACGCGGTATCACTGAAAAAGTTTCAGCGATCAACATAAATCGCTGCAGGTTGATATGATGATTGCTGAATAATGACAATTGCCTTAAGCAAGCGAAATCTCAACCTTTCTTTATCCTGAAGGTATGGCTTCCCGAAGTGCTATTAACAACTACCCAGTTTCCTTCGGTGGCCGTGTTTTTGATGATCCTGCCGTCCATCATAAGGGTGTATTTACCCGGTAATTTAGGCAGGTAAACTTTGGCGGTTGTATTGGCGGGGATGGTGCTGGCCAGGCTGAACCAGTTGCCCGGGTCCTGGCTTAAATCAACTGAAATTTCTCCCCTTATCGTTGGCAGTTTCATTTTAGCCCATTTCAAATCGCCGGGCTGGGGTTTAATATTGATTTGCCCATAGCCTGGTTCTGCGGGTTCGATCCCCATAATTTTGCGGGGAATAATATGGGCAGGGGAGGCTGCCCAGGCATGGCTCCAGCTGATGTCGTGCGGATCGTATTTAATGTCCCAGGCTTCGGTGGTCATCGTAGCCCCAACGCGGATCATATTGAGCCATCCGCGGTCCGAGTCGTTGGTCATCAGTTCCAGCGCATAGTTGCCCTGTTCGTTATTGTAAAGGGCCTCCATCAGGTAATTGGCTGCATAAACACTGCAGGCCATCCATTTTGATTTTACATAATTCACCACGCTTTCCTTATATTCATCAGGCACCAGCCCAAACGCCAGCGGGAACATATTGGCCTGCAGCGAAAAATGCCGGCTGCCAATGCCATCGATGTAGATCTTATTCACGCCGTCAAAAAAGTCCTCGTTGAATTTCTTTTTTACTTTTTCGGCCTTTTTTTCAAAAAACGCAACGTCTTCCTTATGGTTAGTGGCGAGGGCAATGCGGCCCATCAATACCAGCGCCCGGTAATAAAAGGCGTTTACCACGGTGTTATAATCCTTGCGTTCGTAATTATCCGTTTCGCCATTAGGATAGATGCCCTGGTCGGCATCTGGCCAGTCGTCGATATCATGGATCATATCTCCGTCAAAATGAATAGAGGCCAGGAAGCTTTTGGTTTGCAGGCCCGTGCGCGAGCTGATCAAGCCTTCAGACGTTTCCAGCCCGATGAGGGTTTTTGCCTTCAGGTCGTTATAATAGTTTTCTATCAGCTCTTTATTGCCGGTATACAAATAATCGGCCCAGGCCATAAAAACGCTGTGGTTGATCCATTCCGTAGGCCAGCTGGCATGATAGATCAGGTTCTCGGTGCTGTAACGCGCGGTGGCAAAATCACGGTCGATAGCATAATGGCTCATTTGCTGGATATAACAATCCGCTTCGTACATCATCCTTTCCCGCTCGCTGTTGGCATAGTCGCCATTAAAGGTATTAGCGATGGTGGAGTATTTGCACAACTCGTAGATCTGGTTCAATTTATCGTCGGAACAGGAAAATGAGGAAGCATTGGGGTTGAATTTAACATACAATGCCTTTTGGGTGATGCTGTTCACCTTAAGGCCGGGTACCGACCTGATCTCTGCGTAGCGGAACGGGATCACCTCCGGCATCTGCAAAGGCATTACTTCGCTGTGCGGAAACTGCGGCACAAAGCGCGGCAGTTCAAGGATATAATCATGCACTCCTTTTTTTAACCCAATTTTATAGGCATTAAAAAGTATGCCGCCGCCCGGTTTGCGGTCGATGGAGTCAGTCATCCCTTTTTCGCCGATGGATACTTCCAGCGAGTCGGTTTTTACCCTGTCATCCCATGATAAGTTGAGGGCGAGGTAAGCAAAGGCATCCTTTTTGAAATCATAAAAAATATTGCCGTTTTTATAAACGATAGTTTTCACCGGCGCCACATCATGAAAGTTAACCGGCTCCCGGTTTTCAAATGTCCAGCTGGTTTTACCACTTTCATCAGGTAGTTCCACCCATTTGCTTTCACCGGGCCATGGCCGCGCCAGGTCGAAATCCGAAGTGTTGAATTTTTGAACAGTACTCCAGGCTGATTGTATACCGGTTCTTCCCCAGGTACACACCCGCCAGTAATAATGCTGGTGAGCCTGGAGGTTTTTGCCCATATACCGGATATTGATAGATTGTGCGGATAAAACCTTTTCCGAGTCCCAAAGGTCAGGCCGGCCTGCATCCAAAAGTGCTGCCGAAGTAGCCACTTGTACACGATACCCGGTTTGGTAATCCTCATTTACGCCTGCATTTACTATCCAGCCAAAATCGGGTGTTTTATCAGTGATAGCGGCGATTTCGGGATGCGGGAGCAGATCGCATAACAAACCTGTCGGCGCCGTTTTTTGGGCCGGACAATTTAGGGCGAGCAGTAAAAAAGCTATCAAAATAATACAGGCGGATTTCCTCATAACACAAATTATTTAAAACAGGGTAGTACCTTTTTAACGGTGATATATCAATGGGTTTTGTTCATCATTATTTAGCAGATCGCCAATTTTCAGCGTTTGCAGGTAATCTTCGGGCAGTATATTGGCCGTGCCGTTAAATACGTTACCATCGGGCATGTAAGCACATGTCATGGCCCGGCGGAAGCCGCTGGTCATATTGGCATTGGCGCCATGGATAGTAAGCCCGTTATGGAACGAGCAGCTGCCGGCTTTCATGGGTGCAGCAAAGGATGTTATTTTTGCAAACTGCGGGTAAACTTCAAAAATGCCATCCATATTTTTGCCGATGCCCTTGTTTTCAAACGTAGTTTGATGGCAGGAGCCGGGGATAAAAAATAAACAGCCGTTCTCCGGCGTGGCGTCATCGAGCGCAACCCAGATGGAGAGCGCCCGCCTGTCGCTGAACGACCAGAAGGGGGTATCCAGGTGCCAGGATGTTGGATTGGCCCAGGGGCGTTTAAACAAAGCCTGGTCATGCCAGATCCTGATGCCATCTGCACCGGAAAGCTTTGCCGCCATTTCACCTATCCGCTCATCAAACATCAGCTCTTTTACACCATCGTCGGTTTGCCACAGGTTAAGCAACTGGTCAAAAACCTTCCCGTAATAGGCAGCATCCTCGTTAATGCCGTCGTCTTCACCTGTTTTAAGCTCTTTCCCCGGCATTTTTTGTCCCTTCCTGTTCCTGACGGCATTCATCACCAGGGTACGCCAATACTCCAGTTCAATGGGCGTAAGGAAATCTTCGATCACAATAAAGCCATTTTGCTGATAAAATTCAACCTGGGTTTCGTTTACCTGGTAATTCATACTTATCTCCCTTTAAATTGCAGCTACCCCATAAAATGCCAATGGCATTGCCAGCATTTGTATTTACGTAAAGTTAATTCAGATCTATTTACCAAAAATATACTAATAAGGAGTGTTTTCATTATCTAAATGCGTAATATATTTGTACTTTTTGACATATTTGACAACCACCGGCCTCCGGCTTTAAATGATACGGCCTGCGCAACTTTAATAAATACCTTACGACATCGCCCATCGATGAAAAATGGGGGTTTTTTATCACGACAGCCGGCTATTCAAAAATAGATTCCAACCAAACTTACCCCAACCACCGGGAGCATCCTGCAACCCATAACTTTTCGTGGAATAAAGGCCGGATACTGGATGATTATTACCTGGTTTATATCTCAAAAGGCCGGGGGATTTTTGAATCATCCGAAACAAAATCGTTTGAAATTACCGCCGGTACCTGTTTTTTCCTCTTCCCGGGCGTATGGCACAGGTATAAACCCGATCCGCAATCCGGATGGGAAGAGTATTGGGTTGGCTTTAAGGGTTACTACCCGGAATATTTAATGGGACAATATTTTTTCGACCGAAAAACCCCCTTTGTCCAAACCGGCTTAAATGAAGAGCTGCAGCGTTTATTCCACCAATTGCTTGAGTGTGTAAAAACTTCAGTCGCCGGGTATCACCAGGTAATAAGCGGCATCACCCTGCAAATGCTGGGTTTGGTAAACAGTATCTCGTTAAATGGCGGTGCCGGTAGTAGTACAACCGCCGGCCATATAGCAAAAGCCAAATTCAGAATGCGGGAAACTATTGAAAATCCTGTTGATATAGAGCGCCTGCTTGATGAGATCCCGATGAGTTATTCGGCATTCAGGCAGGCATTTAAAAAGGCTACCGGCTTATCGCCCAATCAATATTACCTCGATATCAGGCTTAATAAAGCTAAAGAGCTGCTCACCTCCACCTCGCTAACCATCAACGAGATCGCTTATCATACAGGTTTCGAGTCGATATTTTATTTCTCAAAACTATTTAAGAAGAAAAACGGGATTGCGCCAAGGGATTACAGAAACCACAGCCAGGTGAATATTTGATCAATCAATAAGCAATGTCGTTTGTTTAAGTTTCGCGGGCATGTTGAGATTGGCAAAACGGTGCAATAGCTGTAAAAGTGCTGACACAATTTTGTCACTGACAAAATTGTGCGGATCATAAATTATTGATAATAAGCATTGTAGCAGGTGTAGCGCGGTGTAGCACGTGTAGCGCTACACTACATTTGCAAAAGAGACCTGTAGATCTGTAGTGAAAAACGATTTTTAAAAATAAGTATCTACCTTAAGTAAACGACATTAAATCATTAATAAGAATAGCGCCTGCAGGATCACAAGTTTCAATATTTGCAGCTGTTTTATATTAAAATTTTGTGTTTATCAGCATACTTTTAAACAGTTTTTATTACCATATTTGAAATCTGATCCAGGTCAGGCAATTAAATATATAAACCAATTTTTATGCAAGAATTAGATCCTGCCGTACTAAAAAAGGTAAATTCATGGCTGCAAGGCAACTATGACGCTGATGTAAAACAACAAATCCAAAAAATGCTCGATGAGGGCGCTTATACAGAATTAACCGATTCGTTTTACCGCGATCTTGAGTTTGGAACCGGCGGACTTCGCGGAACCATGGGGCCCGGCAGCAACCGGATCAATAAATATACCATCGGCGCAGCCACACAGGGATTGGCCAATTATCTTAAAAAAACCTACCCGGGCGAGAAAATAAAGGTGGCCATCGCGCACGACAGCCGCAATAACGCCGACCTGTTCTCACGCATTACTGCCGAAGTTTTTTCGGCAAACGATATCCATGTTTATTTCTTTAAGGCCTTGCGCCCTACGCCCGAGCTTTCATTCGCGGTGAGGTTATTTGGCTGCAAAAGCGGTGTAATGTTAACGGCCTCGCATAACCCCAAAGAATATAATGGCTATAAAGCTTACGGCGAGGATGGCGGCCAGTTTGTGTTCCCCGCCGACAAAGCCGTGATGGACGAGGTGGCGAAGGTGAGTAGTGTTGATGATATAAAATTTACTCCCGTCGAATCAAATATCGAGGAAATAGGAGAGGAAGTTGACCAGCTTTACCTGGATAAGATCACTGCGCTTTCAGTATCTCCGGAAGCGATCAAACGCCAAAAAGACCTCAAGATCGTTTACTCGCCTATACATGGCACAGGCATCACCCTGGTACCGCAGGCATTAAAGCAGTTTGGCTTTGAAAATGTGTTCCTGGTTGAAGAACAGATCACCCCTGACGGTAACTTCCCGACAGTTATTTACCCCAACCCCGAAGAAAAAGAAGCATTGACACTGGCCCTTAAAAAAGCGCAGGAAGTAGATGCCGACCTGGTGCTGGCCACCGACCCGGACGCTGACCGCGTGGGTATAGCAGTAAAGAATACCAATAACGAATTTATATTGCTGAACGGCAACCAAACCGGCGCCATGCTGATCAATTACCTTTTAACTGCCTGGCAGGAAAAAGGGAAGCTAACAGGCAAGGAATATATTGTTAAAACGATTGTCACCACCAACCTGATTGAGGCAATCGCTAAAGCTAAAAACGTTAAATACTATAACACCTTAACCGGCTTTAAATATATTGGTGAACTGATGACCAAATTTGAAGGCAAGCAAACCTTTATAGGCGGCGGCGAAGAAAGCTACGGCTATTTAATAGGAGAGTTGGTGAGGGATAAGGATGCTGTAGTTTCCAGCGCCTTTATTGCTGAAATGACAGCTTATTATAAAGACAAAGGCAGCAGCCTTTTTGAGGCACTGATTGATACTTATATCGAATACGGTTTTTATAAAGAGAAACTGATCTCCATCACCAAAAAAGGAAAGACCGGTGCCGAAGAGATTAAAGAAATGATGGAGAAATTCCGTACCAACCCGCCAAAAACATTGGGTGGTTCGGCAGTGATCACTTTAAAGGATTACGAAAAAGGCATTGAAACCGATCTGGCTGCCGGAACTATTAGTAAGCTGGAATTGCCAGTTTCGGATGTGTTACAGTTTATTACCGCAGATGGCAGCATCATATCAGCGCGCCCATCAGGAACAGAGCCCAAGATCAAATTCTATTGCAGTGTGAATGGCAAATTGGCCAGTGCGGCAGCTTATGCTGAAACCGATAAACAACTGGATGCCAAGATAGATGGGATTATTAAGGACCTGGGGGTTTAAATAGCTTTTTGTTGAAAATTAACGGATCCCGGGCATATTGTCCGGGATTTGTTTTTTGGGCGATATGATTTCGGGCTTACTATAACTTATTTAAACTAATGTAAAAAGTAGTACCCTTACCCGGCTCAGATTTCAACGTAATGGTTCCGTTAAGCGCCTTTACCAACTCTTTTACGGTTGATAAGCCAATGCCTGAACCTTTTTTATTATAACGGTCGCTTATTTTTAACGTGAAGTTATTGTTGAATATCTTTTCGTGGTATTCCCTTGCTACACCAATGCCGTTATCCTCAATTTCAAAGTGGTAATTATCTTTATCTTCACTAAACCTGATATTGATAATGCCTTGTTCCTTATCGTTATAACGGATGGCATTAGTAAGTAAATTGATAAAGATCTGGTCTATTGCAATGGATGAAATGTTCAGTTGCCGGTTTTCAGTAGGTACCTGAATCGTGAAATTGTCCGGAACGTTAATCATGCTAATCACTTTTCGCATCATTTCCGGCAGGTTTACCGTTTGTTTTTGAGTTAAAAGCAACGAGGGCGATTTGGAATAAGCGATCATATCATCCAGTAAAGCCATTAAACATTTTGTTGAAGTAATATTCAGGTCGATCAGCCTTTCGCAACTTTTGTCATCTATTTTCTTCAGGCGCATCTGCAATGCCTGCGCCGTTAGTAAAATGCTGGTCATGGGGTTTTTAATATCATGAGCAGCCATGGCGGCGAATTTCTGGATAAACAGGTTCGAATCGATCAGCTCCTGGTGGATCTTTTCCAATGCTATCGCTTTTTTTCTCAATTCCAGTTTATCTACTACCTGTTTGGCAATGATTTTTAAAGCTGTGGTTTGTTCACTGGTCAGTTGTTTCTGATGCTGGTCTATCACACAAAGTGACCCTAATGCAAAACCGTCTTCGTTTACCAAGGGTACTCCTGCATAAAAAGTCATCCGCGTAGCGCCCGTAACCATTGGGTTTTTCGCAAAACGTTCATCCTGCCTGGCATCCTCTACAATCAAAATATCTAGTTCAGACACAATTGTGGTTGCGCAAATTGAAAGTTCAATCGGGGTTTCTGTTTCTGCTATCCCCATGCGTGATTTAAACCATTGTCGTTTATCATCAATTAAACTTATAAAAGCAATGGGGGTTTGGCAAATGGCGGAAGCCAGTACCGTCAGATCGTCAAAATCTTTTTCTTCGGCAGTATCTAAAATATTATATGACTTAACTGCCGCTAACCTGCCTTCTTCGTATGTAGTGGTTGAGGATGATAACATTAGATTTTATTGAAAGAGCAGTAATAGTCAGAAATTAAAGGTAATGTTTAAATACAGGTATTTATTTTTATTATTAATTAATAACGATTATTTTTTGTTACAAATTCATTTAATAGATAATTTAATTATTGTCTATTAGTTATTTATAACGCTTTATCCAGCTGCTGTTTGATTTTTGTAAGTAAAATGTCCAGGTCAAAGGGTTTTCCCAAAAAATCATCCGGTGCACCTTGTTGAGATAATGCTCTTTTAACGTCATAATGGCCCGATATAAGTATTATAGGCAAACTTTGCATTCCCTCTTGTTTTTTTATTTCCCTGCAGATCATCAGGCCGTCAAACCCGGCAAGCATCACATCCATTAAAACCAGGCCGGGATTAAATTCATTTATTGCTTCAATTACTTTTTCACCGCTTGACAGGGCTTTAACTTCATAACCGTTGTCCTCAAGGAGTATGGAAAGTGTTTCAAGTAAATTGGTATCATCATCAAGGATCAATATTTTCTGGCACATAGTCGGATTATAGATTGGCAGAGTTGCATAAAGCGGTGCCAAATTCAAATATTCGGTAGGAATCGTGGTAAGGTACACAATAAAAAACCCTGCTTTTGCATTTAAACTTTTAAATATTTTTTAAAATGGACAATCAGTCGTCCAAAATTGTATTTGCCGTATTTAATAAGTAATTATGTTTTTGAATGTGATTTTGCAACGCGCACCGAATTAAAATCAAACAAATGCCAACACCTAAAATAAACCGCCGTTCAGCCCTTCAATTAATAGGCGCCTCCGTAGGTGTGGCTGTAGCCGAAAAAGCAGGTGCCAGCCCACTTAAGGCCAACTTGCCTGCAAAGAACGCCTATATATTAGGTTTGAATATGGCTACCATCCGGGGCCATAAACTCGGTTTTGTAAAAGAGCTGGAAACAGCCGCCGCCGCAGGATTTCGGTCGGTGGAGATCTGGGCCGACTCGCTTCAGGAGTATTTAAGCCATGGCGGCAGTATCAGCGAAGCCAAAAAAAGGCTGGATGATCTGGGCCTGAAAGTAGAAGATCTGATCAGTTTTAACAAGTGGATCGTAGATGATGATGCCACCCGAAAAGATGGGCTGGAACAAATGAAACGCGATATGGAACGGATGGCTATCTTAGGCTGTAAACGCATTGCCGCTACAGCAGCGGGTAGCTCCAATACCTCAGTACCTAACCTTGATCTGGTTGCCGAACGTTATCGCACCCTTTTAGAAATAGGCGACCAAACCGGCGTAGTACCCCAGCTTGAAATGTGGGGCTTCCAGAAAAACATGAGCATTGTTGCCGACGTAATATACATAGCGATGAAAAGCGGGCACCCGTCTGCACGTGTTTTGCTGGATATATTTCATTTATACAAAGGCGGCACCTCTATTAAAACCTTTCCGCTTATGGACGCTAACGCTGCCGAGATCCTTCACATGAACGACTACCCGGCAGCGCTATCATCACTAGTAATTGAAGATAAAGACAGGATTTATCCCGGCGACGGCGTAGCACCGATAAAACAAACTTTGCAAATTCTTCTCAAAAACAGGAAAACACCCCTTGTCCTCTCCACCGAGGTGTTTAACCCGGCCTATTATGCACAGGATGCTTTGACTGTAGCAAAGACTGCTTTGGAGAAAATGAGAGCAATTATTGATAGTCTTTAATTGTTTTAAATGGCAGGTTATTAACGCGCTGTTAATAACTTGTTGTGCAATGTAAATACTAATACTTATATTTTTAAGAAATTAAACACCTATACGCCTGGATGAAATTATTGGAAGCTTTAAATTTGGAATTAAGCGAGCTTAATCTCGCGATCAGGAAATTGCTCCTGAACAAAAATAGCTTCAGTGAGGGACTTTCTGATAAGATAGCCGTGGTTACAACTATTTCCACACTTCGCGAACGCATTGTAACTATCCAGCGCCAAATAAGACAAATCACTGACGGCGACAAATATTAAGTTATTAAATAAATCAGAAATCTGTTTGACCCGTTGGACCGTGCCCCAATCTGGCCCTGTCTGCTTTGTTTTCTTCATGTGCCTGCGCTATATCATATTCCA